>NZ_JAVKSH010000066.1:15340-21174 GCF_039583805.1 Mycobacterium sp. | reverse complement strand
TCGGAACTACGTTGCCGGGTAACACAACTCAAATCCCGTTGGTGCCGTGACGAGCCGATCGTCACCCAGGTTATTGTCGCGGCGTCGTGCACCCGGAGACCTCCAGATTCACATATTGCTGTCTGGCCACATCAGCACCACTGGTCTCTGGAAGAGGCGATGTGCGCCGTGTCCGCCTCTGCGCGACAACCTCCTTCGCAGCACCGCGCCACCACAGCTGTCGCTCAGAGCTGGGCACCTCGGGTGCCGACCGGCGCAGGGACACCTGTGGCAGCTGTGACCAACGCGACGCGACCGCCCCGGGGGATGCACCAATGTGAGCCAAGTCGCGGGTAACACACGACAGCGCAGGCACCTCGTCGCCATCGGGCACACGGAACCAGCAGCCTGATGCGTACCCGGACGCCCTCAAGGTGCGGGGTCTGCTGAAGCTGGAGGGTGTGGCCGCCGCTATTCCCGCACTATCACCGGGTCGCCGATTTTGACCGTGTTGAAGTACCACTCGGCGTCCTGGGGGCTCAGGCTGATGCAGCCGTGGCTGACATTGTCGAACCCCAGCGAATTGACAGCCCACGGAGCTGAATGGACGAAGAGGCCCCGGCCGGTGATGCGTACGGCGTAATCCACTGGGATCCGGTACCCCTCGGGATCGTTGATGGGGATGCCGACGCTGCTCGAATCCATGATTACCGAGCGTTCCTTGGACATGACGTGGTAGGTGCCGACCGGCGTCGGGAACTCCGGCCTACCCATCGAGGCCGGCATCACCCCCTCTTCACCCCAGTGCGGCCGGTGATGCGGCGCTGGGAGTCGCGGCGGCGGTCCGGCCTCGACTCCGTCGACGCTCACAGTGAACGTGTGGTCCGAGATACTGGCGACACCGACGACGGCGGGACCCGTCGTGAAGTCGGTAGACACTCCGCCCACCGACAGCGCTACCGTGCTGTGCGCCGGCCAAAATCGGTTGGGGACCCACTGCACCACGTCGTTGTCGAGCCATTCGAACGTGCCGGTCATCGCGGGTGCCGACGTGACTGCAAGGGCACGCTCGGTCGCGTGCCGGTTGGCGACGGGCGCAGTGAACGTCACCACCACGGGGTGGGCCACCCCCACCACCTCGCCGCGCGTCGGCAGCACCGACGCGATGGCCGACGCAGACGGCTGGTTCGCCGCCAGGCTCACACCGGCGGGCCCCGTCGCAGTCGCGGCGATACCGATCACCGCGAGAACACACCGAACAACCGCACGCATGGCTTCTATTCCTTCGTAATCACAACCGTGTCATTGTGATCGTAGGGCGCCTTGACGAGTGGAAGTGCCGGCGCGCGTGAGCAATTCGATCAAGCCTCTGTCACGATTTCACTACGGCGAGAATCCGGCATCCGCATTCGCAGGACGAAGCCGTGGTGGAAACGTCTGCTATCGCTCCGGTGTCGCGAGGATCCGGAACAGCATGGTGTTGATGTCAGTGAGTAGTTGTGTGCCGATGTTGCGCTCACATTCTCGTAGTCGCGATTTCCACAAGCTGGTGATGAGTCCTGTTGCAGCCCAGTGGCCTTCGGCCAGACCCACACCGAATCCGGTATCAGGATCGCTGGTGAGGATCGGAATCGCGACGATCGTCGGCTCCGTGAGTATCTCGTTGTAGACCGTCGAGGAGATGACCAGCACCCGGGTCTCGGTGGCGGTGTCCAAGGTCCAGATCTCGCCGCGCCTAGGTGCATGGGTCAGTATCAGCGAGTTGACGGTGTGTCACGCAGTGGGCGGGGTGGATGGTCGGGACAACTGTATCGCCTGATGTGGCCCTACCGGTGCGGGTGACGCGCTGTGGTCGTGCCGGCTTGAACTGGCCCCACCCGACCGTGACCCGCGACATCGACCTCGACGGCCAACACCTGCGGCAAAACGACCGCGTCGTCATCAGCTGGCTCTCGGCCAACCGCGACGAGAAAGAGTTCGACCGGCCCAACGAGATCATCCTGGACCGCGCACCCAACCGCCACGTTGCGTTCGGACTGGGCCGCGCCGTGGTCGTGCCCGGTCGGCGCTACCGGGTGATGGCCACCGGCGGACGACTCATGCCCGTCCGGCTCTCGGCCCTGGTGAGCGGACGGACGCTGCGGCCCTGCAAGCGCTGAGTTCTAGAGTGTGCGTTCATGAGCGACATGACGGCGCGGTTCGCGGAGATCGTCGGGGCCCACAACCTGCTCGCTGGCGACGCGATCCCCGACGACTACTCCCACGACGAGGAGCTGACCACGCCCCCGCAGAAGCCGGCCTACCTCGCCAAGCCTGCGAGCGCCGACGAGGTCGCCCAGCTGGTCAAGACCGCCACGGACACCAGGGTTCCCGTGACGGCCCGCGGGTCGGGCACCGGCCTGTCGGGCGCGGCGATTCCCCGGGCCGACGGGCTGCTGATTTCCTTCGAGCGGATGAACAAGGTCCTCGAGGTCGACACCACCAACCAGGTCGCCGTCGTGCAGCCGGGGGTGACGCTGACTGAATTAGAGTCCGCGACAGCCGATTCTGGGCTGCGCTACATGGTCCACCCCGGCGAGCTGTCCTCCAGCGTCGGCGGCAACGTCGGCACGAACGCCGGCGGGATGCGCGCGGTCAAGTACGGGATCGCCCGCCACAACGTGCTCGGGTTGCAGGCGGTGCTGCCGACCGGCGAGATCATCCGCACGGGCGGCAGGATCGCCAAGGTGTCCACCGGCTACGACCTGACCCAGTTGATCGTCGGCTCCGAAGGCACCCTGGCGCTGGTCACCGAGGTGATCGTCAAGCTGCACCCGCGGCTCGACCACAACGCCACCGTGCTGGCCCCATTCGCCGACTTCGAGCAGGTGACGGCGGCGGTGCCGGCGATCTTGGCCAGTGGGCTTGGCCCCTACATCCTCGAGTACGTCGACTCCGTGACCATGGCAGCGCTCGTCCACACCCAGAACCTGGATCTGGGGATCCCCGACCAGGTCCGCGAGGCTTGTGAGGCGTATGTCGTCGTGGCGCTGGAGAACCGAACGGCGAACCGGCTCGACGAGGACGTCCAACGGGCCGGCGAGTTGCTCGCCGAGCTCGGTGCCTTCGACGCCTACGTGCTCGAAGGGGGCTCGGCGCGCAAGCTGGTCGAGGCCCGCGAGAAGGCGTTCTGGACGGCCAAGGCGATCGGGGCCGACGACATCATCGACACCGTCGTGCCGCGCGGCGCGATGCCGAAATTCCTTGCCGGCGCGCGCGGTCTGGCGGCGGGCGCCGGCGCCGCCGCGGCCGGCTGCGGGCACGCCGGGGACGGCAATGTGCACCTGGCGATTTTCTGCAAAGAGCCGGACGTGCGGAAGAAGTTGATGACCGACATCTTCGCGCTCGCAATGGAACTGGGTGGCGCGATCTCCGGCGAACACGGCCTCGGCCGCGCTAAGACACCGTACTTCCTCGAGCTCGAAGACCCAGTCAAGGTGGACCTCATGCGCCGCATCAAGCAGAGCTTCGACCCGGCGGGCATCCTCAACCCCGACGTGCTGTTCGCCGCGGGACACTGAGCTTCCCGACCGCCTTTCGCACGACGATCAACCGTACGTGTCACACGTCTTCGAGGCGCGCACAGAGCGTGTCTCCCGGGCCTGGGATGCATGTGGCCGGTGTGACAGGGCGGGGCCCACACTTACGTACCAAAGTGCCTACGACGCACCGCCGCGAGGGCTCCCGGTGCCCCGCTGAGGCGAGCCGTCGGCATGGCCCCGGCCCGCGGGTTAGAACAGCGCTATCGGGCTAGCCAACCGTGGAGCCGATGACGGGAATCGAACCCGCGTATTCAGCTTGGGAAGCTGATGTTCTGCCATTGAACTACATCGGCGCTGCTGCGTCCGAAGGTTAACATTCGGCGCGGCGTCGCTCACCGTCACCGGGAGCCCCGGGGATAGGCTCGTCGGGTGCTGCTCTCCGATCGTGACCTGCGGGCCGAAATCGCCGCCGGCCGGCTGGGCATCGACCCGTTCGACGATGCCCTGGTGCAGCCGTCCAGCGTCGACGTCCGCCTGGACAGCATGTTCCGGGTGTTCAACAACACCCGCTACACCCACATCGACCCGTCCCGGCAGCAGGACGAGCTGACCAGCCTGGTGCAGCCCCTCGACGGCGAGCCGTTCGTGCTGCACCCGGGCGAGTTCGTGCTGGGCTCGACGCTGGAGGTGTGCACCTTGCCCGACGACCTGGCCGGACGGTTGGAAGGCAAGTCGTCGCTCGGGCGGCTGGGCCTGTTGACCCACTCGACCGCGGGATTCATCGACCCCGGCTTCAGCGGACACATCACGCTGGAGCTCTCCAACGTCGCCAACCTGCCGATCACGCTGTGGCCGGGCATGAAAATCGGCCAGCTCTGCATCCTGCGGCTGACCAGCGCGGCCGAGCACCCCTACGGCAGCACCAGGGTAGGGTCGAAATACCAGGGCCAGCGGGGGCCCACACCCTCGCGCTCGTACCAGAACTTCATCAAGTCGGGATAGCGCGGAGCTGTCGGGATAGCGCGGCGATAACGCTGTGCGCCGCCGCGGCGATGAACGGGTGGTGAGGCGAGGGCATCGTTGCCCCGCGCCGTCCCGTGAGCTGCTGGGTGACTGCTGTGGAGGTGTCGTGGATACCGTGCTCGGGGTCTCGATGGCACCCAGGTCGGTACGCATGGTGTTGCTCGAGGGCGAAAACGCCGACGGTGTCACCGTCGACGAGGGGAGCTTTGATCTCTCCGCCGGCCTTTCCGACGATCTTCCCGGCGAGCTTTCCGACGGTGACGGCCCGGCGGCGCTGACCGCACCCGACCAGGTGGTCGCCGCGATCCTCGGTACCCGGGAAGGCGCCGCCGAGGCCGGCTACCAGCTGGTTTCCACCGGGGTGACGTGGAGCGACCAGGCGCAGGCCGCAGCGCTGCGCGACGCATTGGCGGCCCGCAAGCTGGAGAATGTCATGCTGATCTCGGCGTTTCTGGCCGCGGCGGCGCTGGCGCAAACGGTGGGCAGCGCAACCGGCTACAGTCGCACCGCTCTGCTGTTCATCGAACCCGACACCGCGACGTTGGCCGTCGTCGACTCGGCCGACGGCGCTGTCTCCGACGTCCGTCGCGAGATTCTTCCCGACGACGACGACGCGGCGGTCGCCACGCTGGCCGGGTTGGTGTCCAGCGCCGCGGGCCTGCCCACCCGGCCGGACGGTGTGTTCGTGGTGGGTTCCGGGGTCGACATCCCGCTGATCAAGCCGGCGCTGGATGCGGCGACAACGCTGCCGCTGAGTGCGCCCGAGGAGCCGGAGCTCGCGCTGGCTCGCGGTGCCGCGCTGGCCAGCGCGCATGCCCCGCTGTTCGCGTCGTCAACCCAGGCCCTGGCGTACGCGCAGGATCCCGGTACCGGTCTGGTAGACCCGTACGCGGTCGCGCCGGGTTATCTGGCCGTGCCGGATGTCTCTGTCGACGGCCGGGAGGCCCTCGCCTACAGCGCGGTTCCTGACGAGGACGACGACGGCTACACCGTGGCCGGTGCCGACGCCGGCGAGGACCTCGCCAGCGGCATGTTCCCGGATTTCGCCCCGGAGACGGTCGATGCGCCGGGCCGCACACCGTTCTTCACCGCGATGGCGGTGTTGACGGTCTTCGTCGTCGGGGTGGTGGCGCTGGTGCTTGCGCTGGCGTTCGGCATCCGCCCGCATGCCGATCAGCGGCCCAGCCTCAGCAGCAACGTGGTTGCCTCGAAGCCGGCGCCGCCACCGAAAGCCCAGGTGCCCGCGCCACCTGCGCCGGCCCCGAAACCGGCGCCGGTTCCCGCCGCCCCCGCCCCGGTGCAGGCGCCCGC
>NZ_JAVKSH010000066.1:12226-15240 GCF_039583805.1 Mycobacterium sp. | reverse complement strand
CAGGTGCCCGCGCCACCTGCGCCGGCCCCGAAACCGGCGCCGGTTCCCGCCGCCCCCGCCCCGGTGCAGGCGCCCGCCGCCCCCGCCCCGGTGCAGGCGCCCGCACCCGCCCCCGTGGCGGCTCCCGCTCCCGTGGCCGCACCCGCGCGCGTGCCCCTGCCCGCCCCCGTGCCCCTGCCAGCCCCGGCGCTGCCCGCACCGCCGGCGCCTGCGATTCCGCCGATCGTCCCGCAGCTACTCGCGCCGCGGCCGGCGGGGCCGCCCCTGCAACCGTGGGGCGGCGGCCCCGGGTGGGGACGAGGACCGGGTATCCGGCTCCCCATCCCCGGCATCGGCCCCGGAATCCCGGGGATTCCCGGGATTCCGGGGCTGTGACGCCGGCAGCAAACTGTCACCGGACGTTCGCCTGCCGCTTGATGTCGCGATGCACGGCGCTCACAGCCGCAACCTACACACGGAGGTATGAGGTGCACCGTCTTCGGCACGGGCTATCTGGGTGCCACCCACGCCGCCGGAATGGCACAGCTGGGACACGACGTCGTCGGGGTCGACATCGATCCCGGGAAGGTCGCCAAGCTGGCCGGCGGGGACATCCCGTTCTACGAGCCGGGCCTGCGGAAGATGTTGCGCGAGAACCTCGCCGCGGGCCGGCTGCGGTTCACCACCGACTACGACGCGGCGGCCGACTTCGCCGACGTGCATTTCCTGGGCGTCGGGACCCCGCAGAAGAAGGGCGAGTACGGCGCCGACCTGCGCCACGTCCACGCCGTGATCGACGTTCTGGTGCCGCGGCTGACCCGAGCGTCGATCATCGTCGGTAAATCGACTGTGCCCGTGGGCACCGCGGCCGAGCTCGGCCATCGGGCCCGCGCCATCGCGCCGCCCGGCGTCGACGTGGAGGTGGCCTGGAACCCTGAGTTCCTGCGCGAGGGTTTCGCGGTGCACGACACCCTGCAGCCGGACCGTATCGTCGTTGGCCTACAACATGGTTCGACCCGAGCCGAGGAGGCCGTCCGGGAACTGTACGCACCGCTGCTGGACGCCGGCGCGCCGTTCCTGGTGACCGACCTGCAGACCGCGGAGTTGGTCAAGGTTTCCGCGAACGCCTTTCTGGCGACCAAGATCTCGTTCATCAATGCGATCTCCGAGGTGTGCGAGGCCGCCGGCGCCGACGTCACCGTGTTGGCCGACGCACTCGGCCACGACCCGCGGATCGGACGCCGATGCCTCAACGCCGGCTTGGGGTTCGGCGGTGGGTGTCTGCCCAAGGACATCCGCGCGTTCATGGCGCGCGCCGGCGAGCTGGGGGCCGCCCAGGCGCTGACCTTCCTGCGCGAAGTCGACAACATCAACATGCGCCGCCGCACCCGGATGGTCGAGCTGACCACCGCGGCGTGCGGCGGCTCGCTGCTGGGCGCCAACGTCGCCGTCTTGGGTGCGGCGTTCAAGCCCGAATCCGACGACGTGCGCGACTCGCCGGCACTCAACGTCGCGGGCCAGCTGCAGCTCAACGGCGCCGCGGTCAACGTCTACGACCCCAAGGCGCTGGAGAACGCACAGCGGGTGTTCCCCACGCTCAACTACGCGGTCTCGCTGGCGGAGGCCTGCGACCGCGCCGACGCCGTGTTGGTGCTCACCGAGTGGCAGGAGTTCGTCGACCTCGATCCCGGCCGGCTCGCCGACCGGGTGCGGGCCCGCGTCGTCGTCGACGGCCGCAACTGCCTCGACGTCCGGCGCTGGCAGCAGGCCGGCTGGCGGGTGCACTGCCTGGGCCGGCGCGTAGCGTGACGGCCGATGGACTACGCGGCAGCACTGCTGGAACAGAACCGCGCCTTCGGTGAGGTGATCCGCGGCGCCGACCCGTCGACGCCGGTTCCCGCCTGCCCGGACTGGGACCTGCAGCAGCTTTTCCGCCACGTCGGCCGCGGGCACCGGTGGGCGGCGCAGATCGTCGCCGACCGGATGGACCACGTCCTGGACCCGCGCGCCGTGCAGGACGGCAAGCCGCCACCGGACCCCGACGACGCCATCTCGTGGTTGCACGGCGCTGCGCAGCGCGTCGTCGACGCCGTCGCGCAGGTGGGTGCGGACACGCCGGTGTGGACCTTCCTCGGCCCGCGGCCGGCGTCCTGGTGGGTGCGGCGCCGGCTGCACGAGGCCACGGTGCACCGGGCCGACGCGGCGCGGGCCGTCGGGGTCGACTACACGCTGACCCCCGAGCTGGCGGCCGACGGGATCACCGAGTGGCTGGAGCGGATCGTCACGCAAGCCGGGGCCGACGGGACACCGCTGCCGCTGGCCGACGGGGACACCATCCACCTGCACGCCACCGATCCGGGGCTGGGGACTTCCGGCGAGTGGACCGTCCGGGCCGGCGCCGGCCGGCTGAGCTGGTCACACGACCACGGCAAGGGCTCGGTGGCGCTGCGCGGCCCGGCCACCGACCTGCTGCTGGGCATCCTGCGGCGAGTTCGGCTCGCCGACACCGACGTCGCCGTGTTCGGCGAGCCCGCCGTGTGGCAGAAGTGGCTGGACCGCACGCCGTACTGACGCGCCGCAGGCGGTACCTTGCTGAGCATGACCACATCGGAGATCGCCACCGTGTTGGCGTGGCAGGACGCCCTGAACACGTCCGACATCGAGACGTTGGTGGCCCTGTCCAGTGATGACATCGAAGTCGGCGATGCCCACGGCGCCGCACAGGGCCACGACGCACTGCGGACGTGGGCCACGGCCCGGCCGCGGGCCGCGGAGGTCGGCAGGATCTACGTCCACGACGGTGTCGTTGTCGTCGAACAGCTCGTCGTCGAACAGCTCGGCGGCGACGACCCGGGCGCTGATACCCCGGGCGCTGATACCCCGGGCGCCAATACCCCCGGCGCCAATACCCCCGGCGCCAATACCCCGGGCTCCAATACCCCGGGCTCCAATACCCCTGGCTCCAATACCCCTGGCTCCAATACCCCTGTCGCGACGGCATTCCGGGTGGTGCACGATCACGTGACGTCTGTATT
>NZ_JAVKSH010000066.1:2401-12126 GCF_039583805.1 Mycobacterium sp. | reverse complement strand
GGCTCCAATACCCCTGGCTCCAATACCCCTGTCGCGACGGCATTCCGGGTGGTGCACGATCACGTGACGTCTGTATTCTGTCACCGCGACGTGGCGGCCGCGCTGGCCGCGACGGATCTCACCGAGGCCGATCTCGTCGACTGAGGAGCAGCACATGCGCGGGATCATCCTGGCCGGAGGTTCAGGTACGCGATTGCATCCGATCACCATGGGCACCAGCAAGCAGCTGCTGCCGGTGTACGACAAGCCGATGGTCTACTACCCGCTGTCGACCCTGATGATGGCCGGCATCCGGGACATCCAGGTGATCACCACCGCCCACGACGCGCCCGCCTTCCACCGGCTCCTCGGCGACGGAACGCAATTCGGCATCGATATCAGCTACGCGGTGCAGTACCAGCCTGACGGCCTGGCGCAGGCGTTCGTCATCGGCGCGAGTCACATCGGCACCGACTCGGTGGCATTGGCGTTGGGCGACAACATCTTCCATGGTCCGGGCCTGGGCACCAAACTGAACAGATTCCAATCGGTGGACGGCGGAGCGATTTTCGCCTACTGGGTGTCCGACCCGTCGGCATACGGCGTCGTCGAGTTCGGCGCCGACGGCACCGCGCTGTCCTTGGAGGAGAAGCCGGCCACCCCGAAGTCGCACTACGCGGTGCCGGGCCTGTACTTCTATGACAACGACGTGATCGACATCGCCCGCGGCTTGCGGAAGTCGGAGCGCGGCGAATACGAGATCACCGAGATCAACCGGGAATACCTGAACCAGGGGCGACTGGCCGTCGAGGTGCTCGCCCGCGGCACGGCCTGGCTCGACACCGGGACGTTCGACTCGCTGCTGGACGCCAGCGACTACGTCCGCACGCTGGAGCGCCGCCAGGGGCTCAAGGTCGGCATCCCCGAGGAAGTGGCCTGGCGCAAGGGTTTCATCGACGACGAGCAGCTGGCCGGTCGTGCCCGCACCCTGCTCAAATCCGGGTACGGAGACTACCTGCTGGAGTTACTGGAGCAAGGTTGACAGCATACCGGCAACCGACGGGCTACTGGCGGTAGCCGGTCAGGAAGTTGCCCAGCCGCTCTATCGCGGCCGACAGGTCACGTGACCACGGCAGTGTCACGATGCGCAGGTGATCCGGTGCGGGCCAGTTGAATCCGGTGCCCTGGGTGACAAGGATCTTCTCCTGAAGCAGCAGATCGAGCACCAGTTGCTCGTCGTCGTCGATGTCGTACACCTCGGGATCCAGCCGCGGGAACGTGTACAGCGCACCGGCCGGTTTGACGCATGACACGCCGGGGATCTCGTTGAGCTTCGACCAGGCGACGTCGCGCTGTTCGAGCAGCCGGCCGCCCGGCAGCACCAGGTCCTCAATGCTTTGGTGGCCGCCCAACGCAACCTGAATAGCATGCTGGGCAGGCACATTCGGACACAACCGCATGTTGGCCAGCAGGTGGATGCCTTCGATGAAACTGCCGGCGTGGTCCTTGGGCCCGGTGATCGCCAGCCAGCCGGCCCGGTATCCGGCGACCCGGTAGGCCTTGGACAGCCCGTTGAACGTCAGGCACAACAGGTCTGGCGCCACCGCGGCCATGCTGGTGTGTGTGGCGTCGTCGTAGAGGATCTTGTCGTAGATCTCGTCGGCCAACAGCAGGAGCTGATGCTTGCGCGCCAGATCGGCGATCTGCGACAGGACGTCGCGGCTGTAGACCGCGCCGGTCGGGTTGTTCGGGTTGATCACCACCAGCGCCTTGGTGCGGTCGGTGATCTTCGACTCCAGATCGGCGATGTCGGGCTGCCAGCTCTGGGTTTCGTCGCACAGGTAATGCACCGGGGTGCCGCCGGCCAGCGAGGTCGACGCCGTCCACAGCGGGTAGTCGGGCGCGGGAATGAGCACCTGGTCGCCGTTGTCCAGCAGCGCCTGTAGCGTCAACGTGATCAGCTCGGAGACGCCGTTGCCCAGATACACGTCGTCGACGTCGAACCGCGGGAAGCCGTCGACGAGTTCGTAACGGGTGACCACCGCGCGCCGCGCGGACAGGATGCCCTGCGAGTCCGAATAACCCTGCGCGTACGGCAGCGCCTGGATCATGTCGCGCATGATGACGTCGGGGGCCTCGAACCCGAATGGGGCCGGGTTGCCGATGTTGAGCTTGAGGATGCGGTGACCCTCGGCCTCCAGCCGCGCGGCGTGGTCATGCACCGGCCCGCGGATCTCGTAGAGCACGTCCTGCAGCTTCGACGACTGCGCGAACGTGCGCTGGCGCTGCTGGTGACCGGTGGCGTGCCACGGCAGCTGGTGAGTGGTCACGTCAACTATGGTGCCATGGCTGTCCAGCGAAATACGACTCAGCGTTTGCCCGGCGGGCGGGCACCGCGGGCGATGCCCAGGCCCTTAACAGGCGCGCCGGGCGCGTCCGGCGGCGCTGCTGCCGGAGCTGCGGCCGTGCGCTCCCCGTCGTTTTCCGCGGCCGCTGATGCGGGTTCGGGCTCCGCCGGTGCCGACGGCTGCGTGGGTGCGGCCTGGGCGCCCGCGGCCGGCGCGGCGGGCGCGGTGGCGGGCGCCTGCGGCTGGCCGGCGGATGGGGTCGGCGCGGCGGCCTTCTTGGCGCCGGGCCGTTTGGCTGAGCCCGCGATGCCCAGGCCGGTGACGGCTTTGGCGGCCTTCTCCGGGGCGGGGGCGGCGGCAGGGGCGGCGGGCGCTGTAGGCGGCGCGGCGGCCGGCGCCGCGGTGGCGGCCGGCGGGGGAGCGGCCGGGGCTGCGTGCGCGGCGGCGGCGCCCTTCGGCGGCAGCGTCACGGTGCCGCGGTCGATCGAGTCCAGCAGCACGTTGGCCACGTCGCGGACGTCGACACCCTCCCGGCCGGCGGCTTCGGAGCGGTCGTCGACACCGTCGGTGACCATCACCCGGCAGAACGGGCATGCGGTGGCGACGGTGGTGGCGCTGGTGGCCAGCGCCTCGTCGACGCGCTCGTGGTTGATCCGTTTGCCGATGTGCTCTTCCATCCACATCCGCGCGCCGCCGGCGCCGCAGCAGAAGCTGCGCTCGGCGTGCCGGGGCATCTCGGTCAGTGTCGCTCCGGTGGCCCCGATCAGCTCACGCGGCGCCTCGTAGACCTTGTTGTGGCGGCCCAGGTAGCAGGGGTCGTGGTAGGTGATCGCCGGGCCGCCGCGGTCGACCGGTGTCACCGGCACCAGCTTCTTGTCGCGCACCAGCCGGTTGAGCAGCTGGGTGTGGTGCAGCACCGTGTAGTTGGCGCCCAGCTGCCGGTATTCGCGGCCCAGCGTGTTGAAGCAGTGCGGGCAGGTGACCACGATCTTGCGGTCGACGGTCTCCACGCCCGCGAACACCCCGTCCAGCGTCTCGACCGCCTGCTGGGCCAGTTGCTGGAAAAGGAACTCGTTGCCGGAGCGGCGGGCGGAGTCGCCGTTGCAGGTCTCGCCGGCGCCCAGCACCAGGTAGCGCACCCCGGCGATGGCGAGCAGCTCGGCGACGGCCTTGGTGGTCTTCTTCGCCTTGTCGTCGTAGGCGCCCGCGCAGCCCACCCAGAACAGGTACTCGTAGCCGTCGAAGCTGTCGACGTCCTCGCCGAAGACCGGGACGTCGAAGTCGACCTCGTCGATCCAGTTGGTGCGATCCGCGGCGTTCTGTCCCCACGGGTTGCCCTTGTTCTCCAGGTTCTTGAACAGCCCCGACAGCTCGGCTGGGAACTCCGACTCCATCATCACCTGGTAGCGGCGCATATCAACAATGTGGTCGACATGTTCGATGTCCACCGGGCACTGCTCGACGCAGGCGCCGCAGCTCACACACGACCACAGCACGTCGGGGTCGATGACACCGCCCTGCTCTTGGGTGCCGACCAGCGGTCGGGTGGCCTGCTCGGGACCGGAGCCCGCCACCCGGCCGAACCCGGACTCCGGGACGTGGTGGCCGTCGTCGTGCGCGGCCGCGGGGTCGAAACCGTCGGCGGGGCGCTCCCGCTCGCCGAGGATGTAGGGCGCTTTGGCCATCCAGTGATCGCGCAGGTCCATGATCAGCAGCTTGGGCGACAGCGGCTTGCCGGTGTTCCAGGCCGGGCACTGCGACTGGCAGCGGCCGCACTCGGTGCAGGTGGCGAAGTCGAGCATGCCCTTCCAGGTGAAGTCCTCGATCGTGCCGCGGCCGAACACGGCGTCGTCGGGCGGGTTCTCGAAGTCGACCGGCTTGCCGTCGGACTCGACGGGCAGCAGCGGGCCCAGCGCGTCGGGCAGCCGCTTGAACGAGACGTTGAGCGGAGCCAGGAAGATGTGCAGGTGTTTGGAGTGCAGCACGATCAGCAGGAACGCCAGCATCACACCGATGTGCAGCAGCAGCGCGACCGTCTCCAGGATTTCGTTGCCGTGCGTCCCGAGCGGCGCCAGGATCCGGCCGAACAGCTGCGAGAGGAACGCCTCCTTGCCGTAGGGCAGGTTGCCGGTGTTGACCGCTGAGCCCCGGAACAGCACGTACGTCCAGACGACGTTGAAGATCATGATCAGGATCAGCCAGGCGCCGCCGTTGTGCGAGCCGTAGAACCGTGACGCGCGGCCGTGCTCACCAGGGTTGCGGACGACACGGATGACGGCGAAGGTGGCGATGCCGACGGTCACCGCGACGATGAAGAAGTCCTGCAGGAAGCCCAGCCCGCCCCAGCGCCCGACGATCGGCAGGTGGAATGTGGGCGAGAACAATCCGCCGTAGGCCTCGATGTAGACGGTGAGCAGCACGAAAAACGCCCACATGGTGAAGAAGTGGGCGAGGCCGGGGATCGTCCACTTCAGCAGCCGCCGCTGACCGGCGACCTCGGTGATCTGGGTCTCGACGCGGGTGCCGACCTCGTCGGTGCGCCCAGTGGCCGGCTGGCCGGACAGGACGAGCCGGGCCAGCCAGCTGACCCGGAGGGCGGCGAACAGCAGCACCACCGCCGTCATGCCAAGGCCCACAACGAGTCTGATCAGCGTCTGCGTCTCCACGAGGCCTCTCCCCAATCGTTGTTACCCGACGGTAACCAGCGCGCTGTTACTGATCGGTAACTTAACTGCATTGTCCTGCTCAGACCTGCTCATAGTGACATCTTCAGGGGGTGCTTGGCGACGCAGGTTCCCCTAACCGTGCGTGGCGGCTGCCCGGCCGTCACGGGTGGAGCCCGGGGACGTGGATGTTGGGCAGGTAGTCCTCCCACCAGTGCTGTTTGGGCAGCGGTTGGTCGGTCGTTTCGGCTGGTCCAGGCGGTGCCGTGGCCGGCGGGGGCGCCATGGTGTTCACCGTGACCGAGGTCGTCGCGGTAGACGTCGTCGTCGCGGTAGACGTCGTCGTAGTGGGAGCTGGCGTCGTAGTGGGAGCTGGCGTCGTGGGCGCTGTCGTCGAGTGCGTGGGCGCCGGGGTGGTCACGGTCGGGGGAGCGCCACCGTCGCCGGTCGTGGCCAGCACCACCAGGCCGTAGACGATGACCGCGACCAAAGCCGCGACCAGCAGGCCCCACCCGGCCAGCGCCCACGGTCTGAGGTACCACGGCGAGGCTTCGCCGTCGGCCACGCCGTCGGAGTCGTCGTCGGAGTCGTCAACCTGTGGACGGTGGCCCTCCACGGTGAAAGATCGTAGTGGCGCCCGCGCACCGCGCGAACACCGGCCGCCGTCCGAGGACCGGCGGCAGGGTGATCACCGACGGCGGCGGCAGTTTCGGCAGCTCCGCCACGCCCGGGCGGCGACTCAGAGCCGCGGGATCACCTCGCCGGCGAACAGCTCGAGGTGGCGCAGATCGGACAAGTCGAGCAGTTGCAGGTAGACCCGCTGCACGCCGATCCCGGCGAACGGCCCGAGGTGGTCGACGATCTCGTCGGGTGTGCCGACCAGCGGCGAGCTCGTCCGCATCTCGTCGAGGTCACGCCCGATGGCCGCGGCCCGCCGGGTGAGCTCGGCGTCGTCGCGGCCGGTGCACAGCACGAACGCCGCCGAGAACACCATCGACTGCGCCGAGCGGCCGTTGGCCGCTACCGCGGCCCGGACCCGATCGAATTGGGTGCCGATACCCTCCAGCGAGGCGAACGGCACGTTGAACTCGTCGGCGAACGTCGCGGCCAGCATCGGTGTGCGGGTGGCGCCCAGCCCGCCGACAATGATCGGCGGGTGGGGCCGCTGCACCGGTTTGGGCAGTGCCGGGGAGTCGTTGAGCGCGTAGTTGGCTCCGGCGTAGTCGAAGGTTTCACCGGCGGGCGTCTTCCACAGCCCGGTGACGATCTCCAGCTGCTCGGTCAGCCGGGCGAATCGCTCGGCCAGCGACGGAAACGGAATTCCGTAGGCGCGGTGTTCCCGTTCGAACCAGCCGGTGCCGAGGCCGAGTTCGACCCGCCCGCCGCTCATCTGGTCGACCTGCGCGACCGACACCGCCAGCGGCCCGGGATGGCGGAAGGTGGCCGAGGCGACCAGCGTGCCCAGCCGGATCGACCGCGTCTCGCGGGCGATGCCGCCCAGGGTCACCCAGGAATCGGTGGGCCCGGGCAGCCCGTCCCCGCTCATCGCCACGTAATGGTCGGACCGGAAGAATCCGGAGAATCCCAGCGATTCGGCGGTCTGGGCAACCGCGAGCTGATCGGAATAACTGGCACCCTGCTGCGGCTCAACGAACACCCGAAAGTCCACGAGCGACAGCGTAGGCGGCGCTGATTGTTCAGAACGTCTCGACGTGTTCGATGCTGACGAATATGCCGTGGCCGGTGCGGTCGTTGGTGAAGCGGGTGCCGCTCTCGCCGGCCGCGATCGTCCAGCCCTGCGCTTCGTAGCTGCCGTAGTCGATGGTCACCACCGGAATGTCGCCGAGGTTGCCCAGCACCCACCGGACCTCGCCGCCGGCGGTGACGCTGACGCCGTTGGCCCGCTGGCCGTCCTGCATCGGGGAGTCGGTGAACTGCGCCTCGCAGCCGACGCTCTCGGCGTTGATCTGGCAGCGGGTCGCACCGGATTTGGTCGCGATGTAGACGTAGCCGTTGTCGTCGGGCGGCAGCGAGATGGGCCCGCCGGGTGCGGTCGGGCCTCCCGGTGGCGGCGCCGGCTTCCGCGCCGGTGGTGAGACCGGCGGCCGGGCCGTCGGGACGGACGGTTCGGCCGCCCCGGCGCCCGGGGCCGCCACCGGCCTGCCCTCGACGGTGGAGCTGCATCCGGCGATCACCACGGCGCCCGCGAGCAGCAGGCATCCGCCGACGGCCAATGTGCGCGTGAGCCTGGACATATCGCGGCTCAGCCTACGGCGAAGTGACGCGAGTGACTGTGGTGACTCGCCGAGCTGCTGTGACCCGGCAGTTCCCGCGAAAGTGCAACTGGCGACGCTTCCACTCGAGAAACGCGTCGCCAGTTGCACTTTCGGGAGACGGACGGGCGTCGAGCAGGTTCCACGGTCACGAGAAGTCGCGAAACGCCAGCACGAAGCCGGAGATCGCCGTGATTGCGGCGATCAGATAGCCGACGGCCGACCACCAGCCGGCCAGCAGGTACGCGGTGACCGCCACGATCGCGATACCGAGGAAGATCAGGGCCATGCCGTACAGCGGCGGCTGGGCAGCGTATCGGTTGCGTGTCATCGGCTCACCCCGTTGCCTCGGACTGCGCGGCAGCGCTCACCCGGTCGCGGACCAGGAACCAGCCGCCGGTCAGCGCCGGGACACCGAGAACCAGCGTCGCGATGATCCAGGGACCGCGCTGCGTATCGCACATCATCAACACCAGCACTCCTGCGAGGAACGTCAAGGTGAGATACCCGCTGTAGGGTGACAGCGGCATCCGGAACCGCGGGCGTTGCATGGTCCCGGCAACGGTGCGGCGGTGGAAGCGCAGCTGGCACGCCACGATCGCAGCCCAGGCCGCCATCACGCCCAATGCCGCGATGTTGAGCACGATTTCGAACGCCTGGCCCGGCTTGACCGCGTTGAGCACGACACCGAAGAGGCCGATCATGCTGGTCAGCAGAATGCCCCCGTAGGGCACCCCGTTCGCCGACATCCGGGCGGTGAACTTCGGGCCGCTGCCGTTGATCGCCATCGACCGCAGGATACGTCCGGTGGAATACAACCCGGCGTTCAGGCTCGAGAACGCCGCGGTCAGCACCACCACGTTCATCAGGCTACCCGCGCCGCCGAAGCCGATCTTGGCAAAGAACGTCACGAAGGGGCTTT
Organism: Mycobacterium sp.; assembly: GCF_039583805.1. Lineage (GTDB taxonomy): Bacteria > Actinomycetota > Actinomycetes > Mycobacteriales > Mycobacteriaceae > Mycobacterium. The sequence continues at coordinate 3,941 of NZ_JAVKSH010000066.1, read as the reverse complement.
CGTGGGCGCGGTAGGCGGTGTAGGGCAGCAGCAGCGCCAGCAGGGCGACCGACCCGACGTAGAAGATGGCGATGCGGGCCACTACCGAGTTGATCGCGCGCGGCATGATCTTCTCCGGCTCCGCGGTTTCGCCCGCGGCGGTGCCGATCAATTCGACTGCCGCATAAGAGAACACCACACCCGAGGTGACCAGCACCAGGGGCAGCAGGCCGGTGGGCAGGAACCCGCCGTGGTCGGTCCACAGGCTCAGGCCGATGTGCTGACCGTCGATCTGGTGGCGGCCGGCCACGAAGATGGTGCCGACCACCAGGAAAATGACCAGCGCCACCACCTTGACCAGAGCGGCCCAGAACTCCAGCTCGCCGAAGAGCTTCACCGAGATCATGTTCACCAGCACGACGACCAGCAGCGCTACGAGCGCCAGCGTCCACTGGGGGATCACCTGCAGCGGCACCCAGTAGTGGAAGTATTTCGCGATCGCGGTGCTGTCGACGATTCCCGTCATCGCCCAGTTCAGGAAGTACATCCAGCCCGCGACGAAGGCCGCTTTCTCGCCGAAGAACTCCCGGGCATACGACACGAACGAGCCCGACGACGGGCGGTGCAGCACCAGTTCGCCCAGCGCTCGCAGGATCAGGAACACGAAGCCGCCGCAGATGCCGTACACCACGAACAGCCCCGGCCCGGCCGACGCCAGTCGCCCGCCCGCGCCGAGGAACAGGCCGGTTCCGATGGCGCCGCCGATGGCGATCATCTGCAGCTGCCGGGGCTTGAGGTCGTGGTGGTAGCCCTGGTCCTCGCGGGTGAGCAGGTCGGTGGCGGCCGAGCGCGGCGAGCCGGGCAGCGGTGGCATTGAAGTCCCCATGTCGTGGTGTGGTGCATCGCTGCGACGCGGGCACGGCCGAATGTCTGTGCATGCGAGGCTATCGCAGCGGCCCGTCGTGGCGGCGTGACATTCCCGCACCGACCCGAACCCTACGATTGGACGTCGAGGTAGGTGGGCTCGTCGCCGGCGGTGGTGAACGCCATCAGGGCGCGCACCAGCCCGTGGCGCTCCGGCGCCGGCATGTTCTCCACGACTCGGGCGATCTCGGCGCGCCGGTGTGCGATGACCTGGCGGACGACTTTTCGCCCGCGCGGGGTGAGCGCCGCCAGCAGCTCGCGCCGTGAGGTCGGGTGCGGTCTGCGGTCGATCAGCCCGGCGGTGACGAGTCGGTCGATCATCCGACCGGTGGTCGATGGTTGCACATGCAGCAGACCGGCGAGCGTGCCGAGGTTGAGCGGACCCCGGTTGGACAAAATCACCAGGGTCCGGAATTGCGGAATGGTGATCGTCTCGTCCACCCGGGCGATGGATTCGGTCGAGATGGCCATCAGCAGTCGTGACGCGGCCAGCAGCGCGTCCGTGAACGCATCCACCGACTCGTCTGCTGCTGTCGGGCCGGGTGTGTCCATTGACTTGCCTGTCCGCTGTTCCGGCGTGGTCGTGACGGTCGTAGTGCACCAGCGTGGCAGGCATATTGCAGCAGCCTGGCAGGCA
>NZ_JAVKSH010000066.1:0-2301 GCF_039583805.1 Mycobacterium sp. | reverse complement strand
TGGCAGGCATATTGCAGCAGCCTGGCAGGCAGCTACTATTGTTGTCTACAACTGTTGCAGCGTACTACTGAAGTTGTGGGATCTGAAGTTGCGGGATCGGTGAACGGCAACCTGCGGTGACGACACACCCTGTGCCACTGGGCGATCCACGGCGACGCCCTGATGGCCGGGGAAGCGACGGCCCCACTCGGCTCGGCGCCGGCCGTGCCGCCGGCCTTGATGCGGGGCGAGCGGCGCCGACAACAGCCACTCGCCGGCAATCGGCACAATCCGGCGTTGACCGCCACGCTCGAGCACCCGTCGACTCCGGTCGCCGCCACTCGGAGGCGATCCAGCGGCGTGGACAGCGTGTCGACGGGCCACCACGCGACGCGAGTAGTGGATATTTCCCGCCTCGAATCGAAAGAAGGCAACTATGAATGGTGTGATATTTGCGGCCTTGGCCTGTGTCGCGGTGATGGGTGCCGGGGTGGCTCACGCAGACCCCGCGCCCGCGGTGCCGCCCGGGCCGTCCTTGCCGCCCACTTTCGACCCGCACGTTCCCAACACCGCGGAGGGTTGGTGTCCCGGAGGCGGGGTCGGTGGGTTCAACGGATTCGGATTCTGCGACGGCGACCGTTATCCCGACGGGTCGTACTGGCACCAGGTACGCGGCAATGCCCCGTTCGCGGGGTCGGTGCTCACCCTCACCTGTGTCGTCGACAACGGCAGCCCCGTCCCACCACCTGCTCCCCCCGGTGGCTGTGGCGGGGCGGTCTGAGCGGACACACTGTCACCAGCCTCGACGAGGCGACGGCGCCCGTCGGCGACAGTCCGCGGGCCGCTACCGGTCGGCAAGCGTCGTCGGCGCCGCGTCACCGCACCCGCGCGGATGTTCTTCGCCGCGCGGCGGGCACTTCGGGTGCCGTCGGCCGCTGTGGTGCGGCTCGCCAGAGGGTGTCGATGGGCAGCGCGCGCAGGCGGTCGCCGAAGGGCAAGGAGTGTTGTCCCGCATACAGGACAAATCCAGCGACGAATCGGTCGCCGAGTCGGTCTTGGAGGTGGCGGAGTCCGGCGAAGTCGTGTTTGTGAAGCGTCGCGCCGGCTTTGACTTCGATGCCGATGATTCGTCCGTCGGCGGATTCGAGGACGGCGTCGACGTCGACTTTGTCTTTGGTGCGGTAGTGCCAGAGGGTGGCGCGTTCGTCGTTCCAGGTGAGCTGGCGCGCCAGTTCCATGAGTACGAAGTTCTCGAGGACGGGGCCGGCGGCGCCGCCCGGGTCGGCAAGTCGGGCGGGTCCTTGGCCGAGGAGGTGGCATAGCAGGCCGGTGTCCACGAAGGCGAGTTTGGGTGTGCCGATCGTGCTCGGTGGGTCCCGCCGCCGGACCAGGCAGGGACCGTCTTGATGAGGAATACGGTTTGCAGCAGCGCCAGATAGCGGGTGATGGTGGTGCGGTGAATGTCGAGTTCACTGGCGATGGTTGCCGGGACGAGTAGGGAACGTGCCTTCGAGCCGGGCCGATTGATGCATGGAACGGCTCTCACCAGCGTTGTCGATGCGAGTCTCGCAGCACGGCCTTGAGTGTGTGCGTGCGCTGGAGCCTAACTGGCTGGAGCCTGACCGACAGAAAACAGCGGCCGATATCTCGAATTTGGAGAACTGCGACGTCTTGTTTTCTGTCTCCGATCGAGGAGTGCGGAGTCCTTGCCGGCACGCGTTTCGTCGGGCGGCGCCGGCGATGCCCAACAGCCCAGGCGAGGTGAGTTGCCCGAGCAGCATGTTCACGCGAGGCGAATGGAAAATGGCCCTCATGCGCATCGGTCGTGGCTGGGCGGTGGCCGTCACGCTGGCGATATTGGCCGCAACGATCAATGCTCCCACCGCGGCCGCCGATGACAAGCTGTTGTTCGGCGGCGGGCTGGCATCGTCATTTGCGGCAGCTACTGCACCTTGACCACCATCGGCCACGACAAGACCGGGGAGCTGGTGGGTTTCACCGCCGCGCACTGCGGCGGACCCGGCGCCCAGGTCGTTGCCGAGGGCTCCGAAGACCGCGGCCCTGTGGGTACCGCGGTGGCTACCGCGAACGATGCTCACCTGGACTATTCGGTGACCAAATCCGACCCGGCCAAGGTCGTCCCGATCCACGAGTTCGCCGGCTTCGCGATCAACGGCATCGGCCCCGACCTGGAATGGCACCAGCGGGAGTGCAGACTCGGCGCGGCCACCGGTGACTTCTGCAGCGGCAGCTTTACCCTCAGTGGTCCTAGCTTGCACAAGACGATGCCAGGGGGAACCTATCAGCCAGGCGATGACGGCG
>NZ_JAVKSH010000065.1:0-21329 GCF_039583805.1 Mycobacterium sp. | reverse complement strand
CTAGGCCGCCAACGTGAAGCTGGCTTCACCTCCGATCTCGAATGTGAAGTTAGCCTCACGCTCGAGCCGAGGGACGCTAACTCTCGACGGTGTAGCCCATCGGCATCAGCACGCTCTTCTGCTGGGTGAAGTGCTCGACACCCTCCGGCCCGTTCTCGCGGCCGATGCCGGAGTTCTTGTAGCCGCCGAACGGGCAGCACGGATCAAACGCGTACCAGTTGATCGCATACGTTCCGGCGCGGATCTTCTCCGAGATCTCGATGCCGCGGGGCACGTTGGTGGTCCACACGCTGCCGGCCAGGCCGTACACCGAATCGTTGGCGATCGTGATCGCGTCCTCCTCGGTGTCGTAGGCAATGATGCTCAGCACCGGCCCGAAGATCTCCTCGCGGGCGATCGTCATCGTGTTGTCCACGTCGGCGAAAACGGTGGGCTGGACGAAGAATCCGTCCTCCAGACCCTCGGGGCGGCCGCCGCCGCACACCAGCCGCGCCCCCTCCTCGACGCCCTTTCCGATGTAGCCCTCGACGCGGGTGCGTTGCTTCTCACTGATCAGCGGCCCGACCTGGGCGGCCGGGTCTGACGGCAGCCCCACCGGCAGCGCCTGCACGAAAGTGCTGACCGCGTCGACGATTTCGTCGTACCTGGAGCGGGGCGCCAGGATGCGGGTCTGGCCCACGCAGGCCTGACCGGTGTTCATGATCCCGGAGAACACCATCATCGGGACCGCGGCGGCCAGGTCGACATCCTCGAGGACGATGGCCGCCGACTTGCCGCCGAGTTCCAGGGTGCACGGCTTGAGCATCTCGGCGGCGCGCCGCCCGACCTCCTTGCCGACGGCTGAGCTGCCGGTGAAGGTGAACATGTCGATGTCCGGGTTGGACGTGAGCGCCTGTCCGGTCTCGACGCCGCCGGGCACCACCGACAGCACACCCTCGGGCAGGCCCGCCTCGGCGAACACCTCGGCCAAAGCGTTTGCGGTGAGCGGCGTTTCGGCGGCCGGCTTGAGCACCACCGTACAACCGGCCAGCAGCGCCGGGCCCAGCTTGTTGACCGCCAGGAACAGCGGCACGTTCCACGCCACGATCGCGCCGACCACGCCGACCGGCTCACGGTGGACGATGGTCTGCCCGTAGGAACCGGTGCGGATCTCCCGCCACCTGACCTGGTCGACGGCGGGGCCGGCGAAGAAGTTCAACGCCCCCATCGACCCCATCCAGTGCATCGTTTCGATGGTCAGCGGCGGCTGACCGGTCTCGTCGGCGAGCAGCTTGACGAACAGCTCCTTGCGCTCCTCCAGTAACTTGGCCGCGTTGGCGATGACGGCCGCGCGCTCCTTCGGCGGGGTCGACGGCCACGGGCCGTCGTCGAATGCCGCACGGGCCGCGGCGACCGCGGCGTCGACGTCGGCGGGCGCCGCCATCGGCACCTTGCCGACGTACTCGCCGGTGGCCGGGCAGTGCACCTCGATGACGTCGGAGGTCGACGGCCGGGTCCACGTGCCGCCGATGAACAGCGTGTCGTATTCGGTGGTCTGACTGGTGATCATGGACGTCACCCTACCCAGCGCTGCGCGAAACGAGAACAGGTTCCAGTCAAGTGGCTTCGTCCTCCGGTCAAGCACGCAGCACCAAGACCAGATTGCTCACCAAAAACTCCCGCAGCAGCGGCACCGACGTCACCCGCCACGCCCATCGCGGGTGGTAGCGGGGGAACGCGGCGACCAGCGCGCCGGTGCTCGCGGCCCAGTTCAGCCCGTCGGCCGCCGAGACGGCGAAGAGCGACGACCCGTAGTCGTTCTTCGCCGGGTGGCCGTGTTTGCGGGCGTAGCGGGCGGCGGCCCGCTCCCCGCCCAGATAGTGGCTCAGGCCCATCTCGTGGCCACCGAACGGCCCCAGCCACACGGTGTAGGACAGCACCGCCAGCCCGCCGGGCCGCGTCACCCGCAGCATCTCGCCGCCTAGCTGCCACGGCCGCGGCACGTGCTCGGCGACATTCGAGGACAGGCAGATGTCGACACAGTCGTCGGCGAACGGCAACGCCATCCCCGACGCCCGCACGAACGCGCTCGCCGTGCCGGCGGGTGCCGGCCCCGCCGCGTGCATCTCGTCCGGGTCCGGCTCGACCCCGATGTAGCGGATGCCGGCATCGGCGAACGCGCTCGCGAAATATCCGGGACCGCCGCCGACGTCGAGCAGGGTGCGGCCCGCCGGCGCGCCGCCACCGGTGCTGCGCCACAGGTCGCCGACCATCGCCGCGGTGTCGGCGGCCAGCATGCGATAGAACCGGGCCGGGTCGGTCTGCTCGTGGCGGACCGCCGACAGCAGCCGCAGCGAGCGGCCGAGAGTGGCCCGCCGGGCGAAGACGTCGGTGGCGGCCATGGCGCCCACGTTAGGCTGAGCGGCGATGTTCGCCGCGCATAGTGAGCCCACGGGCCAGCGGTCCGGCGCTCTCGGCGCGGTGCTGCTGCTGTGCTGGCGCGACACCGGGCACCCGCAGGGTGGCGGCAGCGAAACGTATCTGCAGCGTATCGGCGCGCGGCTGGCCGCCGAGGGCATCGCCGTGACGCTGCGCACCGCGCGCTATCCCGGCGCGCCGCGCCGCGAGATGCTCGACGGGGTGCGGATCAGCCGTGCCGGCGGACGGTACACGGTGTATGTCTGGGCGTTGCTGGCGATGGCGGCGGCCCGGCTGGGGCTGGGGCCGCTGCGGCGGGTGCGTCCGGACGTGGTGGTCGACACCCAGAACGGCTTGCCTTTTCTGGCCCGGCTGCTCTACGGCCGGCGGGTGGCGGTGCTGGTGCATCATTGTCACCGCGAGCAGTGGCCGGTGGCCGGTCGGGTGATTGGCGGGCTCGGCTGGCTTGTCGAGTCGCGGCTGTCCCCGCGCGTGCACCGGCGCAACCAGTATGTGACGGTGTCGCTGCCGTCCGCGCGCGACCTGGTGGCTCTCGGCGTGGATCACGAACGAATCGCCGTGGTGCGCAACGGTCTCGACGAGGCGCCGACGACGTCACTGTGCGGTCCACGAGCGGCCACGCCACGAGTGGTGGTGTTGTCGCGGCTGGTGCCGCACAAACACATCGAGGACGCGCTCGACGCGGTCGCGATGCTGCGGCCGCGGCTGCCCGAGCTGCATCTCGATATCGTCGGTGGCGGGTGGTGGCAGCAGCGGCTGGTCGCGCATGCAGCCCGGCTCGGCGTCGGTGACGCGGTGACGTTCCACGGCCACATCGACGACGTGGCCAAACACCATGTGCTGCAACAGTCTTGGGTGCATGTGCTGCCGTCGCGCAAGGAGGGGTGGGGTCTGGCGGTCGTCGAGGCCGCCCAGCACGGGGTCCCCACCGTCGGCTACCGATCCGCCGGCGGTTTGACCGACTCGGTCATCGACGGCGTCACCGGCGTCCTCGTCGACGATCACGCCGAGCTGGTGGACCGGCTCCGGCAGCTGCTGGCGGATCCGGTGCTGCGTGACCAACTCGGCGCGAAGGCCGCCGCGCGCAGCGCCGAATTCTCCTGGCGGCAAAGCGCCGAGGCGATGCGCGTCGTGCTGGAGGCGGTGCGGGCCGGTGACCGCGTCAGCGGTGTGGTGTAGCTCCACCGATCGCCGGGTGGTCCGGCGCTACCGCGCCACCGCCGTCTGCTCCAGTGCGCTGATGGCGGCTTGCAGCTTGGCGGCGGCCTGGTCGGCGACGTCGCGCAGACCAGGCTCGTCGATAACCCGGACCATGATCTGCGGGTCCATCGCCTCGACCAGGATCTTCTCGCCCGGGGCGGCCGGGTCGGACCGGACCACGACGTTGCACGGCAGCAACTGGCCGATCTGGCGGTCCACGTCAAGGGCGCGGTGCGCCAGGGCCGGGTTGCAGGCGCCGAGGATCAGGTAGTCCTCCATGTCCTCCCCGAGTTTTTGTTTCAGCGTGGCTTTGACGTCGATCCTGGTCAGTACGCCGAAGCCCTGATCGGCCAGAGCATGCGTGGTCTGCTCGACGGCGTCGGCGAACGAGGTGTGCAGTGTCGTGGTCAGTCCCAGTGCCATGGTGAAGCCTCCTTGATGTCATTGATGTCATACGTCGTTGGTGTCACGGGTCTTGACGACGGGACTTGTCCGCACCCGTGCGCTTACGCCAGAGCCAGGAACAACTTTTCGAGTTCGGGCTCCGTCAGCGGTGTTGCTCCGTTCGCGCCGCTGCCGCTGATGCAGTCCCGCAGACCGGATGCGACGATCTTGAACCCGGCCCGGTCAAGGGCGCGGGACACCGCCGCGAGTTGGGTCACGACGTCCTTGCAGTCGCGGCCCTGTTCGATCATCGCGATCACTCCGGCGAGTTGGCCCTGGGCGCGCCGCAACCGGTTGAGCACCGCGGCCATGCTGTCGTTGTCACCGATCACTGAAGCCCTCCTAGCTTGTCCGGCTACCTCATGTTACCCCCAGGGGTATGCCGCAGCCAAGCATATCTGTCACGCGATACCCCTACCGGTATCACCACGATACCGGAGGATGCCCGAACTTGAGCGCCGGCGCCGGTTCTGACGGCCGCAACGCCTGGGGCCCGCCCGGCCGACTACCTGCGTCGCCCTGTCGGACCGCGTCGGCTGGCCTGTCGCCCTGCTGGGCGAGGACGCGGATGGAAAACCGCACCGCGCTCTCCGTGTGGTTCGATATACCCGCGTGGGTATAGGATTGCGTACGCCGCCATCACCCGACAACCAGTCGTCTCAACGAGGAGGGGCAATGGCACGAGTCGTTATTCTCGGCGCCGGGATCGCCGGACACACCGCCGCGCTGCACCTGCGCCGATGGCTGCCGCACAAGCATGAAATCGTCGTCGTCTCGCCGAATGCCGACTGGAACTGGATACCGTCGAACATTTGGGTCGGCGTGGGCCGGATGGAGCCGACGAAAGTTCTGATTCCCCTCAAGCCGATCTACCAGCGCAAGGGCATCGTATTCCACCAGGCGCGGGCTACCGCGATTCGTCCTGAGGGCACCGGCGAGCAGTCGTCGCCGTCGGTGGACTTGACCTACACCGACGAGGAGCATCGCGGCCAGAGCGGCACCCTGGCCTATGACTACCTCATCAACGCCACCGGCCCGCAGCTGAACTTCGCGGCCACGCCCGGCCTCGGGCCCGACGGCGGCCACTCGTGGTCGGTGTGCACCGCCGCCCACGCTGCCGAGACGGCCAAGGCGCTCGATCAGGTCATCGCCAAGCTGAAGGCCGGCCAAAAGCAGCGTCTGGTCGTCGGCGTCGGGCACGGGACCGCCACCTGCGAGGGCGCGGCGTTCGAGTACACCTTCAACGTCGAGCAGGTGCTGCGCGCGGCCGGGGTTCGCGACCTCGCTGAAATCTTCTATCTCACCAACGAGTACGAACTCGGCGACTTCGGCGTCGACGGCATGCGCTTCGTCGACAAAGGCTTCCTGCAGTCCAGCCGGATGTGGACCGAGTCGCTGTTCCGCGAGCGCGGCGTCAAGGCCATCACGCAGGCCCACGTGCAGGAGGTGACGGCAGGCAAGCTGCGCTACGAGCAGCTGGACGGTAACGATCACGTCTTGGACTTCGACTTCGCGATGCTGCTGCCGCCGTTTAGGGGCGCCGATCTCACCGCCTACGACAAAGGCGGCAACGACATCACCTCGGTGCTCTTCGCGCCTTCAGGCTTTCTCAAAGTCGACGCCGACTACTCGGGCAAGCCCTACGAACAATGGTCTGCCGAGGACTGGCCGCACACCTACGAATCCGTCGCCTACCCGAACATCTTCGCGCCGGGTATCGCGTTCGCGCCGCCGCACCCGATCTCCAGGCCGCGCAAGAGTGCCAACGGGACGGTCATCAGCCCAAGTCCCCCGCGTACTGGCATGCCGTCGGGTGTCATGGCCAAGACCGTCGCCGAGACCATCCGCGACCGCATCAAGAACCCCGAAGCCGCCGCCCACCGCGCCTCCATGGCGACCATGGGGGCCGCGTGCGTCGCGTCCGCCGGTGGTGGTTTCCGGGCAGGCTCGGCCGCATCGATGACGATGTACCCGGTTGTCCCCGACTGGGTGAAGTACCCGCAGACGGGCCGCGACATCGCCGGAACGTTCGGCGAACTGGGCCTGGCCGGCCACTGGATCAAGGCTCTGCTGCACCACATGTTCATCTACAAGGCCAAGGCGAAGCCGTTGTGGTGGTTGATCCCGGAATGAATCCCGGAAAGAAAGGCGCACCCATGGACGACGAGGGCATCTACTCGGAGGCCGACATCCGAACCGCCGCAAGCATCGCTGACGCTCCGCTGCCGACCCGCACCACGCTGCGGATGCGCCAGAACCTCGTCGTCCAGTTCTGGCGTTTCGCCCGGATCAACCTCAAGATGCTGCGGATCATCTTCAGCGGGCACGCCTGACCCGCGAGCGGGCTGCCGGGCACCTGTCGGCGACCGCGGCACACATCACTGGAATACCCATACGGGTATTGGTATTGTCTTGAGGTATGAGCGAACGCAACCACTACCACGACGTACTCAACGACCTCAATCCGCAGCATCGCGCGCTGCGCCAGATGATCCCCGACGTCTACCGGGGATTCGCCGAAATGAGTTCCGCCGCGCTGACGCCGGGCGCGTTGGACACGAAAGTCAAAGAGCTCATCGCCGTGGCAATCGGCGTGGTGGCCGGGTGCGACGGCTGCATCGCCTCGCACACCCGCGGGGCCGCCCGCGCCGGAGCTTCCAAGGAGGAAGCGGCCGAAGCCATCGGCGTGGCCATATTCATGCATGGCGGACCGGCCACCATCTACGGCGCGCGCGCCTACGAGGCGTTTTGCGAATTCGCCGATGCCGCCGCCAACACCGCAGCGGCATCGGCGACTTGATCACCGGTTAATCCCGGTCGACCGGTCCGCGCCCTTCGTTTGCGCCGAGCGCCCCGCCTTAGAGTTGCACTGCCCGCACATGGTGAAGCGCCCGCGCGTCGAAGCCCCCATCGGCCGCGACGCCGGCGCCGGGATGTCGGCACCGCGTGCGCCTGCGGCTCACAACAGCTGAACCGGCCCGCCGCCGTAGTGTCCGCGAGGGGTCACGAACGCCGCCACCAGGGCCGCCTGGGCGGGCTGGGGTGTCCGCCGCACCACTGTGATTCCGGTATGGTCGCGCGGACTTGCTCGACGTGCGCGCCGCATCCGGACCACGTCGTCTTCCCGCAGGTGGGGCACCTGACTGCGTGGCACATCAGCGTCCCCACCCAGCGCTGACGGGTGGCCCCTGGTAAGGCCGTTGCGGGACAACGAATCCGGCACGTTTCGCGGCAGTGAACGCTGGGTTGAGCAGGGCCACGTCATCGCTTGGGTTCGGCAGCGGCCTGTCACATTCGTCGGCGGACAAAATGCCAGTGATCACGCCCGGGGCGATTTCCCGCCGCCGCGCATGAACGTGGGTGCGGATTGCCTCGTAGGGCCGTGCGAACGCGCCCGCTGCGTGCACCCGGGGAAGCGGGCTCACCGGTTCGGGACCGAGATCGATGTCGGCCACGTAGCTGCTCCTTCGTCGTATTCGCGCTTCGTCGTATTCGGGCGTCGGCCGGAGCGGCAGGCGCATTGCCGGGCAGATGAGGCGGCCTGCACGCGGAAGTGGCCGTGAATGCGTGGTCGTGCGATCGTGTCCGCATGGTCAACGATACCCTGTAGGGTATCAAAACGGGGACGTGCCGCGGCGAGCCGGCCGCGACCCGGCCGCGGCTCGCCGGCAAGACGCGGGCGGAGTCGTCTTCTGCGCCACCTGATCCGCGGTTGCGCTGCATGACACCGGTCGGCTCGCTGTGGCGCTCAGTTCTCGGCGTCGTGGCACGGGCCGCCACGCACATGGTGGCGCCAGGCGCTGACCGAAGTCCCGAGGGCCCCGCCGGTCAGCAGCGCCAACCACACCAGGTGCGCGACCAGTACCGCCAACCGCCGGTCGGCCGGGGCGCCGTTGGTGTGGCCGCCGATTCGGTACAGTGTCAACCCGCCGTCCCGGTAGACCGCAGGTAGCGGAGTCAATGTCTTTGCGGCGGAACCGATATCGCCGGGGGTGCCGGATTCGACAACCAGCCACGTCACGCCTGCGTGGGCCAGCGCGACAGGTTCGGCACCTGCCAGCAGCAACCCTTGCACCGCCCGGGCCCGGGTACCCTCACCGGGAATCGTCACCCCGGAAACGGTCAGGTCACCGGTGGTCAGCACGTCGGCGCGCAACCACCGCGGGAGAGGGTCGACCACCGGAGCCGGACCCGACCAACCGAACCGCCGCATCGTGCCGGCGGGCAGCACCGCGACCGACCCGGGATTCTCGTTGATCATCGCCGCCACCGCGGTCCACCCGGCGGGGTAGTGCGCCGGCTCGACCCTGCCCCACACCCCCCAGGCCGGATCGGGCAGGGCCAGGATCAGTGCGGCGCAGCAGACCGCCGCGGTCGCCGCGGGCCGCAGCCACCGCCGCAACGTCAGCACCGCGCCCGCACCGGCCACCGCGTAGCCGGGCATCGCCAGCGCCACCCACTTCTGCCCGTCGCGCACGACGCCCAGCCCGGGCACGGCCTCGACCACTGTGCGCAGCGCGTCCAGCCCCGGCCCGGTGGCCGCCGCCGCGGGCACCAGCACCGACACCGCAGCCAGCACGAGCAGCGGCACCGCTGCCGGACGTCGCACCGCTGCGGGCAGCCCGAGAGCCACCACGCCGAGCAACACCGCCGTCGACAGCACCGCGAAAAGCGTTGTCCGCGAAGGGGGTGCCGCCTGTCCGTTCCAGATTCCGCCGAGGCCGGCCAGGCTGCCCAGCGTGCCCAGGCCCGGTTCGGCACGCGCGGCGAACGCGCCGACCGCACCGGCCTGCCCTAATGAAGAAGAGCAGCCCAGCGCCCAGGCCGTCAGCCACGGCAGCGCCCCCGCGACCGCGCAAACCACCACACCCGCGGCGCACCACCCGCGCCGTACGCCCGCTCCGGGTGCCCCAACGCAGACCAGGCCCACCGTCGCGGCCAGCAGCAACCCGGTCGGCGTCAATCCGGCCGCCGCGATCCACAACGCCAGCCCGAAAAACCGCATCCGGCCCGTTCCCGACCGCAACCCCAGCACGGCCGCGGCAACCCAGGGCAGGCAGCCGTAGCCGACCAGCAGACTCCAATGCCCCTGCAGCAGCCGTTCAGCGACATAAGGATTCCAGATCGCCAGGGTGGTTGCCACGACCTGGCCGCTGCGCCGGGATCGCGGCAGCACCAGGGCGACCAGTCGCGCCGCGCCCCAGCCCGCCAGCCACAGACCGACGACCAGCAGCACCTTCACCACGACACCGCCGTCCACGACGTGCGAGGCCAGCGCCACCGCGAAATCCTGCGGCGTGGCGCGGGGTGCCGAGGTCAGGCCGAGAGCGGTGTCGGACAGAAAGGACCGCGGCGTCGACACCGCGTCGCGCAGCAGCAGATACCCCGGGCCCAGCAGCGGCGCCGCCACCGCCAGCGCCAGCGCCAGCGCGTACGCCGGCATGAGCCAGTCCCTGCGCGACACCGCCCGGTCAGGACTGACGTGGCGGGCCCGCGTCCGACGGACCCGCGCCGGGCTCGGGGCGTCGGTCACGGGGCGATGCGGGCAGCTTCTCGGTCTCGGCTTCGGCGCCGGGCAGCGGCTCGCGCGGCGATGCGCCGCGAACGAAGAAACCGTGGCCGGCAGTGTCCAGGCCGGGGTCGAGCAGCGCGGCCTCGGTGCGCAGGCCGAACGCACCCAGCAGAATCCCGCTGATGAACGCGACCATACCGGTCGCGGCGAAGGTGATGGGCAGCACGCGGGACCACAACGCCAGCCGGTCACGCTCGTTGCGGGCGGCGTTGACCTGAGCCTCGATGGTCTCCTCGGTGGATGCGACCTGGTAGTCGGCAACCGCTACTTCCGGTTTCAGCGGATCCCGCGCGAAGTAGTGGTTGGCATGCTCGTCCTGCTTGACGATGGTGCCCGACACCGGATCCACCCAGAAGGTGCGTTGAGCCGCGTAGTAGCGGGTCATCGTGATCTTCTCGTCGGGTTCGCCTTCCACACCCCACCCCGCAGCCGTCGCGGTGACCTTGCCGTCCTCGTCGTTGGCGTACAGCGACGGGTATTTCACCGGATCGGCCAGCTTGCCGTCATCGCTGTAGCCGACGTTCTGGGCGAAGCGGTAGGTGGTCAGGCCGTTGACGTCCTCTTCCCCGGTGTAATTGGCGTCGAAGGCCTTCTGCGCGATCGGGTCGAAATACGGGTAGGTCCGCTTTTCGGTGTGGAACGGGAACCGGTAGGCGAGTCCGTCGTGCGGCACCGCGACGTTGGTGGCCGGGTTCTCGTCGTTGACGGTGCGTGGCTTCTGGACGGCGCCGCCGGGATGGGTGTCGTCGGAGACCGCCATCGCGGTTTTCCGGTTGAGGGTCACGGTGTCGACGAGCGCGAGCAGCAGGCCGGTGTCCTTCTGTTGGTCGGCGCGCCGGACCGAGCTGCCGACCTGCAGCGTCACCACCTCGGCGTTGGTCGGCGACTCGACGCTGATCTGCTGCTGGGAAATCAGCGGCACATCGTTGTCGACGACGAGATGTTGAGTGGACAGCGACGCGGGGTCGAGTGCGTTCCCGCTGCCGTCGCTGATCAGGGTGGTGTCGAGGTCCAGCGGAATCTTGGTGATCCTGCTGGTGGTGTACGTCCACAACAGCAACGCGGCGATGAGCAGGGCGGCGCCGAGTCCCATGATTCCGCACGCGGCCATCCGCAACATGACAGCTCGGTTCACGTTGCCGTGACCTCCTTCCGGTCCGGGACCGCCCCGACCGCGGCGACCAAAGCCCGTCTGACCCTAACAGCAGCATTGACCGCTGCGGCCTGGATCAGGACCGGGTGCGGCGCGCACACCGGTGGTGCCGACGTTGCCGGGTCGCCCCCGGGTGCAGACTGTCGGACATGACGCAGCCTGCGCAGGTGGGAGGGACCCGCAGCTTCCTGCCCGCGGTCGAGGGCCTGCGGGCCTGCGCGGCCATCGGCGTCGTCGTCACCCACGTGGCGTTTCAGACCGGTCACTCCGGCGGCGCCGACGGCCGGTTGTTCGGCCGGTTCGACCTGGCCGTCGCGGTGTTCTTCGCGTTGTCGGGATTCCTGTTGTGGCGCGGACACGCCGCCGCCGCGCGCGGCCCGCGGCCCGGCCCGTCGACCGGCCACTACCTGAGGTCACGGGTGGTTCGCATCGTGCCGGCCTACGTGGCGGCCGTGGTGGTGATCCTGAGCCTGCTGCCCGACGCCCGGCACGCCAGCCTCGTGGTGTGGCTGGCGAACCTGTCGCTGACCCAGGTCTATGTGCCGTTGACGCTGACCGCCGGGTTGACCCAGATGTGGAGCCTGTCGGTGGAGGTCACCTTCTATCTTGCGTTGCCGTTGCTGGCCCTGCTGGCGGCCCGGCTGCCGGTCCGCGCCCGGATCCCGGCGATCGCCGGTCTCGGCGCGGCCAGCTGGCTGTGGGGCTGGCTGCCGATCCACGCGCCGGCCGGGCTCAACCCGTTGAACTGGCCGCCGGCGTTCTTCTCCTGGTTCGCCGCCGGCATGCTGCTGGCGGAATGGGTGCACAGCCCGATCGGGTTGCCGCATCGGCTTGCGCGGCGACGGATCCCGATGGCCGTCGTCGCGGTGGCGGCCTACCTGGTGGCCGCCTCGCCGCCGGCCGGCCCCGCCGGGCTGACGCCGAGCACCCCGGATCAGTTCGCGGTGAAGACCGCGATGGGCGCGGTGGTGGCGTTCGCGTTGGTGGCGCCGTTGGTGTTGGACCGGTCCGGCACCGGGCACCGGCTGCTGGGCGCTGCCCTGATGGTGACGCTGGGCCGTTGGTCCTACGGGATCTTCATCTGGCACCTGGCGGCGCTGGCGATGGCGTTCCCGGTCCTCGGCGTGTTCGCGTTCAACGGTCATCTGCCCGCAGTGCTGGTGCTGACGCTGGTCTTCACCGTCGCGATCGCCGCGGTCAGCTACGGCCTCGTCGAATCACCCTGCCGGGAAGCGTTGCGGCGCTGGGAATCTCGAAGGGACGGCGTTCTCCCGGAGTTATCACTGCCGGGCCTCAGCACGTAGTCGCGCGATAACCTCGGCGCGCACCGCCGAGCGGCGCGCCTTGCCGGCGTCGTCGCGCAGCGGTGTGTCGACGAATTCGACGCTGCGCGGCACCTTGTAGGCGGCGACGCGCTGCCGCAAGAACGCCTGCACCGTCTGCTCGTCCAGCGTCGACGCCGCCTGCACCAACGCATGCGGCACCTGCCCGAGATCCTCGTGCGGCACCCCGACCACCAGACACGACAACACATCCGGGTGCTCTGACAACGCGTTCTCGATCTCGGCCGGGTACACGTTGCGGCCACCGGCGGTGAACATGTCGACGCGGCGATCCGACAGATACAGGTAGCCGTCGTCGTCGAAATAGCCCAGATCGCCCAGGGAGTCCCAACCGTCGCGCGTCGTGGGGGTGAGGCCGATGTAGCGGTAGGTCGGCGGGGTACCCGGGCTCGGCCGCAGGTATATCTCGCCGACCACGCCCGGCGGGCACTGCCGGCCGTCGTCGTCGAGCACTTTCATCTCGCCGGCCACCACCACGCCGACCGAACCGGGGTGGGTCAGCCACTGGTCACCGGAGATGAACGTCAGTGCTTGAAGTTCGGTGCCGCCGTACAGTTCCCACACTTTCTGCGGTCCGAGTAGATCGATCCACGCCCGCTTGACCGCCGGCGGGCACGGCGCCCCCAGGTGCCAGAACCGCCGGATAGAGGACAGGTCATAGGCGTCGGGGTTGGCGCGGTAGACCGGCAGCAGCCGCTGCATGATCGTCGGCACCGTCGTCAGGAAGGTGACCCGGTGATCGGTGACCAGCCGAAGGAACTCGTGGGGCTCGAACCGGCTCATCAGCACCAGATGATGGCTCATCAGCAGCGCGATCACCGCGGTGCTGAATCCGGTGTTGTGGCTTAGCGGCACCGGAACCAACGTGGTGTCGCCGCCCCGGGCGCCCAGGACGTAACCGCCCTCGGGCGGTATCCGGCTGTCTCCGCCGGCTTCGATGAGTTTGGGCCGGCCGGTGCTGCCGCCGGATGCCAGCGCCTTCCAGGACGGCGAGACCGCTTCCGGTAGCGGGGCAGCGGACACGCCCCGATCTGGGATGAAACCTTCTGGTACACTTGGTATTTCACCATTCGGATCCGCCCGGCCGACCAGCAGCGCCCGTCGTCGCAGCTTGAGCAGGCTCTCGAATTCGGTGTCCGGCAGTCGGGGCGACAGCGGCTGCGGCACCGCTCCCAGCTTCCAGCACGCCACCGCGGCCTGCACCCACTCCACGGAATTGGGCAGCGTGATCGTCACGTAATCGCCTGTGCCGACGCCTCGCTCGGCGTAGGCGCGCGCCAATCGGTTGGTGGACAGGTCGAGTTCGGCTCGGGTCAGCGTCTGCCCGTCGCAGGTGACGGCTGGTTCGTCGGGGGCGCGCTCGGCCAGCGCGGAGATCTGGGCGCCGATGGACAGTACCGGCGCAGGCCGGCTCACTCGTAGCCGCCGCGGCGTTCGAAGATGCGGCGCGGGTTGTCCACCAGCATGGTGCGCAGCTGCTCGTCGGTGACGCCGCGCTGCTTCAGCGCGGGGATGACGTCGTGGTGGATGTGCAGGTAATGCCAGTTGGGCGCGGCCACCGGCATGAGCTCTTCGGGCAGCGCGTCGAAGTAGCAGTTGGCGTCGTGCGAGAGCACCATCTTGTCGGCGTGCCCGCGTTCGCACATCCGGGCCACCGTGTTCACCCGGTCCTCGAACGGCAGGATCAGGTCGATGCCGAATCGGTCCATCCCGAGGTAGGAGCCCGCGGCGATGAGTTCCTCCAGGTAACCGATGTCGGTGGAATCGCCGGAGTGGCCGATCACCACCCGGGACAGGTCCACGCCCTCCTCGGCGAAGATGCGCTGTTGCTCGAGGCCGCGCCGCAGCCCGGCATGGGTGTGCGTGGAGATGGGCACCCCGGTGCGCTTGTGCGCCTGCGCGACCGCGCGCAGCACCCGCTCGACACCCGGCGTGATACCGGGCTCGTCGGTGGCGCACTTGAGGATCGCGGCCTTGACGCCGGTGTCGGCGATGCCCTGCTCGATGTCGCGGACGAACATGTCGGTCATGATCTCCGGGCCGTCCAGCATGGTGCCCGGTCCCTGGTAGTGGAACCGGAACGGCACGTCGTTGTAGGTGTACAGGCCGGTGGCGACGACGATGTTCAGCCCGGTGGCCGCCGCGACCCGCGCGATCCGCGGGATGTAGCGGCCCAGCCCGATCACGGTGAGGTCGACGATGGTGTCCACCCCGGCGGCCTTCAGCTCGTTGAGGCGCTTGATTGCGTCGGCCTCGCGGGCGGCCTCCTCGCCCCAGTCGTCCGGATAGTTCTGGGTGACCTCGGTGGTCATGATGAACACGTGCTCGTGCATCAACGTGACGCCGAGGTCGGCGGTTTCGATCGGTCCTCGCGCGGTATTTACCTGTGACACGCACCCGATGCTAGAGCGGTACGGCGTTGCCGTCGGCGAAATCGGCGGACGGCGTCGCGGCTCGCAGATTCCGGTGCGCCGCGGGCTCGTCGGCCGGGGACGTGCCGCGGGTTCGCCGGTCGGCGATCGCGGTGCGACCGCCCGGAACGCTCGATCGACATGTCGCCCTCCCGCGGCCGACGGGTCCTGCACTGCGGCGCCGCCAAGGTAAGGGGCAAAGCCAATAACGCTTTACATTGCTGCCACATTCTTGGAGCGATTCCGTGCGCATGTCGAGATTACGGCGTGATCATCGACTGCGAATATTCCCGGAAATTGCACGTTTACCCGACGTTGATCATCGGAGCGGCCAATGCGGTGGACGGCACTTGTCACGGTGAGCGCCACCCTGGCCGCCGTGACATTGGCCGCCGGCCTGACGCGCGCGGCGGCGATACCGGCGAGTCAGCAGGTGAACCTGACCGGTCCGGGGTTCACGGTGCAGTTCACTCAGACCCCGTTTTCGATGCAGGTGCTCAACGCGTCCGGTCAGACGGTGCTGGCGCAAGTGCCCTACTCGGGTGCGCCGCAGTTGGCGACGGACGTCCCGGCGCTGCCGCTGGGGGTGAACCCGTCGGGCGTGCCGTTCCCGCACCGCTATGCGCCGTTCACCTTCACCGTGGGCCGCACGTCCACCAACGCGTTTCCCGCCACGTTCTGGGAGGGCAACCTCTTCTTTGCGGCCAACGGCGGGGTGCAGTACGCGGCGAACGGGGTGATTTCGTCGAGTCAGGTGCCCGATGGGCTGGCGCTGACGCTGTCCACCGACGACCCGTCGGGTCGCACGCTGGCGTTGACGCTCACCACACATGCGGGCCTGCTGGACGTGGCGGTGGTCCCCAGCAGCAGCACCGGGATCGTCGCGATGGGGGACAGCTTCTTGTCCACCCGCAGTGAGCGTTTCGCCGGGTTCGGGGGCATGCACAGCGGGCTGGACCAGCACGGCGCGCGGTTCCCGAACTGGGTGCAGGAGGAGAACTTCAGCACCGGTCCGCTGCAGCCGGTGACCTCGCTGCTGTTCTTCCAGTCCGGCGGCAGGCGGTACATGTTTCCCAACGGCCCGCACGCCGAGTACTACGTGCAGCCGCAGTTCGTGTCCACGGCCGGCTACGGCTTCCTGCTCAACCAGTCCGATCTCGCCGACTGGCACCTGGACTCCGATCGCCCGGATGGCTGGCTGGTCGAATCCGCCGCCAGCCACCTGAACTACCACGTCGCGGTGGGTAACCCCGGGCAGGTGATCAGCACGCTGACCGCGGTCACCGGCCGCCACCGCGTCCCGCCGGCGTGGGCGCTGGGCGCCCAGCTGGACCGCCGTATCAACAGCGGTCAGAACGCCGCCAGCTACGCGGCGACCATCAGCAACGACTTGGCGGTCATCGTCGCCAACAAGTTGCCGATCACCGGCTACCGCATCGAGGCCTGGCACATCCTGGATCCGGCCGTGCTGAGCCAACTGATCAGCCAGTTCAACGCGCAAGGCATTCACGTGCTGGTCTACATCCGTGGCTACGTCAGCACGGATCTCTTGGGAACCAATGACCCCGCACAGTTCACCTACGCCGTGGCCCATGGGCTCGTCGCGACAAACGCGAAGGGCCAGCCGTACATATTCGACTCGCCCACCAAGATCTTGGGCGGCAGAGCCGCGGTGATCGACTTCACCAACCCGGCCGGCAAAGCGTATTTCGAAAGCACCGTGACCGCGGCGTTGAACACCGGGGCCGACGGGTTCATGAGTGACTTCGGCGAACAGGTCCTGCCCGACATGCATTTCGCCAACGGGCAGACCGGGGCCACCATGCACAACGAGTACCCGGTGCTCTATCAGCAAGCGGTCCGAGAGGCGGTCGACGCCTTCCAGCAAGCACATCCGGGGCGGCAGATCTGGTTCTACAACCGCTCGGGTTACACCGGGTCGACTGGCTACGAGGGCGGCAACTTCCCCGGCGACGAAACCTCCGGCTATTCCCCGGGGTCGGGCCTGCAGGCGCTGACCTCGGACATGCTCAACCGCGGACTGGCCGGGGCCTACGGCTATACCACCGACATCGGCGGCTACGAAGACCTGCTCACCGGTACCACCGACAAAGAGCTGTTCCTGCGGTGGGCGGAATGGGCTGCGCTGTCGCCGATCTTCCGGGTCCACAACAATCAGTTCGCCGGTACCCAGATGCCCTGGTATTACGGCGCCGGGGCCCTGACCACCTACACCCAGCTGGCGCAGCTCCGCCGGCGAGCCGCGCCGCTGATCGGCGCCACCTGGGCCAACGCCTACAGCAGTGGCACTCCGCTCACGCGTCCGGTGTGGCTGGTCGCACCCGACGACGGGCGCGCCTGGGCGGCCGACCAGGAATGGCTGCTGGGACCCGACGTCCTTGTCGCCCCGGTCGTCACCAACGGGGCCACCCAGCGGTCGGTGTACATACCCCCCGGTTGCTGGAGGCGGCAGGACAGCCCCGGTTCCTACACCGGGCCGTCGCAGGTCGCCATCGCCGCACCGCTGAACGACCTGCCTTACTTCTTCCGATGCAACACCAACCCGTTCTGACCCACCTTGCGTACGCGGCACCGATTACGCTCACCTGTCAGGCACCGTGACGGAGGAACCCGGATGGCTCTTCACGCTCGGGCGGTGAGTCTGGGTGCCACCGCCGCGGTTTTTGTGACGCTGGCGCTGACGCCGTGGGCGCCGACCGCGCGCGCCGACATCCTGGATCTGCTGGTCGACCCGGTGTTTGACGCGGTCGGCTCGGCGGCCGTTCCCGCAGCCGACGTCGGTGACGTGGCCGACGGTCTCGCCGCGGCGGCGCCGGCACTGCCGGATCCGTTGGCCGGTGTGGGATCGCAGATCGAGACGCTATTTGTGGATCTGGTGCAGGCGATCACCCAGGGATGGATCAACAACCCGATCGGCGAGGCGGTCGACGGTGTGATCAACACACCGTTCGGATATTTGTTGGGCCGCGACCTGATCGGCAACGGCGTCGAGGCCAACGCCGAGAGCCTGGTCAACTCCTCGCTGCTGGGCAGTCGTTTCGCGTTTCTCGGCAACATGACCGACGGTGGATTCTTGTTCGGCAACGGCGGGGATGGCGCGGGTGGTGTGGCCGGATTCGACGGCGGTGTCGGGTATCCCGGCGGGTCGGCCGGGCTGATCGGCGACGGCGGCGCGGGCGGCATGGGCGCGCCCGGCGACGCCGGCGGCGCGGGCGGCAACGGCGGAGTGCTGATCGGCGACGGCGGCGACGGCGGGGACGGCGGAGCCGGTTACCAGGGCGGCGCGGGCGGCGACGGCGGTGCCGGCGGCCATGGCGGGCTGATCGGCAGCAGCGGCGCGAACGGCGCCCCCGGGGCGGCCTGACCCCGCGATCGGCGCCACCGAGCGGCCCTCGGTCGCGTACGCTCGGGCTCGTTCGTGTCCGCATCCGTCGGGAGTCACCGTGATTCTGCTCGATCCCAACCATTTGACCCGCCGCTACCCGGACGACCGGTCCGGTCAGATCATGCGAGCGACGGTGGAGTTCTTCGAGTCCCGCGGAAAAGCGCGGTTGAAGGCCGACGACCACGACCGCCTGTGGTACTCCGACTTCCTGGACTTCATCGGCAAGGAGCGGATCTTCGCCAGCCTGATGACGCCGTCGGTGTACGGGGCTGCCGACTGCCGCTGGGACACCTACCGGCTCAGCGAGTTCGCCGAGATCCTGGGTTTCTACGGGCTGAGCTATTGGTACCCCTTCCAGGTGACGGCCCTGGGGCTGGGGCCGATCTGGATGAGCTCCAACGAGGAGGCCAAACGCAAAGCCGCCGATCAGCTGGAAGCCGGTGAGGTCTTCGCATTCGGTCTGTCCGAGCAGTCCCACGGCGCCGACGTCTACCGCACCGACATGGTCCTGACGCCGGCCGCTGGTGGCGGCTGGGTTGCCAACGGCCAGAAGTACTACATCGGCAACGCCAACGTGGCCCGGATGATCTCCACCTTCGGCCGGATCGCGGGCACCGACGAGTACGTGTTCTTCGTTGCCGACTCCCAGCATGACCGTTTCGAGCTGATCAAGAACGTCGTCAACTCGCAGAACTACGTCGCCAATTTCGCGCTGCACGACTACCCCGTCATCGCCGCCGACATCCTGCATGACGGCGTCGAAGCGTTCCACGCCGCGCTGAACACGGTCAACGTGTGCAAGTACAACCTCGGGTGGGGCTCGGTCGGCATGTGCACCCACGCCATGTACGAGGCCGTCACGCACGCCGCCAACCGCTACCTGTACGGGACCGCGGTCATCGACTTCGGCCATGTGCGGCGCCTGCTGACCGACGCCTATCTGCGGCTGGCCGCGATGAGGCTGGTCGCCACCCGAGCCGGCGACTACATGCGCTCCGCCGGCGCCGAGGACCGGCGCTACCTGCTCTACAGCCCGCTGACCAAGGCGAAGATCACCAGTGACGGTGAGCGCGTCATGACCGCCCTGTGGGACGTCATCGCCGCCAAGGGCGTGGAGAAGGACATGTTCTTCGAGACGGTGTCCCGCGAGATCGGACTGCTGCCCCGGCTGGAAGGCACGGTTCACATCAACGTAGGGCTGCTCGGCAAGTTCATGCCCAACTACCTGTTCAACCCGGACGCGCAGCTGCCCCACATCGGCCGCCGCGACGACGCGGCCGACGACTCGTTCCTGTTCGCCCAGGGACCCACCGGGGGGCTGGGCAAGGTGCGCTTCCACGACTGGCGCCCGGTGTTCGACCGCTACGCCCACCTGCCCAACGTCGCCGCGCTGCGCGAGCAGATCGACGTGCTGACCGAGATGCTGACCACCGCCACCCCGGATGCGTCCCAGCAGAAGGACGTCGACTTCGCCTTCGCGGTGGGCCAGATCTTCGCGATGGTGCCCTACGCGCAGCTGGTCCTGGAGGAGGCGCAACTCTCCGGCGTGGGGGAGGCGCTGGTCGACCAGATCTTCGGGCTGTTCGTCCGGGACGTCAACGCCGCGGCCGTCGAGCTGCACGACAAGCCCTCGGCCACCGCCGAACAGTCGCGCCTGGCGATGCGGATGGTCCGCCGTCCCGTCGCCGACGCGGCCCGCTACGACGAGGTCTGGAAAGAGCACGTTTTGCTGATGAACGGCGCTTACCGGATGCGCCCCTGAGAGCGGCGTCTGCGGTGCGCGCGTAACCGCCGACCAGCGGGCCGAGCCCTTGCAGAGTGACGCCCCTCACACTAAAGTGACCAGTGGTCATCGAGGTGAGGAGGGCCGCTGTGCCAACGGTGACGTGGGCGCGCGTCGACGCGGCCCGCCGCGCAGCCGTGGTGGAAGCCGCCGAGGCCGAGTTCGGGGCGCACGGCTTCTCGCGAGGCAGCCTGAACGTCATCGCCCGGCGCGCCGGCGTGGCCAAGGGCAGCTTGTTCCAGTACTTCGCCGACAAGCGCGACCTGTACGCGTTCATCGCCGACGTCGCCAGCCAGCGGGTGCGGCACTACGTGGAAGACCGCATCCGCGAGCTGGACCCGGGCAGGCCGTTCTTCGAATTCGTCACCGACCTGCTCGACTCCTGGGTCGCCTACTTCGCCGACCATCCGCGTGAACGGTCGCTGCATGCCGCGGCGAGCCTGGAGGTCGACACCGACGCCCGCATCAGCGTGCGGACCGTCATCCACCGGCACTACCTGGAAGTGCTGCGGCCGCTGGTGCACGACGCGCACGCGCGGGGCGACCTGCGCGCGGATTGCGACACCGGCGCATTGCTGTCGCTGCTGCTGCTGATCTTTCCGCACCTGGCGCTGGCGCCCTACGTGCGCGGGATGGATCCGATCCTCGGGCTCGACGAGCCCACGCCCGAGCAGCCGGCACTTGCCGTGCGCCGGCTGGTGACCGTGCTGGCGGCGGCATTCGCCGCACTGCCGAACCCTGATCGCAAGGAGGTCAACGCATGACACGCACCCACTACGGCTCGCTGGCCGGGGGCGGGCTGAACTGGAACAGCCTGCCGCTCAAGCTGTTCGCCGGCGGCAACGCCAAGTTCTGGGACCCGGCCGACATCGACTTCTCCCGCGACCGGGCGGACTGGGAGTCGTTGACCGACTCCGAACGCGACTACGCCACCCGGCTGTGCGCGGAGTTCGTCGCCGGCGAGGAAGCCGTCACCAAGGACATCCAGCCGTTCATGGCCGCGATGCGGGCCGAAGGCCGGCTGGGCGACGAAATGTATCTGACCCAGTTCGCCTTCGAGGAGGCCAAACACACCCAGGTGTTCCGGATGTGGCTGGACGCCGTCGGAATGGCCGACGACCTGCACGGATACCTCGACGAACTGCCCGCCTACCGGCAGATGTTCAACGAAGAACTTCCGGACTGCCTGAACGCTCTGACGGTCGACCCGTCGCCGGCCGGCCAGATCCGCGCGTCGGTGACCTACAACCACATCGTCGAGGGCATGTTGGCGCTGACCGGTTACTACGCGTGGCACAAGATCTGCGTGGAGCGCGGCATCCTGCCCGGCATGCGGCAGCTGGTCCGGCACATCGGTGACGACGAACGTCGCCACATGGCGTGGGGCACCTTCACCTGCCGTCGCCACATCGCCGCCGACGACGCCAACTGGACCGTCTTCGAGACACGCATGAACGAGCTCATTCCGCTGGCACTGAAAGTCACCGAGGAAGGCTTCGCGCTCTACGGGGACCAGGTGCCCTTCGGCATATCAGTGGACGAGATGATGCAGTACGCCGCCGACAAGGGGATGCGGCGGTTCGGCACGATCAGCAGCGC
>NZ_JAVKSH010000064.1:0-21379 GCF_039583805.1 Mycobacterium sp. | reverse complement strand
TCGAACGCCATCACGTCGATCGGCTCGATCAGCATCCGATGCTCACCGGCGGTCACCGTCAGCCGGAACGCGAACGCCGCCTCGTTGCCGGCGACCCGCAGCGACACCAGTTCGCATTCCCGCTCGGTGTCCGCTGTGTTCGTCAGGGCCGAGTAGAAGCCGCGGATCGCCTGGCGGCCGATGTGCACCTCACCCCCGACGGGGTCCTCGACGGTGGCGTCCTCGGCGTACAACTCGGCGATGTCGTCGGCGCTGCCCGAGGCGACCAGGCTGATGTAGCGGCCGACGACGTCGGCGATGTGGTGCGCACTCGGCATGAGACGTCACGCTACCGCGACAATGCAGCCGCCAGGTCCTCGGCGGTGGTGACCGGCAGGCCGCAAACCTGGCCGCGGCACACGTAGGCGGCGTCCGCGCCGCCGACCCGACCGCGCCCGGCCAGCAGCGCCGACGAGTCCGGCTCGCCGCCCACGACGATCGCCCCGCCCGGCGCCAGCCGTCGGGCATCGGCCAGCAGCGACGAGGTCGGCGCGGCGCAAGCCACCGCGATCTGCAGCGGGCCCTGTTGCGCCGCTTCGGCGACCGCCAGCCAGTGCCCGGCCGAGCGCGGCGCCCGCGCCAGCAGCGGCGAATGCGCCGCCAGTGCGTCGGCCGCGGCGGTCCGGTAGCGGTTGCCGCCGTCGGGTGTGAGGTGCGCGGCGGTCAGCAGCGCCTCGGTTATCGACGACGCCCCCGAGGGCGTGGCGCCGTCGACGGGGTCGGCCGGCCGGAATACCAGCCGCTCGGCGTCGTCGGCGCTGTCGAACCAGTGGCCCGGATGCTCGGGGTCGGCGAAGTGGGCCAGCGCGAGGTCGAGGAGTTCGGTGGCCGACGTCAGCCAGGCACCGTCGCCGCTCAGCTGGTGCAGGGTAAGCAGCCCGGTGGCCAGCATCGCGTGGTCCTCCAGGATTGCGGCGGCCCCGCCCACCTGCCCCCCGAGGCTGGCCCGCCGCAGCCGGCCGTCGACCAGGTGCAGCTCCAGCAGCGCCGCGGCACAGCGCTGCGCGGCGGTCAGCAGCTCCGGATCGTCCAGGGCCACACTGGCTTCGGCGAATGCGGTGATCGCCAGGCCGTTCCAGGCGGTGACGATCTTGTCGTCGCGGCCAGGCTGCGGCCGGCCCAGCCGGGCGGCCAGCAGCGCGGCGCGGACCCGCTCGAAACGGTCTTGATCTGCGGGGTCGGCCGGCAACCGCAGCACCGACGCGCCGCCTTCGAAATTCCCGGCTGCGGTGACGTCGAAAACTGAAGCGGCCCAGCGCCCGTCGCCACCACCGAGCACCTCGATCAGCTGTGTCGGCGTCCAGACGTAGGTCGAGCCCTCCCGCCCGGCCGCGTCGGCGTCCAGCGACGAGGTGAACATCGGCCCGTCGGCCAAACCGTCGAGCAGGAACCGCGCGACCTCGCGGGCGACCCGGCGCGCCAGCGCATCCCCGGTGCGACGGGCCCAGTGTGCGTACACCCGCAGCAGCAGCGCGTTGTCGTACAGCATCTTCTCGAAATGCGGCACCACCCAGGCGTTGTCGACGCTGTAGCGGGCGAAGCCGCCGGCCAGCTGGTCGTAGATGCCGCCGCGGGCCATCGCCGTACACGTGCGCGTGACCGCCTCCATTACCGCCGCCGAACCGGTGCGCTCATGGTGCCGCAGCAGCGCCTCCAGCAGCGCCGACGGCGGGAATTTGGGCGCCCTGCCGAAGCCGCCGCGAACGGTGTCTTCCTCCCCCAGCACAGCGGCGACCGCGTCGTCGCATAGAGCCGAGTGGACCGGCGGCACGGCGCCGGTCGGAGCCGAGTGGACCGGCGGCACGGCGCCGGTCGGAGCCGAGTGGACCGGCGGCACGGCGCCGGCCGGAGCCGACGCCATGGCGGCCAGCTCGCCGGCGATGCGGTCCGATGCCTCCTCGACCTCGCCCCGGCGGGTGCGCCAGGTGTCGGTGATAGCCGAAAGAAGCTGCAGGAAGCTTTCTTTCGGGTAGTAGGTGCCGCAGAAGAACGGCCGCCCGTCGGGGGTCAGAAAACATGTCATCGGCCAGCCGCCCTGCCCGGTGAGCGCGACAGTGGCGTTCATGTACACCGCGTCGATGTCGGGTCGTTCCTCGCGGTCGACTTTGACGCACACGAAACCGGCGTTCATCACCGCGGCCACCCCGTCGTCCTCGAACGACTCGTGGGCCATCACGTGACACCAGTGACATGCCGCGTAGCCGACCGACAACAGGATCGGCACATCGCGCCGCGCGGCGAGCGCCAGCGCCTGCGGCGTCCACTCCTGCCAGTGCACCGGGTTGTCGGCGTGCTGGCGCAGATAGGGGCTGGCGGCGCGGGCCAGGGTGTTGACCTCGGGACTCATCGCCGGGCGCTAGCTGTCGGGTTCATGCGTCGATTCGTCGCGCTCGTCCGGCGGGTGGTCGCCGATCGCGCCATCGTCGGCGGGGGCCTGATCCGGCTCGGGGCTTGGCCGGTCGAAGGATTCGGGCACCTTCTTCAGCTGCCGGTTCATCGAGCGCACCAGCAGGAACGTGCCGATCAGCAGCAGCACGATCACCAGCAGCCCGAACGGGCTGGCCTTGCCGAAATCCGGCCCGGTGTTGCGGGGCGCCTCGTCGGCGTGAAGGTCGGCGACCACGTCGATCGCGACGAGAAGGATTCGGTTCACCGCTCGACCTCGATTCCCGCGAACAAGTCGCTCTCCGGCAGTCGCACCGGAACCCGGGACCGCGCCAGCTCGAACTCCTCGGTCGGCCACAGTCGCTGCTGCCAGGCTATCGGCGCGGCGAAGAAATCCCCGTCGGGGTCGATCTGGGTGGCGTGCGCGCGCAGCGCGTCGTCGCGCTGGCCGAAATACGCCGAACACTCCACCCGCGTCGTCACCCGGCCGGCGAAGACGTCATGCGCGGGATCCCAGTGCGCCAGCCATTTCTCGAACGGGCCTTGCCGGCCGTGCCTGGCGAACTCGTCCTGTAGCAGCTGCATCCGCTGGCGCAGGAAGCCGTGGTTGTAGTACAGCTTGGACACCGTCCACACCTCGCCGGCGTCGGGGAACCGCCGATAGTCGCCGGCCGCTTCGTAGGCGGCGACGCAAACCTGGTGGCAGCGAATGTGATCCGGGTGCGGGTAACCCCCGTTCTCGTCGTACGTCGTCATCACATGCGGCCGGAACTCGCGCACCACCCGCACCAGCGCCTCGGTGGCCTGATCCAGCGGCACCAACGCGAATGAGTCCGCGGGCAGCGGCGGCGGCGGATCCCCTGTGGGCAGGCCGGAGTCGACGAAACCCAGCCACAGGTGCTCGACGCCGAGGATCTCAGCGGCCTTGGCCATCTCGTCGCGGCGGATCTCGGCGATACGCCCGTGCACGTCGGGCAGATCCATCGCGGGGTTGAGGATCTCCCCGCGTTCGCCTCCCGTCAACGTCACCACCAGCACCCGATGACCCGCGTCGGCATAGCGGGCCAGGGTGGCGGCGCCCTTACTGGACTCGTCGTCCGGATGGGCGTGCACCGCCATCAATCGCAGTCCGCTCACGTGCTCCCTGTTCGTGCGCTGGTCGGTCGGCCCCTTAACCTAATAGTTCCATCCCGACAGCCCCTCTCCGCAAACCCCCGAGGCCATGACCCCAGCCCCCGCCCCGCAGCCGACCAACCGCTACGGACGGCCGCGACTGTCCCCGACGTCGCGTCGCCGGCTGGTCGTCGCGCTGAGCGTGCTGGCCGTCGCCGCCGGCGCGGTCGTGGCCGTCATCGGCTACCGGCGGCTGGGTACCAGCGACGTCTCCGGCACCCTGGCCGGCTATCGGGTGATCGACGACGAGACCGTGTCGGTGACCATCAGCGTGACCCGGTCGGACCCGTCCCGCCCGGTGGACTGCATCGTGCGGGTGCGGTCCGCGGACGGCAGCGAGACGGGTCGGCGCGAGCTGTTGGTGCCACCGTCGCAGCAGGCGACCGTGCAGGTGACGACGACCGTGAAGTCCGTCCAGCCGCCCGTGGTGGGCGCCATCTACGGGTGCGGCACCGACGTACCCGGCTACCTGCGCGCACCCTGACCGGCCGGGCCGTCCCGGACGGACGCCCAGCTGCGGAAATGTCTGTGACGCACCGCACCGCGGTGGTAGCATCAAGTGATGCACGGTTCCTGGCGGGACCGTGTATTGCTGCATTAGTGGGTATACAGGCCCAACCGGCGACGCACGCGGTTGAGCGTTGCGGCAGCACGGCCACCCCAGACCACGCGAATATCGCGGAACCGAAACAACCCGAGGAGCGCGACGAGATGACGGACACCCAGGTGACCTGGTTGACCCAGGAGTCACACGACCGGCTCAAGGCCGAGCTCGACCAGCTGATCGCGAACCGTCCGGTCATCGCCGCGGAAATCAACGACCGCCGCGAGGAGGGCGACCTCAGCGAGAACGGCGGCTATCACGCGGCCCGCGAGGAGCAGGGCCAACAAGAGGCCCGCATCCGGCAGCTGCAGGACCTGCTCAGCAACGCCAAGGTCGAAGCTCCCACCCAGTCCGGGGTGGCGCTGCCCGGCTCGGTGGTGAAGGTCTACTACAACGGCGACAAGTCCGACGCCGAGACGTTCCTGATCGGCACCCGCCAGGAGGGCGTCAACGACGGCAAGCTCGAGGTGTTCTCGCCGAATTCCCCACTCGGCGGTGCCCTGCTGAACGCCAAGGTGGGCGAGACGCGCCGCTACACGGTGCCCAACGGCAACACCGTCGAAGTGACGCTGGTCAGCGCGGAGCCCTACCACTCGTAGCCGCGGCCGGTCGGGGACGAGGGCCGGTCGGCTGCGCGTCATGGCGCGCATCGCCGAGGATCTGCTGCTACTTCTGCTCGACAATGCCGCGGCACAACCGAGGCTGGATCGGGCCCGCCGGGAACGCACGCTGGCGGCGGCGGTGCTGCTGGACTTGGCGCACGCCTGCCGGATCCGTCCCGCGACGGACACCGACCCTCCTGCGGCGGCCGGGCGGCTGCTTGTGCTCAGCGGCCCGGATCCGGCCGATCCGGTGCTGGCGCCGGCGTTGCAGCTGCTGCTGCGGCGCCCGCTGACGCCGGCCGCGGCGATCACCAAGCTTCGGCGCACGACCCCGGCCGCCGTGCTGTCACATCTCGAAGACGGCGGCCAGATTCGCCGGGTCCGGCTGCCGGGCAACCGATTCCGGCGCGGGTACGCTTGGCCGCTGGTCGACCGGACCCGGGCGACGCAGGCGCGCGCAGCTGTGACGGCTGCCCTGTTCGATCACAGCCGCCCCGATCCGACGACGGCGACCGTCGTCTCTCTGCTCTACCTCGTCGACGGGCTGGGTGCGGTTCTCAGCCTGAACGACCGGGGCTGGAAGTGGGTGCGCAGCCGGGCCGGCGATATCGCCGGCGGCAGCTGGGCCGGCGACTGCGAGCCCGGACTCGCCGAGTTCAACCTGGTGGTGACGACGGCCGCGATCCGTCCCGCGCTGCGTTAGCCACCTGACTTCCGCCGGCTGCTAACCCAGCGCCTGCTCGAGGTCGGCGAGCAGATCGGCGACGTCCTCGATACCCACCGACAGCCGCACGAGATCGTCGGGAACCTCCAACTGCGAGCCCGCCGTGGAGGCGTGCGTCATGGCCGCCGGATGTTCGATCAGCGACTCCACCCCGCCCAGCGACTCGGCCAGGATGAACACCGACGTGGTGGCGCACAGATCCTCGGCGGCTTTCCGACCGCCCCGCATCCGCGCCGACACCATCCCGCCGAACCCGCGCATCTGCCGTGCCGCGATGTCGTGACCCGGATGCGAGGGCAGACCCGGATACCGCACCGTGCTCACCGACGGATGCCCGGCAAGGAATTCCGCGACCGCGGCCGCGTTCTCGCTGTGCCGCTGCATCCGCAGCACCAGTGTCTTGAGCCCGCGGATGGTCAGGTACGCATCGAACGGGCCCGGCACGGCGCCGGCCCCGTTCTGCAGAAAACCGAACGCCGCATCCAACTCCTCGTCACCGGTGACCAGTGCGCCGCCCACCACGTCGGAGTGGCCGCCGATGTATTTCGTGGTTGAATGCAGCACGATGTCGGCACCGAGGGTCAACGGCTGCTGCAACGCGGGCGAAGCAAACGTGTTGTCCACCAACACCTTTGCGGAGTGTTCCCGCCCGAGTTCGGCGATCGCGGCGATGTCGGCGATGGACAGCAGCGGGTTGGTGGGTGTTTCCACCCAGATGAGCCGGGTCCGCGGTGTCAACGACGCTCGCACGGCGTCGAGATCGGAGAGCGCGACGGGTGTGTGCCGCACACCCCACTGGGTGAACACCTTGTCGATCAGCCGGAACGTTCCGCCGTAGGCGTCGTCGGGGATGACGACGTGGTCGCCGGGGCGCAGCACCGCCCGCAGCGCGCAGTCGGTGGCCGCCATGCCGGAACTGAACGCCCGCCCGAACCGGCCGTCCTCGACGGCCGCCAGCGTGGCTTCCAGCACGGCGCGGGTCGGGTTGGCGGTGCGCGCGTATTCGAATCCGGCGCGCAGCCCGCCGACGCCGTCCTGGGCGAACGTGCTGGCGGTGTAGATCGGTGGATTGACCGCACCGGTCGCCGGGTCGGTGTGATACCCCGCGTGGATGGCCTTGGTCGACAGACCCGTGATAGGACCCTCGATACCACCCGCGGCAAGCCCGGGGCCGAGCCCCGGGCCGGGCCCGTCCGGGTCACCGGATGCGCTGTGCTGGTCGCTCATCGACCATCAGCCCGGGGTGCCGGCGCACCACCCTCGAGCGGCAGGCACACCGTCGTCATGATCTTGTCAGCGAGGGTTTGTCGCTTGGCGTCCCAGAGCGGAAACAGAAACCCGACGTAGCAGATGGCCGCGTCGACCAGATGCGCGAGCTCGCGCACGACCGACAACCCGAAACCGATGGGCCGGCCGGTGGTCTCGCTGACCACCGTGAACTTCATCACCGACTTGCCGATGCTGGAGCCGGTGGTGCCCTGCCGGTAGCCGAAGTTCCACACCGCATAGGCCAAACCGGCCAGCACCGACAGCCACAGCGCCGCCAGGCCCACCCCCGAGATTTCGGTGGCGCACACCTCGCCGACGGAATACGGCGTGACGTCGGTCAGGCATGTCTGATCCGTGGTGGCGGCGAGGATCAGCCAGGCGATGCCGACGACGGCGACGGCGGGCAGGGAGTCGATGACGAACGCCCCCACCCGGGTGAACCACGGCGTGTAGGCCTGCTGCGGCAGAGCCCGGATCGCCGGCCCGGGTGGCGGCGGCGCGTAGCCGCCGGCTGGTGGTGGCGGCGGCGGGTAGGCACCGCCGGGTGGTGGCGGCGGCGGGTAGGCACCGCCGGGTGGCGGCGGGGGCGGGTAGGCACCGGGCGGCGGACTGGCGTCGCCGGGCGGTGGCGGAGGCGGGTCAGTCATGACGGTCTCCTACCGTAAGTTAGCTGGAGCGGGCGGCACCACGGTACCCGAGACGAGCGCCGCACGGGCGGTCTGCGCCCCCGCGCCGCGGCGTTGGCACCACACGCCGTCCCCTCGGACGCCGACCCGGAGCATCCGGCTGTTCCGTCATTTGCTAACCGAAGTAATTTGCTCACCGGTCCTCCCGCTACCGCTGTCGCGAGCCCTCGGACAGAAAGCCCAGCAGGTCGTGGCGGGTGATGACGCCGACCGGCTTGCCTTCCTCGACCACCATCACGGCGTCGAGGTCGCGCAGCGCCTCGGCGACGGCGCCGACCACCTCCCCCGCCCCGATCAACGGCAGCGGCGGGCTCATGTGCTTGGCGACCGCGTCAGCGAGCTTCGCCCGGCCTTCGAAGACGGCGGAGAGCAGTTCGCGTTCCGAGACGCTGCCGGCGACCTCGCCGGCCATCACCGGCGGCTCGGCGCCGACCACCGGCATCTGCGACACCCCGTACTCGCGCAGGATGCCGATCGCGTCGCGCACGGTCTCCGACGGGTGGGTGTGCACCAGGTCGGGCAGCTTGCCGGATTTCCCCCGCAACACGTCGCCGACGGTGGGCTGCTCGGCCGAGCCGTCGAGCCGGGTGCGCAGGAATCCGTACGACGACATCCAGGCATCGTTGAAGATCTTCGACAGGTAGCCGCGTCCGCCGTCCGGCAGCAGGACGACGATCAGCGCGTCCGGGCCGGCCTGTTTGGCGACCGTGAGCGCGGCCACCACCGCCATGCCGCACGATCCGCCGACCAGCATGGCCTCTTCGCGGGCCAGCCGCCTGGTCATGTTGAACGAATCGGAGTCGGACACCGCGATGACCTCGTCGGGAACATTCGCGTCGTAGGCCGCCGGCCAGAAGTCCTCGCCGACCCCTTCCACCAGATACGGGCGGCCCGTTCCACCGGAGTACACCGAGCCCTCCGGGTCCGCGCCGATCACCCGCACACGGCCGCCGGAGACCTCTTTGAGGTAGCGGCCGACGCCGGTGATGGTGCCGCCGGTGCCGATGCCGGCGACGAAGTGCGTCACCTGCCCGTCGGTGTCGGCCCAGATTTCCGGGCCGGTGGTCTCGTAGTGGCTGGCCGGGCCTTCGGGGTTGGAGTACTGGTCGGGTTTCCAGGCGCCGTCGATCTCGGTGACCAGACGGTCGGAGACGCTGTAGTAGCTGTCCGGGTGCTGCGGCGGCACTGCCGTCGGACACACCACCACCTCGGCGCCGTAGGCGCGCAGCACGTTCTGCTTGTCCTCGCTGACCTTGTCCGGGCAGACGAAGATGCACCGGTAGCCGCGGGGTTGGGCGACCAGCGCCAACCCGACGCCGGTGTTGCCCGAGGTGGGCTCGACGATGGTGCCGCCCGGCTTGAGCTGTCCGCTGGCCTCGGCGGCGTCGATCATCTTCGCCGCAATGCGATCCTTGCTGCTCAAGCCCGGGTTGAGGTACTCGACCTTGGCGACGACCCGGCCGACGCCGGGCGGAACGACCGAGTTCAGCGCAACCAGAGGGGTGTTGCCGATGAGGTCACTGATGTGCCGCGCGATCCGCATGCCTTCATCGTCTCAGGCAGCGTCTCAGGTAGCGTCTCAGGTAGCGTCTCAGGCCTGTCGCGGCGGGACGCCGGCCGGTCAACCGGTGGCGTCGCGGATGTACTCGCCGATCTGGCGCAGTGAGCGGGTCGCCTCGGGCACCAGCGGCGCGGCCAGTTGAAAGTCGTGGATCTGGCCCGGCCAGACGCGCACCTCGGTCGGCACACCGACGGCGGCGAGCCTGCCCGCTGCCAGCCGGGCGTCGTGCAACAACACCTCCGACCCCGACACGTGGATCAGTGTGCGGGGCAGGCCCGGCTCGACGTGGTCCAGTGGCTCGTAGAGCGGCTCGGGCCTGCCGTCGACGACGTTCCTGCCGGCGGCCCCGGCCACCAGCGCCAGCAACGCGTCGAACGCCCTGGCGGGGAACATCGCGTCGATCTTGATGTTGGTATGGGCCTGTTTCGCCTCCTTGGCCAGCTGCATCAACGGGGAAATCGCCACCAGCGCCGCCGGTTCCTCGTCGCATTCGGCGAGCCGCTGCGCCAGCGCCAGCGCCAGGTAGCCGCCGGCAGAGTCGCCGGCCAGCACGATCTGCTCCGGCTGGTAGCCGCGCGACCGCAGCCAGCGATAAGCGTCGTGGCAGTCGTCGAGCGCCATCCCGACCGAATGTCTGGGTATCAACCGGTAGTCGACCACCAGCACCGGCGCGTCGGCGAACCGCGATATCGCGCTGACGATCCTGCTGTGCGAGTTCACCCCGCAGGTCAAAAACGCGCCGCCGTGCAGGTAGAGCACCACCCTCCGGGTGCCGTCGGCCGGCAGCACCCCGGGTGCGCGCACCAGCTGCGCGGCGGCGTTGGGCAAGTTCACGGCGGTACGGACGGTTCCCGCATCGGGGAACAAGATCCGGGACGCGACGTCGACCAGTCCGAACGGCCAGGGCAGATGCGGAACGTGGCTGCACACCGACAGCGCCGGCCGAATCGTCAGATGACAGGCCAGCGCCACCAGGCGCCCGGCCACGCTGGGCCCGGTCTCGACCACCTCGACCGGGGCGCCGTCGCTGATCGGGGGTCGTCGTAGCCGAACCCCGGCGTGCGCGCGCGAATGGACTCCAGCAGAGCGGGATACCGTGGCCGGTGCAGTCATGCTCGACACTTCCTACGTCGTTGTAGATCGCTACAGCATGTCGACGACGCAGCGGAGCAATCGGTGGCCGCAACCGCGTGGCTACGGATCCCGGTGGAGACGCTCAGCCAACCTCGTAAACTTAGCTTGACATCTCCGAAAACCTTTATCGTCGCGGGGTTTAATTCGATACAACATTTGATCCGCACCGTAACCGGGTCGTGTCCGCGCAGCCGAAGAAGCGGCCGGCGCCCACCTAAACTGGACCCGTGGAGCTACGCGCGCCGAGACGTTCGACGATTGCGCTGGCCGCCGCGGGTGTGCTGGCGTCGACGGGTACAGCCTACGTGGGCGCACGCAACCTGCTGATCGGCCAGGCTGAGCGCGCGCGCCACGTCATCCCGAAGGCCTGGGACATCCCGCCCCGCGCGGACGGCGTGTACACCCGCGGCGGCGGACCCCCGCAGCGCTGGGAACGCGGAGTCCTCGTCGACGTGCATCTGATGATCTTCGGAGACTCGACGGCAACCGGATACGGCTGTCGCACCGCCGACGAGGTTCCCGGCGTGCTGATCGCCCGGGGCATCGCGCAGCAGACCGGCACGCGCGTCCGGCTGAGCACGAAGGCGATCGTCGGGGCCACCTCCAAGGGTCTGTCCGGTCAGGTCGACGCGATGTTGGTGGCCGGACCGCCGCCGGACGCGGCGGTGATCATGATCGGCGCCAACGACGTCACGGCAATCAACGGCATCGGCCCGTCGGCACGGCGGCTCGGGGCGGCGGTGCGTCGGCTCCGCGCCAGCGGTGCGGTGGTCGTCGTCGGCACCTGCCCGGATTTCGGGGTCATCACCGCCATCCCGCAGCCGCTGCGCTGGACGGCCCGCACCCAGGGCTTGCGGCTGGCGCGCGCGCAGGCCGCCGCCGTGAAGGTGGCCGGCGGTGTCCCGGTGCCACTGGCGGACCTGCTCACATCGGACTTGAGGCACGCACCCGAGCTCCTGCTGTCCGCCGACCAGTTCCACCCGTCGGCGGCGGGGTATGCGCTGGTGGCCGACCAGCTGCTGCCGGCGCTGTGCGAGGCGCTGGGTGCCTCCAGCAGCGAGCTGACCCCCGCGCTGCCGTCGGCAACTGCGCCCGACGACGCGGGTCCGGGCCGCAGCCGAGCCGCCGTGTCCACGCGGCCCCGCCTTCGCGTCACCGGGGTGCCGGCACCCGTCGTCGTGGCCGCCGAGGCGTAACCGCTAGATTCGATCCGGATTCTCCCCGGCGTCGACCCGGCCGCGTCGCCCGGCTCCGTCCCGGGCAATGCCGGGCCGCGACACGTCGTAGGGTGCAGTCCACCGCCACGAAAAGGAGCCTGTCATGCCCGAAGCCGTCATCGTCTCAACCGCCCGCTCGCCGATCGGCCGCGCCGGCAAGGGTTCACTGGTCAGCATCCGGCCCGACGACCTGGCCGCCCAGATGGTGCGGGCCGCGTTGGACAAGGTGCCCGCGCTCAACCCGCACCAGATCGACGACCTGATGCTCGGCTGCGGCCTGCCGGGCGGCGAGCAGGGGTTCAACATGGGACGGGTCGTCGCCGTGCTGCTCGGCTATGACTTCCTGCCCGGGACCACCGTCACCCGGTACTGTTCCTCGTCGCTGCAGACAACCCGGATGGCCTTCCACGCGATCAAGGCCGGCGAGGGCGACGCCTTCATCTCCGCGGGCGTGGAAACGGTGTCCCGATTCGCCAAAGGCAGCGCCGACTCCTGGCCGGACACCCACAACCCGGCCTTCGAGGAGGCGCAGAAGCGCTCCGAGGCGGCGGCCGCCGGCGTCGGCGAATGGCATGATCCGCGTGCCGACGGCGCACTGCCCGACGTCTACATCGCGATGGGCCAGACCGCCGAGAACGTCGCACTGCTGACCGGGATCAGCCGCGACGAGCAGGACCACTGGGGGGTGCGCAGCCAGAACCGGGCCGAGGAGGCGATCAAGAGCGGCTTCTTCGAGCGTGAGATTTCCCCGGTCACCCTGCCCGACGGCACCACCGTCAGCACCGACGACGGGCCCCGGCCCGGTACCACCTACGAGGCGGTCAGCCAGCTCAAACCGGTTTTCCGGCCTGACGGCACGGTGACGGCCGGCAACGCCTGTCCGCTCAACGACGGCGCCGCCGCCGTGGTGATCACCAGCGACACCAAGGCCAAAGAACTCGGCCTGACCCCGTTGGCCCGCATCGTGTCCACCGCGGTGTCGGGTCTGTCCCCGGAGATCATGGGCCTGGGGCCGATCGAGGCCACCAAGAAGGCGCTGGCCCACGCCGGGATGTCGATCCGCGACATCGACCTGTTCGAGATCAACGAGGCGTTCGCGGTGCAGGTCCTCGGCTCGGCCCGCGAGTTGGGCATCGACACCGACACGCTGAACGTGTCCGGCGGCGCGATCGCCCTGGGCCATCCGTTCGGGATGACCGGTGCGCGCATCACCGCCACCCTGCTGAACAACCTGACCACCCACGACAAGACGTTCGGCCTGGAGACGATGTGCGTCGGCGGCGGCCAGGGCATGGCGATGGTGATCGAGCGGCTGTCGTGACATTTCTGCGCTGATCCTGCGTTTATGGCGCAAAAGTTCGAGTAGGAGGCGCCGTCAGCGCAGAGTCAACGCGTCCCAAGCGCGCTGAACACGGCAACCGACATCGGCGCCGCGGTGTTCGGACAACACCTCGATATGAGTCCAGCCGCGATATGAGTCCAGCCGCGCTGCTGGAGATACTCCAGGCGCGCGAGGTCCTTGACGAACTGCGGCCTACTGGTGCGATGCCCGTCGCCGTCGTACTCCACGGCCAGCATGATGTCCTCCCAGCCCATGTCGAGGAAATACTTGGGGTTGACCCCCCATGCGGGCATGGTCGCAACACCCACCGACAGGTGCCGTTCACCCTGCGTCCAGCGCGCAAAAGTGCTAGTGACCAGTGCCGCCAGCGCAGAGTCAACGCCGCCGCTGCGCGGCTAATCGTGCTGCAGGTAGCTGAGCAGCCGCAGGATCTCGATGTAGAGCCAGACCAGGGTCACCGTCAGGCCCAGCGCGATACCCCACGCGGCCTTCTCCGGCGCCCCGGCGCGGATCATCTGGTCGGCGGCGTCGAAGTCGACCAGGAAGCTGAGCGCCGCCAGGCCGATGCACACCAGCGAGAACACGATCGCCAGCGGCCCGCCGCTGCGCAGGCCCAGCCCCTCCCCGTGGCCCACGCCGAACATCGCCAGCACCATGTTGCCGATCATCAGCGTCAGCACACCGAACAGGCCGGCCACCACCATCCGGGAGAACTTCGGGGTGACGCGGATGGCGCCGGTCTTGTAGACCACCAGCATCCCGGCGAAAACCCCGAACGTGCCCAGGATCGCCTGCCCGATCAGCGCGCCGGCGTTGGTGCTCGACACCGCGAAATTGGCCAGGACGAAGGAGATCGCGCCCAGGAACAGGCCCTCCAGCGCGGCGTAGGTCAACACCAGCGCCGGGCTGTCCTGTTTGCGCCCGAACGTGGCGATCAGCACCACGGCCAGGCCGCCGAACGCGCCCACGAAGGTGAACGGCGCGGCCAGCGCCTGATTGGCCGCCACCAGGAAGTAGGACACGACGGCGGCGGCCGTCAGCACCGCCAGGGTGATGCCCGTCTTGGTCACCACATCGTCGATGGTCAGCGGGCGGGAAACGCCCGTCCGCTGGTCGCCGTACGGCGAGGTGTACGGGTCGGTCTGATACCCGTACTCGGGCGCGGCGGTCGCCGCACCCGCGCCGAACTGCGCGTATCCGCCGCGCCCCTTGGGCAGCGAGCGAAATACCGGATTGCTGGACTCCCGCACCGTCGAATCCTCTCCTATGCCGTGCCGCCGAGCTGGGCGAACACCTGGTCAACGAACTGTCGTCCGGCCGGGTTCCCGCGCGCGGGCGGTCCGGCCGTCGTCCAGGGCAACCTTACCCGCGGACAGCGCGATTCGGGTAACGATCTAGATTGCTCGTCAAGTCTTGGGCGGCTTTCGACGAGGGGTGACCGGTGACGGGCGAGTCCGACGACGTGCTGAACCGCGTCGAGCGGGGCGTGGGCATAGTGACACTCAACCGCCCCAAGGCGATCAACTCGTTGACGCAGCACATGGTCGACGCCCTCGGCGCGGCGCTCACCCGGTGGGAACGCGACGACGCGGTGCGCGCGGTGGTGCTCACCGGAGCCGGGGAGCGGGGCTTGTGCGCCGGCGGCGACGTGGTGGCGATCTACCACAGCGCCCGCGCCGACGGCGTCGCCGCCCGGCGGTTCTGGTACGACGAGTACCGGCTCAACGCCGCGATCGGCCGGTTCGCCAAACCGTACGTGTCGTTGATGGACGGCATCGTGATGGGCGGCGGCGTCGGCGTCGGCGCGCACGCGAACACCCGAGTGGTCACCGACACGACGAAGATGGCGATGCCCGAGGTGGGCATCGGCTTCATTCCCGACGTCGGCGGCAGCTACCTGCTGTCCCGGGCACCCGGATCGCTGGGGCTGCACGCGGCGCTGACCGGCGCGCCATTCACCGGCGCCGACGCGATCGCGCTGGGATTCGCCGATTACTTTGTGCCACACGAGCGCCTCGACGCCGTCACCGCCGCGATCGTCGAGGACGGCGTCGAGGCGGCGCTGGCGCGGTACGCCGTCGATCCGCCGCCGAGCCCGCTTGCCGCGCAACACGATTGGATCGACGACTGCTACGCCGGTGACAGTGTTGCCGATATCGTCGCCGCGCTGCGCCGCCACCGCGCCCGGCCGGCCCGCGAGGACGCCGAGCTGATCGCCACCCGCTCCCCTATCGCGTTGTCGGTGACGTTGCAGGCGGTGCGCCGGGCCGCGAAACTCGACACGCTGGAAGACGTTCTGGCCCAGGATTATCGCGTGTCCTGCGCGTCGCTACGCTCGCACGACCTGGTGGAGGGCATCCGCGCCCAGCTGGTCGACAAGGACCGCAACCCGCGGTGGTCGCCTGCCACGCTGGCCGAGGTCCGCGCCGCCGACGTCGATGCCTACTTCGAACCCGCAGACCCCGACCTGACATTCGAGGAGATCCCATGACCGACACGGACTGGGGCACCATCCTGGTCGACCGCGACGGGCGCGTCGGAACCATCACCCTGAACCGGCCGCAGGCGCTCAACGCACTCAACAGCCAGATGATGAACGAAGTCACCGGTGCAGCAGCGCAATTCGACGACGATCCCAACATTGGCGCCATCGTCATCACCGGCTCGGCGAAGGCGTTCGCGGCCGGCGCGGACATCAAAGAGATGTCCGCGCTGAGCTTTTCCGACGTCTACGGCTCGGACTTCTTCGCCGGCTGGGCCAAGCTCGCCGCGGTGCGCACCCCGACGATCGCCGCGGTGGCCGGACACGCCCTGGGCGGCGGCTGCGAGCTGGCGATGATGTGCGATGTGCTGATCGCCGCCGACACCGCGAAGTTCGGCCAGCCGGAGATCAAACTCGGGGTCTTCCCGGGCATGGGCGGTTCCCAGCGGCTCACCCGCGCGATCGGCAAGGCCAAGGCGATGGACCTGATCCTGACGGGGCGCAGTATCGACGCCGCCGAGGCCGAACGGGCGGGCCTGGTGTCGCGGGTGGTGCCGGCCGACGACCTGCTCGCCGAGGCCAAGGCCGTCGCCGCCACCATCGCGGGGATGTCGCTGTCGGCGGCCCGGATGGCCAAGGAGGCCGTCAACCGGTCGTTCGAATCGTCGTTGGCCGAGGGCCTGCTCTACGAGCGCCGGCTGTTCCACGCCGCGTTCGCCACCGCCGACCGCTCCGAGGGCATGGCCGCGTTCGTCGAGAAACGCCCGCCGAACTTCACCCACCGCTAGGGCGCCGCTCCGGGCGCGCTGCGCGAAAATGGGCGAATGGCCGACACCGATGCTCCGCACGCGCCGGGCTCCACCCAGCTTCCCGGCGACTCGTCTGTCCAGCCCCGGGTCGCGCTGGCGCTGGGCAGCGGTGGTGCGCGCGGATACGCCCACATCGGGGTGATCGACGAGCTGCGCGAACGGGGCTACCAGTTCGTCGGGATCGCGGGTTCGTCGATGGGCGCGCTGGTCGGCGGTCTGCAGGCGGCGGGACGGCTCGACGACTTCGCGCAGTGGGCCCGGGCGCTGACGCAACGCGGCATGCTGCGCCTGCTGGACCCGTCCATCACCGCGGCCGGGGTGTTGCGGGCCGAGAAGATCCTGGACGCGGTGCGCGACATTCTCGGCGCCGTGGCCATCGAGCAGCTGCCGATTCCCTACACCGCGGTGGCAACGGACCTGATCGCGGGGAAGCCGGTATGGCTGCAGCACGGCCCGCTCGACGAAGCCATCCGGGCGTCGATCGCAATACCGGGCGTGATCGCCCCGCACATGCTCGACGGCCGGCTGCTGGCCGACGGCGGCATCCTGGAGCCGCTGCCGATGGCACCGATCACCGCGACCAACGCCGACCTGACCATCGCGGTCAGCCTCAACGGCCCGGAGACCGCCGGCGACCGCGACCCGGAACACCGTCCGGCAGCCGAGTGGCTGAACCGCATGGTGCGCAGCACCTCGGCGTTGTTCGAGGCCGGCACCGCCCGGTCGCTGCTCAACCGGCTCGGCACGTCGATCCCGGATTCAGCGGCCGGGGAGCCTGAGCCCCCCGACGTCGAGCCGGCCGACGACGACGCAAACGAACCCGAGGCGCCAAACCTGGGCGGCCGCTTCGAGGTGATGAACCGCACCATCGACATCGCGCAGGCCGCGCTGGCGCGTCACACCCTCGCCGCCTACCCGCCCGACCTGCTGATCGAGGTGCCGCGCTCGACCTGCCGCAGTCTGGAGTTCCACCGGGCCACCGAGGTGATCGACGTCGGCCGCGCGCTGGCCGGCCGGGCGCTGGACACGCTGGATGTCCCCGAGAGCCCGAGGTGAATCACGCCGAGTTGTGCTGGGCGGCTTGCGCTGCCGCACTCAGGTCTTCCTGGCGCAGCTGATGTCGGGGCGGGTCGGGCAGCACCAGGTTGCGACTGACCTGCAGCCCGGCGTCGACGTGCACCAGCTCGCCGGGCGCGATCAGCTGCCAGCGCGGGTCGTCGTCCATCGGCTCGCTGGCGAACACCACCGACGGCCGAGTGCCCAGATGGTCGCTGTGGGCGCGAATTCGGTTGGTGCGCAGATGAAATCCATCGGGGGCGGTGTCGCGGCGGTCCAGCAGGTACAGCTTGTGTGTCTGCGGGTAACGCAGCGCCCACAGGTCGGTGGCAGTGCTCAGCAGCACGTTGACCGCGTGGATCGGCACGTTGTCCGCCAGCCACCGCAGCGCGTCGAGCAGACCGGCTGCCACGTCACCGCCGCGGGTCCGGATCGACGCGGTGATCAGTGCGAACACCCTTTCTGAATCAGTTTGGCCGGCAACCAGATCCGCGGTGCCCAGCTCTGTGAGCCGCGCGTCGAGCACGTCGAGGCCTTCCAGCACGCCGTTGTGCGCGAAGATCCGTCCGTCCTGCAGGAACGGGTGCGTGTTGGCCTCCGTGTGCGCACCGGTCGTCGCGTAGCGGACGTGCGCGATGAAGGTGGTGCCGGTCATCTCGTGGGCTTCGGTGGCGAATTCGGCGTCTTGCCAGGCCGCGATCGGCTGTTTGCGCACCTCGGGCCGGCCCCCGCCGCCGAAGACGCCCAGACCGGTGCCGTCCGGGTTGCGCCGGCTCTGCGCGGCCAGGTTGTCCGGGGCGTCGAGGAGCCAGAAGGTGGCGGTGACGAGGTCGGTGCCGGCGTGCAGGCCGAAGAGGCGGCACACGTCAGCGAGCCATGCCGGGCGCGGCCCGCCCGGTGATCGGCGGCAGGTCGAAGAAGCTCTGGATGCCGGCCGGCGCCGCGCAGGTCGCAGGCACCGCGTTCACGCAGTGCGCGGCGGTCGCGACGATGCCGGGGTTGCTTTTCAGGCCGGCCTCCACGCTCTCGGGATGCCAGCCCTTGACGGTGACGAACGCGTTCGGGTGACCGCGCACCTCGACCTCGTAGCGCTCGCCGGCCGGGCCGAACGACCAAGGCGGATCCAGGTTCTCCTCGCCCATCAGCCAGTTCACGCTGACCCGGACCACCGGGGTGTCGCCCACCAGCGCCTCCCAGTGGAACCGGCGCCCGGCGACCTGCCCCGGCTCGATCACCCCGATCGGCGAGTCAATCGGGGCGGTCGCCACGGCCACCTCCTGCGTCGCGCGGATCTGCGGATCGGCGGCGAAACCCAGCCGGTCGACACACAGCTTCACCGACTGGATGAATCCGCCGTCGAGCAGTTTTTGCATCGGTCCGGTCAGCGCGCTGTCGGGTGTCCCACCGAAACCCATCACGTGCCGCAGCACGTCGGGTGCGTCGTAGGTCCGCAGATCGGAGAACTCCTCGGAACGAACGAAAATCACGCCGGTCGACATCACCGACAGCATCAGCGGAAACAGCTCGGTGACCGCGCCCGGTCCGATGCCGGCGCCGTGCAGCGTCGCGTTGCCGGCCTGCGCGGCAATCTCCAGCGGTGCGGCTTCCTTCTCGCCGGGATAGAACCAGCCGACCGGCGAGACAACGTTCTTGCCCGACCGCAGCAGCGCGGCGACCTCCTCGACGTTGGGCAGCAGCGGCGCGTAGATCACCGCGTCGGCGTCGAGCGCGAGGATGTCGTCGATGTCGTCGGTTGCCGTCACACCCAGCGGCGACGTGCCGATGATCTCGCCGACATCTTTGCCGCGCTTGGCTTCCGAATACACCCAGCATCCGCTGAGCTCGAGGTCGGGATGCTCGAGCACCCCTCTGATCGCGGCCACCCCGACCGATCCGGTCGCCCATTGCACGACACGCAGACCCATCTCGCTCCTTCCCGGGAAACTCAGTCCCGCACCTCGAATACCTGATAGCCGTTGTCGGCGTGCCGGGATCGGATCGCCTTCTTGTCGTACTTGCCGACGCTGGTGCGCGGAATCGTGTCGACGAACGTCCAGCGTTCCGGCAACCACCACCGGGCGACCTTGTCGGTCAGGAACTTTCGCAGATCGGCAGCGGCAACCGAAGCGCCTTCTTTGACGACGACGACCGCCAACGGCCTTTCCTGCCAGCGTTCGTCGGGAACGCCGACGACGGCGGCCTCGAGCACGTCCGGGTGCGCGATCAACGAGTTCTCCAGCTCGACCGAGGAAATCCACTCCCCGCCGGATTTGATGACGTCCTTGGTCCGGTCGGTCAGCGTGATGAAGCCGCGCTCGTCGATCCGGCCGACGTCGCCGGTGCGCAGCCAGCCGGAGTCGAACTTGGCCGCGTCGTGATCGCGGTAGTAGGAGCCGGTGATCCACGGGCCGCGGACCGCCAACTCACCCACGGCTTTGCCGTCGTTGGGCAGCACGTTGCCCTCGTCGTCGACGATGCGGGCCTCCACCCCGCAGACGGGCTGGCCCTGGGTGCCCCGCAGCGGCCAGTGCCGATCCTCGGGGGTTCCCGGCGGCGGCCACGCCATGGTGGCCATCGGCGAGG
The DNA here is from genome assembly GCF_039583805.1 of Mycobacterium sp. GTDB lineage: Bacteria > Actinomycetota > Actinomycetes > Mycobacteriales > Mycobacteriaceae > Mycobacterium. Next base: position 1,713 of record NZ_JAVKSH010000064.1, on the reverse strand, counting down.
TTTCGGTCATGCCCCACAGCTGGCGGATCTGCACGCCGTGCTTCTCCTCGAAGGCGCGCATCAGCGAGACCGGAACCGCCGACCCGCCGCAGGCCACCAACCGCAGCGACGACACGTCGTGATCGGGGTTCTTGTCCAGGTAGTGCAGGACGTCGTTCCAGATCGTCGGCACCGCGCCCGCGACGGTCGGCCGCTTCGCCTCGATCATGGCGACCAGGGATGCCGGGTCGAGATGGCGGTCGGGCAGCACCAGGTCGGCGCCCGCCATCAGCGCCGCATACGGCAGCCCCCAGGCGTTGGCGTGGAACATCGGAACGATGGGCAGCACGCAGTCGCTGGAGCCGACACCGATCCCGTTGGCCATGCAGACGGCCATGGTGTGTAGGTAGCTGGATCGGTGGCTGTAGACGACGCCTTTCGGGTTGCCGGTGGTACCGCTGGTGTAACACATTGCGGCGGCTGAGTTTTCGTCGATGTCGGGCCAATCGAATTCGGACGGTTCGCCGGCTACCACGTCGGCGTAGCGCAGCACGGTCTTGCCGGATTCTTCCAGCGGCGCCGTGTCGCCGTCGCCGACGGCGATCACGGTGTGCACGGTGTGCAGATCGGGCAGCACCGGCGCCAGCAGCGTGGCCACCGACACGTCGACGAGCACCACCTGGTCTTCGGCTTCGTTGGCGACGTAGTGGATCTGCTCGGCGAAGAGCCGGATGTTCAGGGTGTGCAGCACCGCGCCCATCGCCGGCACCGCCAGGTAGGCCGTCAGGTGTTCGGTGTTGTTCCACATGAAGGTGGCCACGCGCTGGTCTCCGCTGACACCGAGACGGCGCAGCGCATGCGCCAACCGGGCGGCCTGCCCGGCAAGCTCCTGGTAGGTACAGGTGCGGTACTCGCCACCGTGCGCGGTGGTGACCGTGCGCGCCGCGTGCACGCCGGCGGCGTGCCGCAGGATGGCGGTGATCGTCAACGGGAAGCTCTGCATGGTGCTGTGCATCGATGGACCGCCCTACGGCTCTCGGCGTGACGCCCGCTGGTTTCCGCCGCAATCATCCCATGGCCCGTGATCGAGGCCGAGGCCGTTCACCGGCCGTCGGGGCTTCGGCCTCGCCTGGCAAAGATGGCAGCTCGTCGGGGATGCGCGCACAGTGCCAGGACGAGCATCCAGCGCTCGGGCGTCAGCGTCGAGGACGACCGGGCGGGCTCACAGATGCTGGGGGCAGTACGACGCCGCGGCAAGGCCGGCGAAAGTGGCGGCGTGCTGCGCAGTGAAGCCCGGGTTGGTGCTCTGCACCGCGACGACGGTGTCCACCGGCGACATGCCGCCGTCCATCAACTCGCAGACCGCGTGGCCGGCTGACACGGCACGGTCGGCGCCGCGGTGCGTGATCCCGGCGTGGTCGAGAGCGGACAGGAACCCTGCGTCGTCACCGGACCGATCGGCGTGCGCCGGAACGGCGAGACCGATCGCGGCGGCGGCCAAACCGGCTGTCAACACCATGCGCTTCACGACTCCGAGTCTGTTCGGACCTCATTACAGCCGTGTTACCGCCCGTTTAGTCTCGTTTGAGGTGGTGTTAAATCTGTGTTACGCACCATCTGGTCGCTGGACGGTGCACACAGCGACGAGCTAAGGACACGGCCTCGGGCTTGTCCCTGGTCTACGACGTGACGACACGGCAGGTGGTGATGACAGCGGCTTTCTAGCTAACTGTC
>NZ_JAVKSH010000063.1:15554-21490 GCF_039583805.1 Mycobacterium sp. | reverse complement strand
CTACAGCACTGGTTCGCCGAGATAGCGGACCACGATGGTGCCGTCCGGTTCGTGCTCCCAGAGAATCTGCAAGTCGCAGTCGCGGCAACGGACGTCGACCGCGTTGAGCGGACCGCCCGCCAAGCGACGGATTTTCCGGCGCGTGGCCTCGGCGCTGGTCGGCTCGGTGTCTATCAGGTCGAGCGCGTCCTCGACACGGCCCGCGCATTCGGGGTCGGTCTCCCAGAGTCGGTCACGTTCGTCGGCCGGCTGCTCGTCAAGCCAGAGGCTTCCGGGGATGGGGTGGCTGCTCGGCATCGCCAAAATCCAATCAGGTTCACCGTATCATATGTATCAACGTAACACTGATATAGTTGCATCGTCGTCACGATGGTGCGAGACTTGCTGTCGTGGCTGTTCCGCCCAGCCCAGCGATATTGCAGACACACACACCGAAACGACGAAAGATCGATCTGGCATGACCACCAGCATTGGCGCCGAAGAACCTGAGGTTCGACTGCTCGAATTGGACGGACGCAACAGGATCAGCCTCAACGGCCTCGGCATCACCCCGAGCCGCCGTTACGTCGTCACCACCGCTGACGACGGAACGATCACCCTTGAGCCGGCGGTCGTCTTGACCGCCCTTGAACGTGCCTACCTTGCCAACTCGAAGGTGCAGGCAATCGTGGAACAAGGCCGGGCCAATCCGCAGAATCGCAAGAAGTGGACCCGCCGCCGGGCCGATCCCAAGCGCCCCGATCACACTGAAGAGTGACACAAAAGTACCGGCGGGCCGCTGTTCATAACCCCGGCCGCCCCGAGGAGATTGCCACCGCTCACCCGCCACGGTAGACCGCGATTACCGTTGGTCCGGGCGGCATCCGCGGTCAAGAATCGTTCGCCCGCTTGCGAAACCAGGTGACAGCGCACAAACCGGGAACCGCCGCCGGCGTCGATCCTGCGGAACGCGTGCAGCGCGTGACAGCCGCCCGTCGCCTAGCTTGCCGGCACCCGCTGCGCTATCCGGTTGTCCCACAGCAGCCGCAGCTTGGCAGCGAGGCCCCGCACGAACGGCGCGGTGTCGGGCTGGTCGGGCCGCCCGCTGCCGCTGGAGAACCGGACCAGCGCCGGCACGGCGCTGCCGTCGAGATGGGGTGCGCGGCACAGCGCGGCCGCCTGCGGCGTCGCCGCGAAAGTGCCCTGATACAAGCTGCCCTTGGCGTGCAGTGCGCGGTGTCCGGGCTGCGCTCCGCCGACTCCGCGGATCGCGGCGATCGCGTCGTCGGGAGTGACCATGGTGTCCTCACTTTCCGCCCCGCGCTGCGTGCCGGCCGCAGCAATGGGCCGCCCTAACGGTCCGGCAGCGCGTGCTCGACGATGGCCAGCCGCGGCAGCGGCTGGCGTACCCGGCGCTTGGCCGCCAGGTAGACCTGTGCGGTGTCCCGCGCCACCGTGTGCCAGGCGAAGTCGGCGGTCAGGCGGCGGCGGGCGGCCCGCGCGCGGCGCTGCGCGGCGGCCGGCTCGTCGAGCACCGCGCACACCGCCGCGGCCAGCCCCACCACGTCACGCGGCGCGCAGCACATCCCGGTGCGACCGTGGATCACCGCCTCGCCGAGGCCGCCGGTGTCCGACGTGACCAGCGGCGTGCCGGCGGCGGCGGCCTCCAGGGCAGCGAGCCCGAACGGCTCGTAGTGGCTGGGCAGCACCGCGGCGTCGGCCTGATGAAGTCGGCGCAGCAGCTCCGCATGGTCGAGCCGGCCGAGAAACGTTGTCGCCGTGAGCACCCGGTGTTTGCGGGCCTGGCCGGCCAGCCAGTCCCGCTGGGTGCCCTCGCCGGCGATGCTCAGCGTGGTGCCGGGGTGGCGGCGCCGGATCCGCGGCAGCGCGGCGATGGCGTCATGCACACCTTTCTCGTACTCCAGCCGGCCCACGTAGAGCAGCTCCGGGGGCCCGGTGCGGGGCCGGCGCGGCGCGAACGCCCAGCGGGCCGCGTCGATTCCGTTGCGGATCACGGTGATCTCGGCCAGCCCGGGACCGAACAGCTCGGTGATCTCGTCGCGCATCGACGCCGAACACGCGATCAGCGAATCGGATTCGCGCACCAGCCACGACTCGACGGCATGTACCTGGCGGCTGATCCGGCCGGACACCCAGCCGGAGTGCCGGCCCGCCTCCGTCGCATGGATCGTGGAAACCATTGGCACGTCGTGGAATTCAGCCAGTGCGATAGCCGGGTGAGCGACCAGCCAGTCGTGCGCGTGCACCACGTCGGGGGTGAAGTCCAGCGCCAGCCCGGCCCGGGTCATGGCGTGCCCCATCGCCAGCGTCCAGGCCATCATGTCGTCGGCGAAGGTGAACTCGTGCGGGTCCTGCGCGGCCGCCACCACCCGCACACCCTCGTGCGTCTCGTCCGACGACGGGTGTGTGGCGGGGTCGGTGCCCGACGGGCGCCGCGACAGCACGACCACCTCGTGACCGGCCGCGGCCAGCGCCGTCGACAGCTGGTGGACGTGCCGGCCGAGCCCGCCGATCACCACCGGCGGGTACTCCCACGACACCATCAGAACCTTCACGTGCGCGCCCAGCGTCGGCGCGCGGGCGCGCGGAATGCCGGCCGCGGGGGCGTGTCGGCGTAGAGACACACACGTCGGCGGCGGCGGGGGGTCATCGCGGCAGCCGCCGTGCGTCCAGGGCGCCGAACAGGCCGTCGGCGCGGTTCCACCCGTCGGCCAGCCGCTGCGCGGCCTCCGGCCGGCCCGACGCCAGCGCGGCCGCAATCTCGCGGGTGGCGTGCGCGTGCAGGTGCGCCCGGTAGCGGGCGTAGTCGGCCGCCGAGTCCTTGCTCACCATGAACGGCCAGTCGCTGGACACCGTCAGCAGCGTCTCGCGCAGGATTTGGTCGGCGACCCGGTTGCGGGGGATCGGCCCGTCCAGTGCCGCGGTCTGGGTCAGCGCCTTGTCGACGGTGGACAGCGCCGTGTCGACCACCTCGGCGTTGAGCCGCACCAGGTCGGCCACCTGCTCGCCGGCCCACACCTGCCAGTCCTTGCCGGAACCCCAAGAGCTGGGCGGCAATTCGACCGCCGGCCCGACGAAACCGCCGGCCAGCGCGTCGGCGAGCGTGCCCACCCGGACCCCGGCCTGCGGCAGCGCCCGCAACACCCGCTGCAGCCACATCGGGCCCTCGTACCACCAGTGGCCGAACAACTCGGTGTCGAAGGCGGCGATCACGTGCGCGGGCCGCCCGATGCGCTCGGATTCGGCCAGCAGCCGGCCGCGCACCGAGCCGACGAAATCGGCGACGTGGAGGTCGACAGCGTGCAGCGCGCGCTGCGGATCGTAGGGCGCCTTGTCCTGCGGCGCCACGTTGCGGCCGGTGACCCGGGCGGGTTTGAGTCCGGTGCGGTGGTCGTAGGTGTGGAAGTCGCGGTAGGCGGCGTGTCCGGGGTAGCCGGATTTCGGCGACCACACCCGGTAGCTGACCTGCAGGTCGCGGCCGAACGCCACGACGTCGCTGCCGCCGACCGGCCGGCCCAGCGCGGTGTCGCCGTGCAGCGACGGGCCGTCGACCATGAAATGGCCGACACCGGCGGCGGCGTAGTCGTGTTCCATGCCCGGGGTGTAGGCGCATTCCGGGGCCCAGATGCCGGCCGGGGTGTGGGCCGTGCGCTGGGCCGCGTCGGCCAGGCCCTCGCGCAGCGCGAACTCGCGCAGCCGCGGCGCCAGCAACGGCTGGAAAGGGTGGGCCAGCGGGCCGCCGAGCAACTCCACCGTGCCGGCGTCGATCAGGTCGCGCAGCAGCGGGCTGACGCCGTGCCGCCAGCGGGTGGCGAAGTCCTCCAGTGCCCGGTTCGCCTCGGCGGTTTCGCGAATCCCGAACTCGCGCAAAGACTCCGGGGTGGACGGCTTCGACACGTCGCCGGGCCGCGCGCTGGTGGCCTCCAGGGCGCGCAGCGCCCAGTTGCCCAGCCAGTGATACATCCCGTCCAGGCAGTACGGGTCGTCGAGCTGGGCGGTGACCACCGGCGTCATCCCGAGCGTGATCAGCCCGCGCCGGTCCTCACCGGCCAGCGTGTGCAGCACCCGCAGCAGCGGCAGGTAGGACGCCGACCAGGACTGGTAGAGCCATTCCTCGCCGACCGGCCAGCGGCCGTGGTGGGCCAGCCATGGCAGGTGGGTGTGCAGCACCAGGGTGAACATCCCCGGCACCCGGCTACCGGCTGGACTGTTCACGGGCGCACCGCGAGGGCCACCAGGTCGAGGCTGTCGTCGATGTCGCGGGCCTGCGCGGTTCCGTCGCCCCCGACGATGTCGAAGTCCGCGGCGGTGACCGAGGCGACGTCGGCCAGCAACCCGGCCGGCCACGGGGCGTCGGCCAGTGCCAGCGCGACCTGGGCGTCGATGATCGAGCCGCCGTGCCGGGCGTCCATCTCGGCCAGCCGGGGCCCATGGAAAACCCCGTACACGCCGTCCACCGCGAACCCGGCGTCGACCAGCAGCTGCGTCAACTCCGCGGCGTCGAGTTCGCGGGTGTGAAACGGGTTGAGCGGGGTGTCGCGGCCCGGCGAGAACGTGATCCGGTTGGGGGTGGACACCATCAGCAGGCCCGACGGCCGCAGCACCCGGGCGCATTCCGCGACGAAGCGGGCCTGATCCCACAGGTGCTCGATCACCTGGAAGTTCACCACCACGTCCACCGAGGCGTCGGCCAGCGGCAGCTCGGTCAGGTTGCCCGCCATGACCTGCACCCGCGGGTAGCGGGCCCGGACGTGGGCCACAGCGGACGCGTCGTAGTCCACGGCGACCACCCGGCGGGCCACGCCGGCGATCACGTCGGCGCCGTATCCCTCCCCGCAGCCGGCCTCGAGCACGTCGCGGCCCGCGCAGCGCGGCGCCAACCGCCGGTACACCACCTCGTGGCGGCGAAACCAGTAGTTCTCCTCGTCCAGGCCCGGCACGGTGCGCTCCCCGGTCAGCGGCAGGACCGGGCCGGGAGCCGGCGGGCTGTGGTCGGGGGCGGATGCGCTCATGGCATAGGCAGGCTATCCCGACCCGTTTGCGGCGCGAACACCTCACCCGAGACGGGCGGGCGATGACCTCACCGGACCCGCTATGGTGAAAGTGCGAAGCACGCCAAGTTACCGGTGGGTAACCAGCTTGTGCCCGGCACCGGAAAGACAACGGGGGTCTTGTGGCGGCCGCCGCGGGACCGCATCGAGGAGGACGAACGACACCATGACGAACATCGTGGTTCTGATCAAGCAGGTCCCGGACACCTGGTCGGAGCGCAAACTCTCCGACGGCGACTGGACCCTCGACCGTGAGGCCGCCGACGCGGTGCTCGACGAGATCAACGAACGCGCTGTGGAAGAGGCGCTGCTGATCCGGGAGAAGGAGGCGGCGGCCGGCGTCGACGGTTCGGTGACCGTGTTGACGGCGGGCCCGGAGCGGGCCACCGACGCGATTCGCAAGGCCCTGTCGATGGGGGCCGACAAGGCGGTGCACCTCAAAGACGACGGCATGCACGGCTCCGACGTGGTCCAGACCGGGTGGGCGCTGGCCCGCGCGCTGGGCACCATCGAGGGCACCGAGCTGGTGATCGCCGGCAACCAGGCCACCGACGGCACCGGCGGCGCGGTGCCGGCCATCATCGCCGAATACCTGGGCCTGCCGCAGCTCACCCACATGCGCAAACTGTCGGTGGAGAACGGCACGATCACCGGCGAGCGGGAGACCGACGACGGCGCCTTCACCCTGGAGGCAACGCTTCCCGCGGTGGTGAGCGTGCACGAGAAGATCAACGAACCGCGCTTCCCGTCTTTCAAGGGCATCATGGCCGCCAAGAAGAAGGAAGTCACGGTGTTGACGCTGGCCGAGATCGGCGTCGAGCCCGACGAGGTCGGCCTGGCCAACGCCGGGTCGACGGTGCTGGCGGCAAACCCCAAGCCCCCGAA
>NZ_JAVKSH010000063.1:0-15454 GCF_039583805.1 Mycobacterium sp. | reverse complement strand
CCCTTCGACACCCGAAAGACCCTTCGACACCCGAAAGACACGGAAGAACCATGGCTGAAGTACTAGTGCTGGTCGATCACGCCGACGGCGCGCTGAAGAAGGTCACCAACGAACTGATCACCGCGGCGCGTGCGCTGGGCGAGCCGTCGGCCGTGGTGGTCGGCACGCCCGGCACGGCCGCCCCGCTGGTCGACGGGCTCAAGGCGGCCGGCGCCGCCAAGATCTACGTCGCCGAATCCGACATCGTCGACCAGTACCTGATCACCCCGCAGGTCGACGTGCTGGCCGCGCTCGCCGAATCCGTCGCTCCGGCCGGGGTGCTGATGGCGGCCAGCGCCGACGGCAAGGAGATCGCGGGCCGGCTGGCCGCCCGGATGGGTTCGGGTTTGCTGGTCGACGTGGTCGACGTGCAGCCCGGCGGCAAGGCGTTGTGGTCGATCTTCGGCGGCGCGTACACGGTCGAGGGTCAGGCCAACGGCGACACCCCGGTGATCACCGTGCGGGCCGGCGCGATCGAGCCTCAGCCCGCCGACGGTGCCGGCGAGCAGGTCACCGTCGAGGTGCCCGCGCCCGCCGAGAACGCCGCCCGGGTCGTCAAGCGTCAGCCCGCGGTCGCGGGCGACCGGCCGGAGCTGACCGAGGCCCCCATCGTGGTCGCCGGCGGCCGCGGCGTCGGCAGCGCCGAGAACTTTCACGTCGTCGAGGAGCTGGCCGACTCGCTCGGCGCGGCTGTCGGCGCTTCGCGCGCGGCCGTGGACTCCGGCTACTACCCGGGCCAGTTCCAGGTCGGTCAGACCGGCAAGACGGTGTCGCCTCAGCTGTACATCGCCCTGGGCATCTCCGGGGCGATCCAGCACCGCGCCGGCATGCAGACCTCCAAGACCATCGTCGCAGTCAACAAGGACGAGGAAGCGCCGATCTTCGAGATCGCCGACTACGGCATCGTGGGTGACCTGTTCAAAGTCGCGCCGCAGCTGACCGAGGCCGTCACCGCCCGCAAGGGCTGACGTGCCGGAACGCGGTGCGCGCCGCCTTGCCAAATCGTGACAATCGGGACAGCATTCCAGCATGGTTGCTGACGGCCGGGCCGGCGCCGGTGTGCCGGCGGCGCAGGACGCTGCGGCACCGACCGGCCGAGGCGGGCAGGTCATCGACTGGTGACTGAATTCGGCGGTGCGACATTCGACGCGGATGCCTTGCGGGAGAAGTATGCCCGCGAACGCCGGCGGCGGCTGCGGCCGGACGGCATCGCCCAGTACGTGCAGATCGCCGGCCCGTTCGCCCGCTTCGGCGACGACCCGTGGGCCGATCCGGGCTTTTCCCGCGATCCCCGCCGCGACGCGGTCGACGTCGCGGTCGTGGGCGCCGGGTTCGGCGGGCTGCTGATCGGAGCGCGGCTGCGCAAACTCGGCGTCGACGATGTGCGGCTGATCGACAAGGCCGCCGACGTGGGCGGCACCTGGTACTGGAATCGCTATCCCGGCATCGCCTGCGACGTCGAGTCCTACGTGTACATGCCGCTGCTCGAAGAGCTCGGCTACGTGCCGACCGAGAAGTACGCCAAGGGCGCAGAGATCTTCGCCCACTGCCGCCGTATCGCGCAGCACTACGACCTGTATCGCGACGCGTGCCTGCAGACCGAGGTCCAAGAGATCCGTTGGGACGCAGACGAATCCCGCTGGGTGATCTCCACCGATCGCGGCGACAAGATACGCGCGCGGTTCGTGGCGATGGCCAACGGCTATCTGCAGAAGCCGAAACTACCAGGCATACAGGGTATTACGACGTTTCGCGGACATGCGTTCCACACCAGCCGCTGGGACTACTCCTACACCGGCGACGACCTGTCCGGGCTCTCCGACAAACGGGTGGGCGTCATCGGCACCGGTGCGACGGCCATCCAGTGCGTTCCCCGCCTCGCCGAAGCGGCGCGGCACCTGCTGGTTTTCCAGCGCACCCCGTCGACGGTCGACGTACGGGCCAACCGGCCGACCGACCCGAAGTGGGCGGCGTCGCTGGAGCCGGGCTGGCAGCAGCGCCGGATCGAGAACTTCCAGATACTGACCGCCGGCGGCACGGCCGACGAGGACCTGGTCGACGACGCCTGGACCAGCCTCACCAAGAAGATGCCGATCGTGAACGAAAGCGGCCCGAACGCAGCGGAACTGGCCGACTTCGCCAAGATGGAAGAGATCCGGGCCCGCGTCGACATGGTTGTGGCCGACGCCGCCACCGCCGAGGCGCTCAAGCCGTGGTACGGCTATTACTGCAAACGGCCGTGCTTCCACGACGAGTACCTGAACGCGTTCAACGGGGAGAACGTCACGCTCGTCGACACCCGCGGCCGCGGTGTGCAGCAGATCACCGAGCGCGGGGTCGTCGTCGACGACGTCGAATACCCGCTCGACTGTTTGGTTTTCGCCACCGGGTTCGAGGTCGGCACCGACTATCGCCAGCGCACCGGCTTCGAGGTCGTCGGCCGCGGCGGCGTGACGCTCTCCGCGAAGTGGGCCGACGGGGTGCGCACCCTGCACGGCTTGCAGGTCAACGGTTTTCCCAACTGTTTCATCGAAAGCATCGCGCAGTCCGGCTTCACGGTGAACTTCCCCTACCTCATCGACACCCAGTCCCGCCATGTCGCCTGGGTGATCGCGTGGGCGCTCAACCACGGCGTCGCCGAGCTGGAACCGACCGCCGAGGCCGAGGCGGCCTGGGTCGACGCCGTCGTCGAGCGTTCCAGCGTCATCGCCGGGCGCCGCGAGTCGTGCACCCCCGGCTACTACAACCGGGAAGGTCACGCCGAAGCCCGGTTGAACCAGGACAGCTTCTTCTTCGGCAGCCCAACCGAATACGCCGACATCCTGGCGGCCTGGGGGGACGCCCGCAACTTCGACGGGCTCGATATCAGATACCGGGCAGGTGCGCCGACAAGCGCGACGCCATGACCGCGTCGGGCGCCACGGTGACCCCGCTGCTGATCGACGGCGATCTGGTGCCCGCCGGCGGCGGCACGTTCACGACGGTCAACCCCGCCACGGAGGAACCCCTGGGAGCGGCCGCCGACGGCGACGCGACCGACATGGACCGGGCGATCGCGGCGGCCCGGTCGGCGTTCGACGAGACGGAGTGGTGGCGCGACACCGGCCTGCGGGTGCACTGCCTGCGCCAGCTGCGCGACGCGCTCACCGGCGAGATCGAGCAGCTGCGCGCCGTCACGGTCGCCGAGGTCGGCGCCCCGGTGGCACTGACCTACGGCGGCCAGCTGCAGACCCCGGTCGACGGGCTGGGCTATGCGGCCGACCTGGCCGAGAACTACCGGTGGACAACCGATCTGGGCGAGGCGTCGCCGCTGGGTATCAGGACCAGGCGCACGATCGCCCGCGAGCCGTTCGGCGTGGTCGGGGCGGTGACGCCGTGGAACTTCCCGCACCACATCACTTTCGCCAAGCTGGGGCCCGCGCTGGCCGCCGGCAACACCGTCGTGCTGAAACCGGCGCCGGACACGCCGTGGTGCGCCGCCGAGGTCGGGCGGATCATCGCCGAGAAGACCGACTTTCCCGCCGGCGTGGTCAACGTCGTCACCAGCAGCGACCATCGCGTCGGCGCGCAGCTGGTCGCCGATCCCCGCGTCGACCTGGTGTCGTTCACCGGGTCGACGGCGACGGGCCGGTCGGTGATGGCGGCCGCGGCGGCGAATGTCACCAAGGTGTTTCTCGAACTCGGCGGCAAGTCGGCGTTCCTGGTCCTCGACGACGCCGACCTGGCCGCGGCGTGCGCGGCGGCGGCGTCGGCCGTCTGCGTGCACGCCGGGCAGGGCTGCGCCCTGACCACCCGGCTGGTGGTGCCGCGGGCGCGCCACGACGAGGCGGTCGCGGCGGTGGTGGCGGCCATGTCGCGGGTGCGGGTCGGCGATCCCCGCGACCCGGCGACCATCTGCGGGCCGCTGATCTCGGCCACCCAGCGCGACCGGGTGCAGCGCTACCTCGACCTGGCGATCACCGAGGGCGGATCGTTCGCGTGCGGCGGGGGGCGGCCCGCCGGCCTGGACACCGGTTTCTACATCGAGCCGACGGTGGTGACCGGGTTGAGCAATGCCGACCGGGTGGCCCGCGAGGAGATCTTCGGGCCGGTGCTGGTGGTGCTCGGCCACGACGGTGACACCGATGCGGTGCGGATCGCCAACGACTCGCCCTACGGGCTCTCGGCCACGGTGTTCGGCGCCGATCCGGGTCGCGTCGGCCGGGTGGTGTCGCGGGTGCGCACCGGCACCGTCAACGTCAACGGCGGCGTCTGGTACGCGGTCGACGCGCCGTTCGGCGGCTACAAGCAGTCGGGCATCGGGCGCGAGATGGGGCTCGCCGGCTTCGAGGAGTACCTGGAGACCAAGCTGGTCGCGGTGGCCGCCGGATGATCGACCCGCAGGTGCTCGCCGGGCTCGCCCCGCTGCGCGCCGAACCCGCCCCCGACCGGCCCGCCGTCGGGGACGTCGCGACGCGGCGGGTCAACGCCCGCCGGATGTTCGAGCAGCTGGCCGCCGCGCGTCCGGCGGTCCGGCAGATCGACGTCCGGTCCTACCAGACGGTGTCCGAGGACGGCACGGCGGTGCCGTTGCGCTGGTACCGGCCCGCCGGTTCGTCGTCGGCGCCGGGCGGCGCGGTGCTCTACCTGCACGGCGGCGGGATGATCTTCGGCATGGAAGACGTTGGTGGCCTGTATGATTCGGTCGTCCGCGGGTACGTCACGGCCTCCGGGGTGCCGATGCTGGTCGTCGACTACCGGATCGCGCCGGAGTTTGCCCACCCTGTCCCGCTGCAGGACTGCTGCGCGGGCCTGGTGTGGCTGGCCGGTCACGCCGGTGAGCTCGGCGCCGACCCGGCCCGGCTGGCGGTGATGGGCGACAGCGCCGGCGGCGGGCTGGCCGCGGGTCTGTGTCTGTGGGCGCGCGACCGCGGCGGGCCGCCGGTCGCCCGGCAGCTGCTGGTCTATCCGATGCTCGACGACCGGACGTCGGCGCCGGATTCGCGGCTGCTGCCCTTCGCGACGTGGACCTACGACGACAACGTCACCGGCTGGCACGCGCTGCTCGGCGAGGCGGCCGGCGGGGCCGGAGTGTCCCCGTATGCCGCCGCGGCGCGGGCGGCGGACCTGTCCGGGCTGCCCAGCGCCTACCTCGACGTCGGCGAACTCGACGTCTTCCGCGACGAGGACGTCGGCTACGCGCGCCGGCTCGGGCAGGCGGGAGTGCCCACGGAACTGCACGTTCACCCCGGATGCCCGCACGCGTTCGAATTGCTGGCCCCGGACGCGGACGTGTCGCGGCGCGCCGTCGCCGACCGGGTCCGGGTTTTGCGATCGGTGTAGCAGGCCTGCGAAAACCGTTCGGGCTCAGCAGATCCCGAAATCAATGACACCCCGGATCAGCGTGCCGGCGAGCAGGTCGTCGAACGCGTCGTTGATGTCGTCGAGCCGATAGCGCCGGGTGACCATCTCGTCGAGCAGCAGGCGGCCCGACTCGTACAGCGTTGCCAGCAAGGGAATGTCGGAGCGCGGACTGCACGAGCCGAACAGGGTGCCGCACAGGTTCTTGTTCATCAGGATGAATTCCTGCAGGTTGAGGTCGACCGAGCGGACCAGCGGCGAACACATTCCGGTCAGCACCGCGGTGCCGCCCTTGCGGGTCAGCGTCAGCGCGTCGTCGACGTCGGTCTGGGTGATCGTCGACGGGGCGAGCACGACGGCGTCGGCCATCACCCCACGGGTCAGCTCGCGGACCAGCTCGACGGCCTGCTGCACGGTCGCCGCGACGTGCGTCGCGCCGAAGCCGGGCGCGCACGCGCGTTTGAAGTCGACGGGGTCCACCGCGACGATCCGGGCCGCGCCGCTGATCCGCGCCCCCTGGATGGCCGCCGACCCGATGCCGCCGGCGCCGACGACGACCACCGTGTCGCCGTCGCGTACCCCGGCCCGGTAGACCGCGGAGCCGTAACCGGTGGGGACGGCGCAGGCCAGCAGCGCGGCGGGCACCAGCGGCAGCTGCGGCTCGATTCGGACCAGCGACTCGGCGGCGACGACGGTGTGCTCGGCGAACGCGCCGATCTTCGACGTGTGCCCGAGGTCGTGGCCGTCGGCGCTGTGATGCCGAAACGTCCCGTCGGTGGGCATCCCGGGCACCAGCGTGCCGGCGCCGACATCGCACAGATACTCCACACCGCTGGCGCACCACCGACATCGACCGCACACCGCCAGGAACGAGGTGACGACGTGGTCGCCCGGCCGCAGACCGGTGACGCCGTCGCCGACCTCCACGACGACGCCCGCGCCCTCGTGGCCGGCGATCGTCGGCGTCCTCGCCGGCAGGCCTCGCGCGCTCAGCACGTCGCGGGGCGCGGCCAGGTAGCCGCGGCGGATGTGGTCGTCGGAGTGGCACAGCCCGGCCGCCGCCATCGCCACCAGCACCTCGCCGACGCGCGGGGGGTCCAGCTCGAAATCCTCGACCGACCATGGCCCGTCGACTTCACGAAGGATGGCGGCGCGGCTTCGCACCGCCATACCGTAACCGTTACAACCGTAACCCGCGGGATTGTCGCGACGTCCGCATCTGCGGCGGCCTGCGCCCTCCCGGCCGCCGTCGGCATCCGTCGGCGCCGGTATCCTGGGCCGGTCATGGTGTACCTCGATCATGCCGCCACCACCCCGATGTACCCCGAAGCCATCGAGGCGATGACGGCCGCGCTGCGCACCGTCGGCAACGCCTCGTCGCTGCACACCGCCGGCCGGGCCGCGCGGCGGCGGATGGAGGAGTCCCGGGAGCTGATCGCCGACCGGCTCGGGGCGCGCCCGTCCGAGGTGATCTTCACCGCCGGCGGCACCGAGAGCGACAACCTCGCCGTCAAGGGAATCTACTGGGCGCGCCGCGCCGCTGACGCGCGCCGCCGCCGCATCGTCACCACCGAGGTGGAGCATCACGCGGTGCTCGACGCGGTGAGCTGGCTCGTCGACCACGACGGCGCCGACGTGACCTGGCTGCCGACCGCCCCGGACGGGTCGGTGCCGGCGTCCGCGCTGCGCGACGTGCTGCAAGCCCACGACGACGTCGCGCTGGTGTCGGCGATGTGGGCCAACAACGAAGTCGGCACCATCATGCCGGTCAGTGAACTCGCTGTCGTCGCAGCGGAATTCGACGTTCCCATGCACGCCGACGCGGTCCAGGCCGTCGGGCAGCTGCCGGTCGGCTTCGCCGCGAGCGGGCTGGCCGCGATGAGCGTGGCCGCCCACAAGTTCGGCGGCCCGCCCGGCGTCGGCGCGCTGCTGCTGCGACGCGACGTCAGCTGTGTGCCGCTGTCCCACGGCGGCGGGCAGGAACGCGACATTCGTTCCGGCACAACCGATGTGGCCGGCGCGGCCGGAATGGCGACGGCGCTGCGGATTGCGGTCGACGGCCTGGCCGCCAACAGCGCGCGGCTGCGCGCGCTGCGTGACCGGCTGATCGACGGGGTGCTGGCCGGCGTCGACGATGCCCGCCTCAACGGTGCGCGAGAGGCCCGGCTGCCGGGCAACACGCACTTCACGTTCACCGGGTGTGAGGGCGATTCGCTGCTGATGCTGTTGGACGCCAACGGAATCGAGTGCTCGACCGGGTCGGCGTGCACGGCCGGGGTGGCCCAGCCGTCGCACGTGCTGCTCGCGATGGGAGCCGACGCGGCCAGCGCGCGCGGATCACTGCGACTGTCGTTGGGGCACACCAGCGCCGACGCCGACGTCGACGCGGTGCTGCGGGTGCTGCCGGGCGCGGTGGACCGCGCCCGGCAGGCTGCGCTGGCCGCGGCGGGGGTGTCGCGGTGAAGGTGCTGGCCGCGATGAGCGGTGGCGTCGACTCGTCGGTGGCCGCCGCCCGCATGGTCGACTCCGGCCACGACGTGGTCGGAGTGCATCTGGCGCTGTCGGCCGCACCCGGCACGTTGCGCACCGGTTCACGGGGCTGCTGCTCCAAGGAGGACGCCGGTGATGCCCGCCGCGTCGCCGACATCCTGGGAATCCCCTTCTACGTATGGGACTTCGCCGACAAGTTTCAGGCCGACGTGATCGACGACTTCGTGTCGTCCTACGCTCGCGGCGAAACGCCCAACCCGTGCGTGCGCTGCAACGAGCGGATCAAGTTCTCGGCGCTGGCGGCACGGGCGCTGGCGCTGGGCTTCGACGCGGTGGCCACCGGCCACTACGCCCGGCTCGCCGGCGGCCGGCTGCGCCGTGCGGTGGACCGCGACAAGGACCAGTCTTACGTGCTGGCGGTGCTGACCGCCGAGCAGCTGCGTCATGCCGCGTTCCCGGTCGGCGACACACCCAAGCCGGCGATCCGCGCGGAAGCCGCCCGCCGCGGTCTGGCCGTCGCGGACAAGCCGGACAGCCACGACATCTGCTTCATCCCGTCCGGCGACACCCGCGCGTTCCTGGGCGCCCGGCTCGGCGTGCGGCCCGGCACCGTGGTCGACGCCCGCGGGGCGGTGCTGGCCCAACACGCCGGGGTGCACGGGTTCACCGTCGGGCAGCGCAAAGGGCTGGGCATCGCCGGGCCGGGGCCGGACGGCAGGCCGCGCTACGTGACCGCCGTCGATGCCGGCACCGCCACCGTGCGGGTCGGCGCCGCCGCGGATCTCGACGTGTGGGAACTCACCGGGCGCGGCCCGGTGTTCACCCGCGGGACCGCGCCGGCCGGACCCGTCGAGTGCGCGGTGCAAGTGCGAGCGCACGGCGAAACCGTCAGCGGCACAGCCGAAGTGGTTGACGACGAGCTCGCGGTGCGGCTGCGCGACCCGCTGCGGGGCGTGGCGTGCGGCCAGACGGTGGTCCTCTACCGGCCCGATCCCGACGGCGACGAGGTGATCGGCAGCGCCACCATCGCCGCGACCGCCTGACCGTTTTCCGAACGTGTAGTGACGGCGAAAATCCGGCCCTCGATGTCACGCGGTTGGTGGTCGTAGCGCTACTTCTTGTCGCGGGTAAACGGCAGCCGGTGTAGCCGGAGAGGACGAAGTTGCCCGCCCGCCGCCCCTTTCGCGGTCTGCACTATCTTCGCCCAATCTTGTTCAGACACGGCGACGTTCTCCGCAGCCTCATCCGGGAGAAAGTATCTTTTCGCATCTGTTTGCGCGTAGGGCCGCTGGTATCCAAGGCCGGAGCCTTCGCGGGGCGTCTCCGAGGTGATCGACGGAATCAGTTTGCTTGCACCCTCACCGCTGAGCTCGATGATCTGCTGGCCAGCGACGACGTCGAGGTCAGCGAGGCGCAGCTGCTGCTCCTGGGTGAACTGACCTGCGAGGATTTGGCTGAGGGGTTGGGCGCGGCAGTGTCGGAAAAGCGTTCTGCGCCAGCTGTATGAGGCCGCGCGGTCGTGTGAGCACGAGGGACATTGCTGCACGCCAGGCGCTGGTTTCGGTGGGCATCCTGGTGACGGCCGATGAGACGATGAAGCTGGCGCCCATCGGCGTCGGTGTCGTTGCCGACCACGTCGTATTGGGCCGCAGTCAACAGGCAGGTGGGGCGCGGGACGGTGGCCGAACGATGGGGGCATCGGTTGTCGGCCTCAGATCGATCTAATTCGGACCAGATGCCCCGCACAGCCCGCTCGGCAAAGGGCCAAAAAAATGGTGATTGCATTGCAGCGCAAGCGAACGCACTAATTGTCCAGCCCAGTCGTCCCGGAATTAGCCTTCCCCGGGGAGGTTCGTGGAGTGCGACGACGGCTGCTGTTATTCCTCGTCGGGAACGTTATCCACGTCGTCTTCGGTTACGTCGTCGATGTGGAGGTGGTCGAGGATCTTTCCGAGGCGAAGTTCGGACTTGATGCCGGCCCGGCGCAGGTGATTCAGCGTGTCGCCGTAGCCGCCGTCGATGTCGGCCAGCCTTGCCTCCAAGGCCGCTGTGCGACGTTCCAGCGTTTGAATCGATGCCACGCGAGTTAGTCCCTTCCCGTGTTGGTCCCGTTGTAGCGCTTGGCTTCTGGCCGCTGAGGCCGCAATAGTTCGGTGGGGTCGACGCCGAAGTGCTCGGCGAGCGCGTACAGGGTTTCCAGGGTGATGTTTTTGCGGCCGGCTTCGATCGCGCTCAGGTATGGCCGTGCAAGCCCGACAGCGGCCGCGGCGGCGGCCTGAGTCTCGCCGGCGGATTTCCGCAGCTCGCGCAGGCGCTGCCCCAGGAGATGCAAAGTGCCCTCAATCCGCACGTGTTAACTATAGACGACACATCGTGCTGTCATCTCTGGGTCGGTTTAGCAACGGAACGAATCTGGGTGTTTCGGCGATCTTGGTCCACCGGACGCCGCACGAAGTCCGCACCGAACACTTGAATTCACAGCTCCCGGATTTGGTGTCCAGCAGCATCAGTGTGCGGCCCGGGCCGGCTGTGACGGCCGGGCTGCGCGTGCTTGATCGCGCTCACTGTCGTCACCTCGCCGGGGGAAGCGCTGGCGCTACTTCTTGTCACGCGGCAAACGGCAGCCGGTATAGCCGGAGACAACGAGGTTGCCCGCGTAGCCGACTTTGATGAATATCCCGGTGGGACCGTAGAAGCCCACGTCGTGGTGTCCTGGCTCGTCTTTCATGACCTGGGTGTCGGTGGCGTCGAGCTTGGCGGCCGCCTCTTTCGCGGTCTGCACTATCTTCGCCCAGTCTTGCTCAGACACGGCGACGTTCTCCGCGACTTCATCTGGGAGAAAATATCCTTTCCCATCTGTTTGCTCGTAGGGCCGCTGGCAGCCAAGGCCGGAGCCTTCGCTGGGCGTCTCCCAGGTGATCGACGGAATGAGCTTGCTTGCGCCCGTGGTGATCTCGTTCATCGCGGCTTGCACTTGGGCCTTGGTGGCTTCGAAGGAGGGCAGGGCCTTGAGTTGGTCGAGGGCTTTTGCCGCCTCGGTGGGCGGGGTGGGTTCGTACGGTTTGTACACGTGGCATCCTGAGGTAGCTAGTGCGATGAGGACCATCGCGGCCGATAGAAGGCTGTAGCCATGGTGGGGGTGTTTGTTCATCTGGTGGTGTTCAGTTTCGGCGTATCGGTGTGAGTCCGGCGATGACGGCGGCGATGTTGTAGCCGCTGGTGCGGGGCTGGCCGTTGTCGCCTTGTTGGGGGTATCGGCTGTGCGCGTGCGACCCGCTCACGCCCTCCAGGGTGCGGCCGTCGGGCACGGTGGTGGGCCCGGTGGCGAGGTGGGTGAAGTCGGGGTTGGTGGCCGGGTTGGGTCCGAAGTCCCCGAACTCGTTGTTGAGATACGTCCCGAGAATCGGAATGCCCAGGCCGATGGATCTGGTGTCGTAGGCCCGTTGGATGGGGTCGTCGGGGGCTTCCATGGCGTAGACGTGACCGGGTTGCAGGTGCAGCTGGGCGGGGGTGGAGGCCTCGATGCCGGGCGAGCCGTAGAACACGGCGTTCGTGACGCCGTGATTGCCGGGCTCTTGCAAAGCCAGGCCGGTGGTCAGCGACCCGTACGAGTGCCCGATCGCGGTCAGCTGGAACGGGCCTCCCTGGTGGCTGGCTCCCAGCCCGTCGTAGAACCGGGCCAAGTCGTGCGCCCCCGCGCGGGCCAGGTTGTCGTGGGTGACATCCCACCCGCCCGATAGTGAGCTGCCGAGGTGATCCCAGCCGGGCACGTGCGGGGTGTCGTAACCGATCCAGGCGATCGCCGACACAGTGTCGTCCCCGTGGCCGGGAGTTAAGTGCAGTTGCCTGAGGGCTTCCGTCCTCAGCTTGGTTGCTTCATCGGCCATGCTCCCAATCGAGTCGTGCACGGTGGTGTTCAGCCCGGGTGCGGTGACCGACACGTGGGTGGCGGTGTCGGGGTCGCCGACGGCGATGACGGCGTGCACCTGCTTCCCGGATTTGGTGTCCAGCAGCATCAGTGTGCGGTCCGGGCTGAGCTTGACGGCTTTGTCGACGGCTTGCAGGTCGGGCAGGTACTTGGCGCCGTCGCGGGCGGCGTCGTAGTGGCGTTGCCAGGCCTCGTAGGCTTGCCGGTCGGCGAAGATCGCGCCCGGCTCATTGGGATGAGGAATGTTTCTGCCCGCCGCCCAATCAGGGTGCTGGTTCTTCAGCGCGTCGGCTCGTGCGGCAGCGGCCCTGGCTTGCGCCAGCTCGTCGGCGAGGTGGCGCTGGTTGTAATGCTTGTAGCCCAAATGGTCCGCCGGGTCGCGCGGCATCCCGGGATGGTTGCCGATGTTGTGGTCGTGGCTGTAGAGCCAGTCTTTTTCTTGCGGGGTCAGTGTGTCCCACAGGTCGTGGAATTGTTTGGGGTCCTCGGGCAGCGGTCCCGATAGCGCCGCCCGCACGTCGGGACGGGTTTCGGCCGGTCCGGTCGCGTCGTGGCCGGCCGTGGTGATCGCGCGAGCCAGATCGTCGTCGGCGATGTCGGCGTCGGCGAGCACCCTGGTGATCCGCCCGTCAAGTTCGGCCTGATGCTGCTGGTTGGGCGGGTAGTCCATGTCCAGCCCGTCGATGGCGGTGACTGTCCCGGTGGCGCGGTCGATGGTGAACCCCCACGCATACGCATCCCGGTCGATGCCGCTCAGGGTGTCTTTGACGGTTTGGACGTCGTCGGCGGCTTTGCCGAACGCCAGGCTGACCGACTGCATTTCGTCGGCGTGCGCAACCAGATGTGTGCTCAGCGTGTCCAACGACTCCCGGGCGGCGTCCCCGCCGCTGCCCTGCCAGCTGGCAATCAGAGGCAACCGGCGCAGCCCCTCCCTCACGTCGGCGGCGCTGGCACCCCGTTTGCCCAACGCCGTCGACACCTGACGAAGACAACCGGAATCCCAGCGATCGATGTCGGCAAGCGTGAGCGGCATCAGATGTCGCCGGTGATATGTCCCGCGCTGGCCTCATCAGCAGCCGTGTATTGTCGGCCGGCGACTCTAAAGCCCTGCTCATGCTCGGCTATCGAACCGCACAGCTGCTCGGTGGCCTCCTGCCATTCGGCGAGTTTGGCTTGTAGGGCTGCCGCCGAGGCGCCCACGCAGCCAGCTTGCGCGCTGTCGATATCGCTGTCGGCGCCGGCGTGGGCGGCCCGCAGATTCGCGTGATGCACGCTCATATGGTCCGCCGAGAGGTGCAGGTCAACCGGATCGACCCGTAACTCTTCAGCCACGGCATGCCTCCCAGAAATTGGCTGGTGGGCAAATTTTAGCCGCCCTCCCGGCAGGGCGTACGCACGAATTATCCCGGCCCAAGTCGGTGCGTCGTGGCGTTCAGCCGGGGACCCGCGCGGCGATGTTGGTGATCACGATGTCGGACACCGATGCCGGAAACCCGCAGAACGTGACTTCCACCAGCACCACCGACTTGAGCCGGTAGTCGCGTCCGCAGTCGCCCGGACGGGTGTGCAGCGACTGCGCGTCGGCGTGCCAGTCGCCGACGAACGCCCAGCCGGAGGATGTCGTCGCGCAGCGGTCGACCGTCGCCACCAGGGCGTCGAAGGCGCGCCGCGCGGTGCCGGCGTCGCGGTAGGCGGCGGCGCCTTCGGAGATCAGGCCGCCGCGGGGAGGGTACTGGTAGGTGGTCTTGTGGAAGGCGCCGACGTCGGGGCCGAACGTCGCCGTCTCCTCGTAGACGAACCGGCATTCCGGCGGCGCGGTCGCGGCCAGCGATCCGATGTCCACCGGGGAGTTGCCGTCCATCGACGGGATGACCGTCAGGTGTTCGTCGCTGCCGGTGATCGCCCGCATCTGCGACTGGTCGAGCAGGATGTCGTCGACGTCGACGCCCGCGGCCACGCCGCCCGGCGCCGGCAGCGCGGCGCCGTCCACCACGCGGGTGCACGCCGTGCCCAGCAGCATCACGCAGCAGCACACCAGCCGTCGCCACATAATCGTCCAGGGTCGCCCAGGTCCTTTCCTGCATCCGAGCGTAGTCACGGCGCCCCGGTGAGCGAAAATGCCGTCGAATACGGTTGCCCGGTGAATGTTTTCGCGACGGCCAGCGGCATCGGGTCGTGGCCCGGCGGGTCGGCGCGGCAGGCCGCGCGGGTTGTCGTCGGCGAACTGGGCGACGCGCTGGCCCACCTCGTCGAGCTGCCCGGCAGGGGAGTGGGCGCTGACATGATCGGGCGGGCCGGCGCGCTGCTGGTCGACATCGCCGTCGACACGGTGCCGCGCGGCTACCGCATCGCGGCCCGGCCCGGCGCGGTGACCCGCCGGGCGGTCAGTCTGCTCGACGAGGACGTCGACGCCCTGGAAGAGGCCTGGGAGACGGCCGGAATGCGGGGCGGTGGGCGCGCGGTCAAGGTGCAGGCACCCGGGCCGGTCACGCTGGCTGCCCAGGTGGAGCTGGCCAACGGGCACCGGGCCATCACCGACCCGGGCGCGGCGCGCGACCTGGCCGCGTCGCTGGCCGAAGGGGTGGCCGCGCACCGCGCGGCGCTGCAGCGGCGGCTCGACACACCGGTGGTGGTGCAGTTCGACGAGCCGTCGCTGCCGGCGGCTCTCGCCGGACGGCTGACCGGAGTGACGGCACTGAACCCGGTGCCCCCGATCGACGACACCCTGGCCACCACCCTGCTCGACATCTGCGCGGCCGCGGCCGGCGCCGACGTCGCGGTGCACAGCAGCGGCCCGGACATCCCGTGGAACGTGTTGCAGCGCAGCACTATCACCGCAGTCATGGTGGACCCTGTCCCGTTCGGATCCGCCGATTTGGATGCGCTCGCGGAGTTCGTCGACTCGGGCCGCACGCTCGTGCTGGGCGCGGTGGCCGCCACCGAGCCGGCACGACCGCCGTCGGCCGACCAGGTCGCCGCCGACGTGGCGGCGGTGATCGACCGGCTCGGCTTCGGCCGCTGCGCGCTGCGCGACCGGGTCGGCGTCACCCCGGCCCGCGGGCTGGCCGACGCGACGCCGGGGTGGGCGCGCACCGCTGTCGGCCTGGCACGCACAGCCGCCGAAGCGTTCGCCGCGGACCCCGACGCGATCTGACCGGTGTCCCCAACATCTGGACACGGCCGCCGCGGGTGACTACGTTGACCAGCTAATGGTCCGTTGAGTTTTCTCTCAGGTGAGGCGTTGCCGATGACCGTGATTCGTCGCCGATCGCGCGGCACCCCTCGTGTTCGTCGGGGAAGTGCGGCAGCGCTCGGTGTCGCGGCCTTCCTGTCGGCTGCGGCGGCGCCTCTGGCGGCGGCGCCCAGCGCGCACGCCGATCTGCTGGACGTGATCGTCGACCCGCTGCTCAGCGCGGTGGCCGCGGTGAATGCCGTCGAGGCGGATGCGCTGGCATCGTCTGTCGGCGCGGCCAACGAGGTTGCCGGCGCGGGGATTGCCCAGCTGTCGGACACCGCGGCGGCCGTCGAGGTGGCGGTGCAGGCGTGGATCAGCAGCCCGGTGGGTGCGGCGGTCGACGGCGTGCTCAACGCTCCCGCGGTGGCGGTGTTCGGGCGGGATCTGGTCGGTAACGGGATCACTGTGGATGCCGCCGACAC
>NZ_JAVKSH010000062.1:18861-21576 GCF_039583805.1 Mycobacterium sp. | reverse complement strand
TCCCTGTGCCGTGACCACAGACCAGGCTTAGCGGACTGCACGGGTGGCTGACCGCTAAGCTCGGGGGTCATGACAAGCGTTTCCGAGGGCCATGCCCAGACTCACGTCGAGGCGAGAGCGGAGCATGAGATCGACATCCACACCACCGCCGGCAAACTGGCCGAGCTGCGCAAGCGCCGCGAGGAGACGCGCCACCCGGTCGGTGAGGCCGCCGTCGAGAAGGTGCACGCCAAGGGCAAGCTGACCGCCCGCGAACGCATCTACGCCCTGCTCGACGAGGAGTCGTTCGTCGAGCTCGACGCGCTGGCCCGGCACCGCAGCACCAACTTCGGGCTGGACGCCAAACGCCCGGTCGGCGACGGCGTGGTGACCGGCTACGGCACCATCGACGGCCGCGACGTGTGCATCTTCAGCCAGGACGCCACGGTGTTCGGCGGCAGCCTCGGCGAGGTGTACGGCGAGAAGATCGTCAAGGTGCAGGAGCTGGCGATCAAGACCGGCCGGCCGCTGATCGGCATCAACGACGGCGCCGGCGCGCGGATCCAGGAGGGCGTGGTCTCGCTGGGCCTCTACAGCAAGATCTTCCGCAACAACATCCTGGCGTCGGGCGTGATCCCGCAGATCTCGCTGATCATGGGCGCCGCCGCGGGCGGGCATGTCTACTCCCCCGCCCTGACCGACTTCGTGGTGATGGTCGATCAGACCAGCCAGATGTTCATCACCGGCCCGGACGTCATCAAGACCGTCACCGGCGAGGACGTCACGATGGAAGAGCTGGGCGGCGCTCACACCCACATGGCCAAGTCCGGCACCCTGCACTACGTCGCGTCCGGCGAGCAGGACGCCTTCGACTGGGTGCGCGAGCTGCTGGGCTACCTGCCGCCCAACAACTTCACCGACCCGCCGCGCTACCCGGCGCCGGCGCCGGAGGGGTCCATCGAAGACAACCTGACGGCCGAGGACCTCGAGCTGGACACGCTGATCCCGGACTCGCCGAACCAGCCCTACGACATGCACGAGGTGATCACCCGGATCCTCGACGACGACGAGTTCCTCGAGGTGCAGGCCGGCTACGCGCAAAACATCGTGGTCGGGTTCGGGCGCATCGAGGGCCGGCCGGTCGGCCTCGTCGCCAACCAGCCCACGCATTTCGCCGGGTGCCTGGACATCAACGCCTCGGAGAAGGCGGCCCGGTTCATCCGGACCTGCGACTGCTTCAACATCCCGATCGTCCTGCTGGTCGACGTGCCGGGCTTCCTGCCGGGCACCGACCAGGAATACAACGGCATCATCCGGCGCGGCGCCAAGCTGCTGTACGCCTACGGCGAGGCCACCGTCGCCAAGATCACCGTGATCACCCGCAAGGCTTACGGCGGCGCGTACTGCGTGATGGGCTCCAAGGACATGGGCGCCGACGTGTGCGTGGCGTGGCCGACGGCGCAGATCGCGGTGATGGGGGCCTCGGGCGCGGTCGGTTTCGTCTACCGCCAGCAGCTGACCGAGGCGGCCGACAAGGGCGAGGATGTCGACGCGCTGCGGCTACAGCTGCAGCAGGAATACGAGGACACCCTGGTCAACCCGTATATCGCCGCCGAACGGGGTTACGTCGACGCGGTCGTTCCGCCGTCGCACACCCGCGGTTACGTCGCGACGGCGCTGCGGCTGCTGGAACGCAAGATCACTCCGCTGCCGCCGAAGAAGCACGGGAACATCCCACTGTGAGTAGCTCCGAGGACATGACCCACGAGCCGCACATCGAGGTGCTCAAAGGCAACCCGAGCGACGCGGAGCTGGCCGCGCTGATCGCGGTGCTGGGCAGCGCCGGCGGCACCGCCGCCACGGCCGAGCCGGGTGAGCGCACCCGGTGGGGGCTGCCGGTCGACAAACTGCGTCACCCGGTGTTCAGCTGGCAGCGGATCACGTTGGTGGGACGGCAGCACATGCGGCGATGACCCGCCTGGTGCTCGCATCCGCCTCCCCCGGGCGGCTGCGGGTGCTGCGCCGCGCCGGCGTCGACCCGCTGGTCGTGAACTCGGGTGTGGACGAGGACGCTGTGATGGCACGGCTGGGTCCGGACGCCTCGCCCAGCACCGTGGTGTGCACCCTGGCGGCGGCCAAAGCCGACGCGGTGGCCCAGCGGCTGCCCGCCGACGTTGGCGCGGATTGTGTTGTCATCGGCTGTGATTCGATGCTGGAGGTGGACGGGCGGCTGGTGGGCAAACCGAGGTCGGCCGATGCCGCGCGACGCCAGTGGCACGCGATGGGCGGCCGGGCGGGGACGCTGCACACCGGCCACTGCCTGATGCGGCTGCACAACGGCGAGGCCGTCCAGCAGGATGTCGAATCTGCCTGCACCACAATATATTTCGGCGTGCCGTCCACGCCCGAGCTGGCGGCCTATGTCGACAGCGGCGAGCCGCTGTCGGTTGCCGGCGGGTTCACGATCGACGGACGTGGAGGCTGGTTCGTCGACCGCATCGACGGCGACCCGTCCAACGTGATCGGTCTCAGCTTGCCGTTGACCCGCCGGCTACTCGGCCGGGCGGGGTTGTCCGTCGACGGGTTGTGGTCGAAGCCGCCGACCGTGACCTGACCGCGACCCAACCGCAACCTCGCCGAGCCCCAACACGCCGCGCGGTGGTGCGCGGCAGGTGCGTCGCTGCGGCACACACTGGAGCGATGCCGGTGGAAGAGACGGTGCCGTTGGAAGAGACG
>NZ_JAVKSH010000062.1:17605-18761 GCF_039583805.1 Mycobacterium sp. | reverse complement strand
TGGAAGAGACGGTGCCGTTGGAAGAGACGATGTGGAACGTCCCCGTCCCGGGCGACATCGACCGATACGACGTCGAGCGGCTGCGCGCCGCGCTCGCTGCGGGTGTGCGCAGTCAGTTGTCACCGCACAAACGCTTTCTCAGGGTAGTGGCCTGGTGCGCAGACGGCGGCGCGCTGTTCCGGCCCAACCCGGGCACGCGCCGCTTCGCGGTGGCTTACGAGGTCGCCCTGGGCGTCTGATTCACGCCGGGCATCCGACGTCGGGCGGCTCCGCCGGCGGTAGGCTCGGGTCCGTGCCGCTACCAGCAGATCCCAGTCCCACTCTGACCGGCTACGCCCACCCCGAACGGCTGGTCACCGCCGACTGGCTGGCCACCAACATGGGCAGACCCGGTCTGGCCATCGTGGAATCCGACGAGGACGTGCTGCTCTACGACGTCGGCCATATTCCCGGCGCGGTCAAGGTCGACTGGCACACCGACCTCAACGACCCGAGGGTGCGCGACTACATCACCGGCGAGCAGTTCGCCGAGTTGATGAACGGCAAGGGCATCGCCCGCGACGACACCGTGGTGATCTACGGCGACAAGAGCAACTGGTGGGCGGCGTATGCGCTGTGGGTGTTCACCCTGTTCGGCCATCCGGACGTTCGGCTGCTCAACGGGGGACGCGACCTGTGGCTCGCCGAGGGGCGCGAGACCACCCTGGACGTACCGACGAAAACCTCGACCGGCTATCCCGTCGTCGCGCGCAACGACGCACCGATCCGCGCGTTCAAAGACGACGTGCTGGCCGCGCTGGGCAGCCAGCCGCTGATCGACGTCCGCTCCCCCGAGGAGTACAC
This sequence comes from Mycobacterium sp., assembly GCF_039583805.1. GTDB lineage: Bacteria > Actinomycetota > Actinomycetes > Mycobacteriales > Mycobacteriaceae > Mycobacterium. The sequence goes on along the minus strand of NZ_JAVKSH010000062.1, from coordinate 17,918 downwards.
CGGCAAGCGCACCCACATGCCCGACTACCCCGAGGAGGGGGCGCTGCGGGCGGGTCACATCCCGACGGCGCGCTCGATCCCGTGGAGCAAAGCCGCCGACGCCAACGGCCGCTTCCGCACCCGTGACGAGCTCGAACAGCTCTACGGGTTCATCCAGCCCGACGACAAGGCCGTCGTCTACTGCCGCATCGGCGAGCGGTCCAGTCACACCTGGTTCGTGTTGACGCACCTGCTCGGCATCCCCGGCGTGCGCAACTACGACGGCTCGTGGACCGAGTGGGGCAACACCGTGCGGGTGCCGATCGTGGCCGGC
>NZ_JAVKSH010000062.1:14899-17505 GCF_039583805.1 Mycobacterium sp. | reverse complement strand
AAGAGCCGGGACAAGCGCCGGGGCCAGCGCCGGGAGGAATGCCGGCCTGATGAGCATGCCTGCGCCGCTGGCCGAGGTGGTGGCCGACTTCGCCGAAGTCCAGGGCCAGGACAAGCTGCGGCTGCTGCTGGAGTTCGCCGACGAACTACCGCCATTGCCCGCTCACCTGACAGAGGCGGCGATGGAGCCGGTGCCCGAGTGCCAGTCCCCGCTGTTCCTGGACGTCGACGCCAGCGATCGGCAGCGGGTGCGGCTGCATTTTTCCGCGCCGCCCGGAGCGCCGACCACCCGGGGGTTCGCCGCCATCCTGGCCGCCGGACTCGACGAACAACCCGCCGCCGACATCCTGGCGGTGCCGGAAGACTTCTACGCCGACCTGGGTCTGGCCGCCCTGATCAGTCCGCTGCGGCTGCGCGGCATCTCGGCGATGCTGGCCCGGATCAAGCGGCGGCTACGCGAGTCGCAGTGAAGGGGACACCGGCTCGGGCCTGCTTCGGCGCGCCGCTTAGACTTTGCCCGTCGTGTAAGAAATTCTCTTAGAGAAGAACCGCGGATTCGGACTCAGGAGGCGCCGTGCCCAGCCACGCCAGCTCGAAGATCGCCAAGGTGCTCGTCGCCAATCGCGGTGAGATCGCGGTCAGGGTGATCCGGGCGGCCCGCGACGCCGGGCTGCCCAGCGTTGCGGTGTACGCCGAACCCGACGCCGACGCACCGCACGTGCGGCTGGCCGACGAGGCCTTCGCGCTGGGTGGCCAGACCTCGGCCGAGTCCTATCTGGACTTCGCCAAGGTCCTGGAGGCCGCCGCGAAGTCCGGCGCCAACGCGATCCACCCCGGCTACGGATTCCTTTCCGAGAACGCCGATTTCGCGCAGGCGGTCATCGACGCCGGGTTGATCTGGATCGGGCCCAGCCCGCAGTCGATCCGCGATCTCGGCGACAAAGTCACCGCCCGGCACATCGCCGCCCGCGCCCAGGCTCCGCTGGTGCCCGGCACCCCCGACCCGGTCAAGAACGCCGACGAGGTGGTGGCCTTCGCCAAGGAATACGGTGTGCCGGTCGCGATCAAGGCCGCGTTCGGCGGCGGCGGCAAGGGCATGAAGGTGGCGCAGACCCTGGAGGAGATTCCCGAGCTGTTCGAGTCGGCCACCCGGGAGGCCACAGCCGCGTTCGGCCGCGGCGAGTGCTTCGTCGAGCGCTACCTGGACAAGCCCCGCCACGTCGAGGCGCAGGTGATCGCCGACCAGCACGGCAACGTCGTCGTCGCCGGCACCCGGGACTGCTCGCTGCAGCGCCGCTACCAGAAGCTGGTCGAAGAGGCGCCGGCGCCGTTCCTGTCCGACGCGCAGCGCAAGGAGATCCACGAGTCGGCCAAGCGGATCTGCCGCGAAGCGCACTACTACGGCGCCGGCACCGTCGAATTCCTGGTGGGCCACGACGGGTTGATCTCCTTCCTGGAGGTCAACACCCGGCTGCAGGTCGAGCACCCGGTCACCGAGGAGACCGCGGGCATCGACCTGGTGTTGCAGCAGTTCAAGATCGCCAACGGCGAGACGCTCGACATCACCGAGGACCCGACACCGCGCGGGCACGCGATCGAGTTCCGGATCAACGGTGAGGACGCCGGGCGCAACTTCCTGCCGGCGCCGGGGCCGGTGACCACGTTCCGTCCGCCGGCGGGCCCGGGTGTGCGGCTGGACTCCGGCGTCGAGAGCGGCTCGGTGATCGGCGGCCAGTTCGACTCGATGCTGGCCAAGCTCATCGTCTACGGGGCGACCCGCCAGGAGGCGCTGGCCCGGTCCCGCCGCGCGCTCGACGAGTTCGAGGTCGAGGGCCTGGCCACGGTGATCCCGTTCCACCGGGCCATCGTGCGCGACCCGGCGTTCGTCGGCGACGAGAACGGCTTCTCGGTGCACACCCGCTGGATCGAGACCGAATGGAACAACACAGTCGAGCCGTTCACCGGCGCGGAGCCGCTCTACGACGAAGCCGACACCCGGCCGCGGCAGACGGTGGTCGTGGAGGTCGGCGGACGCCGCCTGGAAGTGTCCCTGCCGGCCGACCTGGCGCTGTCCAACGGCGGCGGGGGCGACCCGGCGGGTGTCATCAGGCGCAAACCCAAGCCGCGCAAGCGGGGCGCGCTGACCGGCGCGGTGGCCTCCGGCGACGCGGTGACCGCACCCATGCAGGGCACCGTGGTCAAGGTCGCCGTCGAAGAGGGTCAGCAGGTCACCACCGGTGATCTGGTGGTGGTGCTGGAGGCGATGAAGATGGAGAACCCGGTCACCGCGCACAAGGACGGGACCATCACCGGCCTGGCGGTGCAGGCCGGCGCCGCGATCACCCAGGGCACGGTGCTCGCCGAGATCCGATGACGGCGTGACCCCACGCCGTGGCATGTCGCGTTGCCGGCCCGGCCCACCGCGGGTAGACTCGCCGCCAGGTTGAGTTCACAGCCGCCCGGAATCACGTCGCGAACGCGCGGGCAGGGTGAAATTCGCTGCCGTCCAATGTTTTTCGACGTGATCCACAGTGCGAACGCTCGTCGACTGATGGAGTCACACCGATGTCTTCCCCCGCCCAAGAAGCTCACGTCCAAGAAGCTCAC
>NZ_JAVKSH010000062.1:0-14799 GCF_039583805.1 Mycobacterium sp. | reverse complement strand
CCAAGAAGCTCACGTCCAAGAAGCTCACTCCGCCGGCTCGTTCGGCGGACCCGATGCCGCGGTGGAGGCGCCGCCGCCGGAAAACCACGGCGCCCGTTTCACCACCCGTTCGGGACCGCCGGCGGCTGTCGTCGCCGTCGACGGCGACATCGACGCCGCCAACGCCGGTCGCTTCGCTGATCACGTCCAGCGCTGCGCCGCCGGTTGCGGGTGCCTCATCGTCGACCTTCGCGGCGTGGAATTCTTTGGCACCGAGGGCTTTTCGGTGCTGCACGGAATCAACGTCCGATGCGCCGAGGCCGGTGTGCGCTGGGCCGTGGTGCCCAGCGCCGCGGTGCGCCGGCTGCTGAGCATCTGCGACCCCGACGAGATGCTGCCGACGGCGCCGACGGTGACCGCCGCGCTGACCGACGACCGGCGTCCGCAACGCCTATCCGAGTTGGTCCCGCAGGTAGGCTAGCGACTTCGCCAGCAGGCGCGACACGTGCATCTGCGAGATGCCCACCCGCTCGGCGATCTGCGTCTGGGTCATCGACTCGAAGAACCTCAGCACCAACACCATTCGCTCCCGCTCGGGCAACGCGGCCAGCAGCGGACGCAGCGCCTCCCGATCCTCGATGCGCTCCAGCCCGGCGTCGATGTCGCCGAGCGTGTCGGCGATGGCGCGCGTCTCGTCGTCGGCGCTGCCGCCGCCGTCGATAGACAGCGTGTTGTAGGAACTACCCGCGACCAGCCCCTCGACCACCTCGTCGCGGTCCATGCCGAGTTCGGCGGCCAGTTCTGAGGCGGTCGGCGCCCGCCCCAGCCGTTGGGAGAGGTCGGCCGTGGCAGCGCCCAGCTGCAGATGCAGCTCCTTGAGCCGCCGCGGAACCTTCACCGACCAGCTGTTGTCGCGGAAATGGCGGCGGACCTCCCCCATGATGGTGGGCACCGCGAAAGAGACGAAGTCCGACCCGGCGTCGACGTCGAACCGCGCCACCGCGTTGACCAGTCCGACGCGCGCCACCTGGACCAGGTCGTCGCGCGCCTCGCCGCGATTCTCGAACCGCCGGGCGATGTGGTCGGCCAGCGGCAGGCACCGTTCCACGATCTTGTCGCGGTGGCGGTGGAAGTCCGGCGAGTCCGCCGCGATCCCGGCCAACTCGCGGAACATGTCCAGGACGTCGGCGTATTCGCCGGTCCCTGACCCCGAACCGCCGGCGGCTCGCGGTGTCACCTGGCGAGGCCCGCTCGTCGGGTCGCCAACGTGATCCCGAAAATGGGCTCATCCGGTCGCCCGCCCTCGTGGAAGGTTCGGACGTCGTCGGCCAGCGACGTCAGCACGTGCCAGCTGAAGCTGCCGGGCGTCATCACGTCGGCGGTCGTGCAGGCCGCTGACGCCTCGACCACCAGCGCGTCGTCGCCCGGATCGACGACCACCACCAGCGTCGCGCCCGGCGCGGCCGACCGGATCAACCGGGTGCACACCTCGTCGACCGCCAGCCGCAGATCGGCGACGGCGTCGACATCGAGGTCCTCGAAGGTCCCGACCGCGCCGACCAGGGTGCGCAGCACCGCCAGGTTCTCCAGCCGCGCGGCAATCCGCAGCTCGACGGCGCGGTCACCTCTGCGCCGGCTTGTACCTGCCTCGTCGGCGACGTTCATGCGGCCTCCCGTGATCCGACAACGACAGTAACCCACCTGTTCCCCGCTGATTGTCGAGTTATTCACGTCCCGAACGGGTCCGGCACCGTACGCTCGTTTGCTGTGAGACGAATTCTGCTGCGCGACTCCGTGCTGATGGTGTCCTGGGCGATCGGACTGCTGGTGGCGGCACAGGTCGTTCCCCATATGACGGTGTCGAGGTCGGCGTTCATCACCGGCGTCCTGCTGTTTTCGGTGCCGCAGGTGCTGCTGTCGACGGTGATCCTGAGGCTGCCGCACGGATGGGTGTCGCTGCTGCGCGGGGGCGCGGGCCTGGTGTTGACCATCGTCTCGCTCACCCTCACCGCGGCCTGGACGCACGGGCTGTGCATCCGCGGCGGCACGTCCTGGGTGGCCGCCACCGTCGTGGTGTGGCTGGTGACGACGCTGGGTGCGATTTCGCTGCCCGACGTCCTCGCCCGGGGTGAATTGGGCCCGAGCTGACCGCACGGAGATCGGCTGCGCTTTGCCTCACGCCGGGCGCGGCAATTCGCTAGCATCGCGATATTCCGGCCGCAGAGGAAAGGGAGGCGAAGGCAGACAATGGGCGACACACATCACGACCCGACGGATCGCCATCGCACAACTCAGCCGCACGCCGGTATCACGATGAAAGACAACTTCTTGTGGCCGGGGTTCATCCTGTTCGTCGTCGCGCTGGCCGGAATGATCAGCACCGCCGCCGCGGCCGCCTACCACCATTACGAGTGGCTCGAGACGACCGTGCTCATCGCGGTGCTCGCAACGGTCGCCGGCGCGCTGTGGTTCGTTGTGGAGCTTCGCCGGGTGGCCCACATCGACGCGCAGCTCGTCAACCGCCCCACACCGGGCCGGCGATCGCCGGCAGACCGAGGGTGAGCGTCACCGTCATCAACGTCAGCAGGAACCATCCCGCGCCCTGCCACTCCCACCAGGTGCCGTTGCCCCGCCAGACCTGGTAGGTGCGAACGAAAGCCCAGACCCCCGCGGCCAGCAGGATCAGCGGCGCGCACCTCGCTGTCGTCCTGTCCCAGGCGGTCGCCGGGCTGACGTGGCTCGGGCATGGTCGCGGCTTACCCCGGTTCGTCGAGCACGTCCCGCACAGCGGTGATCGCCTCGTCGATCTCGGCGCGCGTGACGGTCAGTGCCGGGCGGAAACGCACGCTGTCGACGCCGCTGGGCAACACGATCAGGCGGCGCTGCCACAACCGGCCGATCAGCCGGTCGCGGTCGGCCGTGCTCGGCAGGCTGAACGCGCACATCAGGCCGCGTCCCCGCACGTCACGCACCGCCGGGCAATCCGCGGCGAGTTCAGCGAGCCGGTCCGTCAGGTAGCGGCCCTGCGCGGCCGCGTTGGCGAACAGCGCGTCGGACTCGATGACCTCCAGGATGCGCCGGGCGCGAACCATGTCGGTGAGGTTGCCGCCCCACGTCGAGTTGAGCCGCGACGGCACGGCGAACACGTTGTCGGCGACCTCGTCGACGCGGCGTCCGGCCATCACCCCGCACACCTGGGTCTTCTTGCCGAACGCCACCACGTCGGGCGTGACGCCGAATTGCTGATAGGCCCAGGCGGTTCCGGTCAGACCGCAGCCGGTCTGCACCTCGTCGAAGATCAGCAGCGCGTCGTGCTCGTCGCACAGCTCCCGCATCGCGACGAAGAACTCGGGCCGGAAGTGGCGGTCACCCCCCTCGCCCTGGATGGGCTCGGCGATGAAGCAGGCGACGTCGTGCGGGTGAGCGTCGAATGCCGCACGGGCCTGGCGCAGCGACTCGGCTTCGGCCGCGCCGGCGTCGACACCGGCGCGCAGCACCGGCGCGTCGATCCGCGGCCAGTCGAACAGCGGAAACCGTTCCACGGCAAGTGGATTGGTGTTGGTCAGCGATAGTGTGTAGCCGCTGCGCCCATGGAACGCCCCGCGCAGATGCAACACCCGGGTGCCCAGCGCGGGATCGATACCGCGGGACTCGTTGTGCCGGCTCTTCCAGTCGAAGGCGACCTTGAGCGCGTTCTCGACGGCCAGCGCGCCGCCCTCGACGAAGAACAGATGCGGCAGCGCCGAGTCGCCCAGCACGCGCACGAAGGTCTCGACGAAGCGGGCCATCGGCACCGAATACACATCGGAGTTGCTGGGTTTGTTCACCGCGGCCGCCGCGAGTTCGGCGCGGAATTCCTCGTCGTAGGCCAGCGCAGGGTGGTTCATTCCCAGCGCCGAGGAGGCGACGAAGGTGAACATGTCCAGATAGCGCCGCCCGTCGCGGGCGTCGACCAGATACGAACCGGCCGAGCGTTCCAGGTCGAGCACCAGATCCAGGCCGTCGACCAGGATGCTGCGCGTCAGCGCCTCGCGCACCCGGCCGGGTTCGAGCTGCGGTGCGTTGGGCGCCCAGACGCTGGTCATAATCCGAGGTTAGCAGATATTCTTACTGTATTTCATCAATTGCGTGGTGGCATTACGGTATTGACTGCCGCAGACTGTAAAATGTCCGTAAAACGATGGTGCTACGTGTCTGCACATTCGCCGTCGTCCGGATCTGCAGCAGCAGGTCTTCCAGCGCCCGGGCGGACTCGACGCGCACCTGCAGGATGTAGCTATCCTCGCCGGCCACCGAGTGGCACGACTCAATCGCCTCGATGTGTTCCAGCCGGGCCGGCGCATCATCGGGCTGGGAAGGATCGAGAGGGGTGATGGCCACGAACGCCGAAAGCCCGGTGCCGAGCGCGTCTTGGTTGACCCGCGCCGCGAACCCGGTCACCACGCCCCGCGTCTGCAACCGGCGCACCCGCGCCTGCACCGCAGAGACCGACAGGCCGGTGGCGGCGGCCAGCTCCGACAGCGTCGCGCGGCCGTCGGCGACGAGCCGCCGCAGCAGGGTTCGGTCGATGTCGTCGAGAGTCATTGCCGCAGACTATCGCAACGGCGCGGCGCGATGAGCCGGGCGAAAAGGCTGCAGATCTGGCAACTGCGGGCCCGGTTCGCCGCCGGACTGTCCGCCATGTACGCCAGCGAGGTTCCGGCCTACTCGACGCTGGTGGGTGTGAGCACGCAGGTCAACCGCGACTACGCCGACCGGCATCCCGGCGCCGAACGCCTGGGCTCGCTGCAACGGGTCACCGCCGAGCGGCACGGCGCGATCCGGGTCGGCAGCCCCGCCGAACTGGCCGATGTCGCCGACCTGTTCGCCGCTTTCGGCATGGCCCCGGTCGGCTACTACGACCTGCGCGACGCCGCCTCCCCGATTCCGGTGGTGTCCACCGCGTTTCGACCGGTCGACGCCGGCGAACTGGCGCGCAACCCGTTTCGGGTGTTCACCTCGGTGCTGGCCACCAACGACGCCCGGTTCTTCGACGCCGGCCTGCGGGGTCGGATCGAGCGGTTCGTGGCGCGCCGTCGGCTGTTCGACCCCGCGTTGATCGCCCACGCCCGGGTGATCGCCGCCGACCGCGGCTGCGACGCCGACGACGCCGACGAGTTCGTGGCGCGAGCGGTTGCGGCGTTCGCTTTGTCGACCGAACCGGTCGACAAATCCTGGTACGACGAACTGTCCCGGGTCTCGGCGGTGGCCGCCGACATCGCCGGGATCGCCTCCACCCACATCAACCACCTCACCCCGCGGGTGCTCGACATCGACGAGCTATACCGCCGGATGACCGCGCGCGGCATCGCCATGATCGACACGATCCAGGGGCCGCCGCGCCTCGACGGCCCCGCCGTGTTGTTGCGGCAGACGTCGTTTCGCGCTCTCGCCGAACCACGCCGGTTCCGGCTGGCCGACGCGACGATCGCCGCCGCGACGCTGCGGGTGCGCTTCGGCGAGGTCGAGGCGCGCGGCGTGGCGCTGACACCGGCCGGCCGGCGACGCTACGACGCCGCGATGGCCGCCGCCGACCCGGCCGCGGCGTGGGACCGGTTCTTCCCGGCGACCGACGCCGAGATGGCGGCGACCGGCCTGGCCTACTACCGCGGCGGTGATCCGTTTAAACCCATTGTCTACGAGGACTTTCTGCCCGCCTCGGCGGCCGGGATCTTCCGCTCCAACCTCGACCGCGACGCGCAGGTGGGGCAGGCCGGCGACGAGTCCGGTTACGACGCAGACTGGATGGCCGGGGCGATCGGCCGTGCCATCCACGACCCCGACACACTCTACGAAGCCCTGGCACAGGAGGAATCCGCATGACCCTGCCCACCGCCGACGAGGTGCGCGCCCGGGTGCACGGCGCGTTCGACGCGATCGGCGCGTCCGCGACAGCTGCTGCCGTGCTCGGCGAGCCCGGCGGGCCCGGCCTGCCCGCGAGCACACCGGTCACCGGCGACGTGCTGTTCAGCGTCGCGCAGACCGACGACGTCGATGCAGCGGTCGCCGCTGCCGCAGAAGCGTTTTCGACGTGGCGGTACACGCCCGCACCGGCCCGCGGCGCGCTGCTGGCCCGGCTGGGCCAGCTGCTCGCCGAGCACCGGGACCAACTGGCCGCCCTGGTCACCGTGGAGACCGGCAAGATCGGCTCCGAGGCCGCCGGCGAAGTGCAGGAGATGATCGACGTCTGCCAATTCGCCGTCGGCCTGTCGCGGCAGCTCTACGGCCGCACCATCGCCTCCGAGCGGCCGGGGCACCGGCTGCTGGAAACCTGGCATCCGCTCGGCGTGGTGGGGGTGATCAGCGCGTTCAACTTCCCGGTCGCGGTGTGGGCGTGGAACACCGCGGTGGCACTGGTGTGCGGCGACACCGTGGTGTGGAAGCCCTCGGAGCTGACACCGTTGACGGCGCTGGCCTGCCAGGCGCTGACGCAACGGGCGGCCGGTGACGTCGGTGCGCCGCAGGCCGTGTGCGGGCTGGCGCTGGGCGACCGCGCGGCGGGCGCGGCGCTGGCCGACGACGCGCGGGTGGCGCTGGTCTCGGCGACCGGCTCGGTGCGCATGGGCCGAGAGGTCGGCCCGCGGGTGGCGCAGCGGTTCGGGCGGGCGCTGCTGGAGCTCGGCGGCAACAACGCCGCCGTCGTCACCGCGTCGGCGGACCTGGATCTGGCGGTGCGTGCCGTCGTCTTCGCCGCCGCCGGCACCGCGGGGCAGCGCTGCACCACGCTGCGCCGGCTGATCGTGCACCGGTCGGTGACCGACGAGGTGGTGGCCCGTGTCGCCGCCGCCTACCGGACGCTGCCCGTCGGCGACCCCTGGGCAGCCGGAACACTGGTCGGACCGCTGATCCACGAGGCCGCCTACCGAACCATGGTGGGCGCGCTGGAGCAGGCGAGCGCCGACGGCGGCACCGTGATCGGCGGTGAGCGCCGCACGCTGGGGCGTCCCGGCGCCTACTACGTGACGCCGGCGCTGGTGCCGATGCCGTCGCAAACACCCATCGTGGCGACCGAGACGTTCGCGCCGATCCTCTACGTGCTGACCTACGACGACCTCGACCATGCGATCGAGCTCAACAACGCTGTACCGCAGGGGCTTTCATCGGCAATCTTCACCACCGACATCCGGGAGGCCGAGCGTTTCATCGACCGCTCCGACTGCGGCATCACCAATGTCAACGCCGCTACCTCGGGCGCGGAGATCGGCGGCGCGTTCGGCGGCGAGAAACAGACCGGCGGCGGCCGCGAGTCCGGCTCGGATGCGTGGAAGTCGTACATGCGCCGGGCCACCAATACCGTCAACTACTCCGATGCGCTGCCGCTGGCCCAGGGTGTGCAGTTCGGCTGAGGCCGCGGGTGTCACAGGCCGGGCCGTCTGCCGCTGCCCGGCGGTCGGCATGATGGCGCGGTCGGCATGATGGCACTGTGAGCACCGCGCGTCGCGATCCGCTGGCCCGGTTCGGTGCGCTCACCCGGGACTGGTTCACCGGCACGTTCGCCGCGCCGACCCCGGCCCAGGCCGGGGCCTGGTCGGCGATCGCCGACGGCGCGCACACGCTGGTCGTGGCACCGACCGGGTCGGGCAAGACGCTGGCCGCGTTCCTGTGGGCCATCGACCGGCTGGCCGGCTCGGCGGGCGCTCCGCACGCCGGCACCCGGGTTCTGTACGTGTCCCCGCTCAAGGCGCTGGCCGTCGACGTCGAACGCAATCTGCGCGCGCCGCTGGCCGGGATACGCCGCGTCGCCGAGCAGCGCGGTCTGCCCGCGCCGGACATCACCGTGGGCGTGCGCTCCGGCGACACCCCGGCGGCGCGTCGGCGCCAGCTCGTCGCCGCGCCGCCGGACGTGCTGATCACCACCCCCGAGTCGCTGTTTTTGATGCTGACCTCCGCCGCGCGCGATGCCCTGACACAGGTGCAGACCGTCATCGTCGACGAGGTGCACGCCGTCGCCGCCACCAAGCGCGGCGCGCACCTGGCGCTGTCACTGGAGCGACTCGACGACCTGCTGGCGCGGCCCGCGCAGCGGATCGGGCTGTCGGCGACCGTGCGCCCGCCCGAGGAGGTGGCGCGGTTCCTGTGCGGGCCGTCCCCGGCCCGGGTGGTGGCGCCGGCTTCGGACAAGACGTTCGAGCTGTCGGTGCAGGTGCCGGTGCCCGACATGACGAATCCGGCCGACCAGACCATCTGGCCCGACGTCGAGAAGCGCATCGCCGACCTGATCGAGACGCACCGCTCGACGATCGTGTTCGCCAATTCGCGACGGCTGGCCGAACGGCTCACCGCGCGGCTCAACGAGATTCACGCCGAGCGGGTCGACCCCGACCTGGCGGGGCCGGTGCTGGCCAGGGCGCATCACGGGTCGGTCAGCAGGGAGCAGCGCGCCGCGGTCGAAGACGACCTCAAGGCCGGGCGGCTCAAAGCGGTGGTGGCCACCTCCAGCCTCGAGCTGGGCATCGACATGGGCGCCGTCGACATGGTGATCCAGGTGGCGGCGCCGCCGTCGGTGGCCAGCGGGGTGCAGCGCATCGGGCGGGCCGGGCATCACGTCGGCGAGGTCTCCCGGGGCGTGCTGATACCCAGGCACCGCACCGAGCTGATCGGCTGCGCGGTCACCGTGCAGCGGATGCTCGCCGGCCGCATCGAGACGCTGCGGGTGCCCGCCAACCCACTCGATGTATTGGCGCAGCACACCGTCGCCGCCGCCGCGCTGGATCCGCTGGACGCCGAGGAATGGTTTCACACCGTGCGGCGGGCGGCGCCGTTCGCGACGCTGCCGCGCAGCGCATTCGAGGCGGTGCTGGACCTGCTGTCCGGCAAGTACCCGTCGACGGAGTTCGCCGAGCTGCGGCCTCGGCTGGTCTACGACCGCGACGCCGGCACCCTGACGGCGCGGCCCGGCGCGCAGCGGCTGGCGGTCACCTCCGGCGGCGCGATCCCCGACCGCGGCTTGTTCAGCGTCTGGCTGGTAGGCGAAAAGCCCTCCCGGGTAGGCGAACTCGACGAGGAGATGGTCTACGAGTCGCGGCCCGGCGACGTCATCGCGTTGGGCGCGACCAGCTGGCGGATCACCGAGATCACCCACGACCGGGTGCTGGTGGTGCCGGCGCCGGGCCAGCCCGCCCGGCTGCCGTTCTGGCACGGCGACAGCGACGGGCGTCCCGCCGAGCTGGGCGCCGCGGTCGGGGCGTTCACCGGCATACTGGCCGGGCTGGACCGCGGCAGCTTCGACACGCGTTGCGCGGATTCGGGTTTCGACGACTACGCGACGCAGAACCTGTGGCGTCTGGTCGAGGACCAACGCGCCGCGACCGGGGTGCTGCCCACCGACTGCACGCTGCTGGTGGAGCGGTTCCGCGACGAGCTCGGCGACTGGCGGGTGGTGCTGCACTCGCCCTATGGGCTGCGGGTGCACGGCCCGCTGGCGCTGGCGGTGGGCCGGCGGGTACGGCAGCGCTACGGCATCGACGAGAAACCCACCGCTTTCGACGACGGCATCGTGGTGCGGCTGCCCGACGCTCTGTCGGATTCAGGGGCCGGCGACGCGCCGCCGGGCGCCGAGCTGTTCGTGTTCGACGCCGACGAGGTCGACCCGATCGTCACCGCCGAGATCGGCGGCTCGGCGCTGTTCGCGTCACGGTTCCGGGAATGCGCGGCCCGCGCGCTGCTGCTGCCGCGCCGCAACCCCGGCCGCCGCACCCCGCTGTGGCAGCAGCGCCAGCGCGCCGCCCAGCTGCTCGACGTGGCCCGCCGCTACCCCGACTTCCCGGTCGTGCTGGAGACGGTCCGCGAATGCCTGCAGGACGTCTACGACGTGCCGGCGCTGGCCGACCTCATGGCGCGGATCGCCCAGCGCCGGGTGCGGCTGGTGGAGGTGCAGACGGCGGTGCCGTCGCCGTTCGCGGCGTCGCTGCTGTTCGGCTACGTCGGGGCGTTCATGTACGAGGGCGACAGCCCGCTGGCCGAGCGCCGCGCCGCGGCGCTGTCGCTGGACGCCACCCTGCTCGCCGAGCTGCTGGGCCGGGTCGAGCTGCGGGAGCTGCTCGACCCCGACGTCGTCGCCGCCACCGCCGCGCAGCTGCAGCACCTGACGCCCGAGCGGCGGGCCCGCGACGCGGAGGCGGTCGCCGACTTGCTGCGGCTGCTGGGGCCGCTCACCACCGAGGAGGTGGCCGCCCGGTCGGCGGCCACCGACGTCAGCGGCTGGCTGGAGGGGTTGCTGGCGGCCCGACGCGCGCTCGTGGTGTCGTTCGCCGGGCGCAGCTGGTGGGTGGCGGTCGAGGACGTCGGCCGGCTGCGCGACGGCGTCGGGGTGGCCGTCCCGGTCGGGGTGCCGGCCAGCTTCACCGGCGCCGTCGCCGACCCGCTGGGTGAGCTGCTCGGCCGCTACGCCCGCACCCACGGGCCGTTCACCACCGCCGACGCGGCGGCCCGGTTCGGCCTGGGACAGCGGGTGGCCGCCGACGTGTTGGGCCGGCTGGTCGTCGACCACCGGCTGGTGCGCGGCGAGTTCAGCGCCGCCGACCAGTGGTGCGACGCCGCGGTGCTGCGGATTCTGCGTCGCCGCTCCCTGGCTGCGCTGCGGGCGCAGATCGAACCGGTCAGCGCCGCCGCCTACGCGCGGTTCCTGCCGGCCTGGCAGCAGGTCGGCTCCACCGCCAACACCGGCCCGGACGGGCTGATCGCCGTCATCGAGCAGCTCGCCGGTGTCGCGATGCCCGCGTCGGCGCTCGAGCCGCTGGTGCTCGCGCCACGAGTGGTCGACTACTCCCCCGCGATGCTCGACGAGCTGCTGGCCGCCGGGGAGGTCATCTGGTCGGGTGCCGGGTCGATCTCGGGCAGCGACGGCTGGATCGCGTTACACGTCGCTGAGACGGCGCCGCTGACGCTGTCCGCCGGTGCCCAGATCGAGTTCGGCGACGCCCACCGGGCGGTGCTGGGCGCGCTTGCCGGCGGCGGGGCGTTCTTCTTCCGCCAGCTCGCCGGCGCCGGTCTCGGTGAGCGTGAGCTGAAGGTCGCGCTGTGGGACCTGGTGTGGGCCGGCCGGGTGACCGGCGACACGTTCGCGCCGGTGCGCGCGATGCTGCACGGCGGCCGCGCGGCGCCGGCACACCGGCAGCGCCGGCGCCGGCCCCCGAGGCTGAGTCGCTACAGCGTCGCGCACGCGGCAACCAGAGCCCCCGACCCGACGGTGGCCGGCCGGTGGTCGGCGCTGCCCGGCCCCGAACCCGAGGGCACCCTGCGCGCACACTGTTACGCCGAGCTGCTGCTGAACCGCCACGGCGTGGTGACCAGAGGCGCGGTGGCCGCGGAGGGCGTACCGGGTGGGTTCGCCGCCGTCTACAAGGTGCTGACCGCCCTGGAGGACGCCGGCCGCTGCCAGCGCGGCTACTTCGTCGAGTCGTTGGGGGGCGCCCAGTTCGCGGCCACGGCCAGCGTCGACCGGCTGCGCGGCTACCTCGACGGTGTCGACCCGGAGCGCCCGGACTATCACGCCGTGGTGCTGGCCGCCGCCGATCCCGCCAACCCCTACGGCGCGGCGCTGCCCTGGCCCACGCTCGGTGACGGGCCGGCTCATCGGCCCGGCCGCAAGGCCGGTGCGCTGGTGGTGCTGGTCGACGGGGCGCTGGCCTGGTTCGTGGAACGCGGCGGGCGCTCGCTGCTGACCTTCACCGACGATCCGGCGGCCCTGCGCGCGGCCGCGGCCGCGCTGGCCGATCTGGTGTCCGGCGGGCAGGTGGCGACGATCGTGGTCGAACGCGTCGACGGCGCCGGCGTGTTGGAGATCGGCCAGTCCCCGGTCCTGGACGCGTTGCGCGACGCCGGCTTCACCCGGACACCGCGCGGGCTGCGGCTGCGGTAATGCCCGAAGGCGACACCGTTTTTCGCACCGCCGCCACACTGCGGCAGGCGTTGGCCGGACGCACGCTGACCCGCTGCGACATCCGGGTGCCGCGCTTCGCCACCGTCGACCTCACCGGGCACGCCGTCGAGGAGGTGCTCAGCCGGGGCAAGCACCTGTTCATCCGGGCCGGCCCGGCGAGCATCCATTCCCATCTGAAGATGGACGGCAGCTGGCGGGTGGGCACCCGGCGGGCGGATCACCGGGTGCGAATCATTCTGGAAGCCGGCGAGATTCGCGCCGCCGGGATCGATCTGGGCGTGTTGGAGATCCTCGACCGCGACCGCGACACCGAGGCCGTCGCGCATCTGGGGCCCGATCTGCTGGGCGCCGATTGGGACCCGCACGTCGCCGCCGTCAACCTGACCGCCGACCCGGACCGGCCCCTGGCCGAGGCACTGCTGGACCAGAAGGTGATGGCCGGGATCGGCAACGTGTACGCCAACGAACTGTGCTTTATCGCCGGACGTCTGCCCGCCGCGCCCGTCGGCTCGATCGCCGACCCGGACCGCCTGGTAGCGCGGGCACGAGAGATGCTGTGGATCAACCGATTACGCTGGAACCGCTGCACCACCGGAGACACCCGGCCGGGCCGGCAACTCTGGGTGTACGGGCGTGGCGGGCTGGCGTGCCGTCGCTGCGGCACCGCTGTTGCCTGCGACGGCAGCGGTGACCGGGTTACCTACTGGTGCCCGTCCTGCCAGCGCTGAACGCCGGAGTCCGTAGCTTCCGGGCGGGGCGGCCGCGCACTGACAAGGTGATCCCGATCAGCAGCAGCAGCGGGATTGCCGCGGGAACGCCCACGTCGACGAGTGTCGGAGACCCGCGGGTGGCAGCGTGTGTCAGCACCGCCCCCGCTGCGACCATGAGAACAAAGCATCCCAGCACGATCCCCGCCAGGGCCGCACCGCGCGCCGCCGACCCGCCACCGCGGTGGCCTGTCCGGGCAGTCGGCGGTCGTTCCGACGCCGGGCCGGCCGACCCGTCCGGCCTGGTGAGCCAGCTGGCGTCCCGATACAGCAGCCGCGCCGTCACGAACAGCGCAGTCACCGTCGCCACGGTGAACAGCCAGGCGCTGAGCGACAATTGGATTCCGCCGCTGAGGATGTGGCCGCTGGTGCAGCCGTCAGCCATCCGGGCGCCGAAGAGCACGAGAAACGACCCCCCGAAGCAGCCCACCGCGCGTTTGGTCGAGCTGTGCCCGAACTGGTTGCGCCACGACGGCGGCACCACCGGACGAAAGGCCGTGAAATGACGGCTGATGAACAGCGCGGAGATCAGCCCGCCGAACAGCACCCCGACGTCGGTGTATGGCTCCCAGCCGATGGTGGTGAAAACCTTTGCACTGTAGGCAAAATGCGCCAGGAACACCTGCCCGACCAGCCACGAGTACGTCGTCGACTGACCGAAGATCTGGTGCAGGAAAATCGCCAGCACCACCAGCAGGGCCACCGCGAACCCGACCGACGCGATGGTGCGAGCGTAGAAGCTCACGGCCGGCACCTCGCGGGAGGTTAGTTGCTGATACCAGCTGGGCCGGTGTGAGCAGGTCGGGTCGACCGCGCCCTCGCGCAGATACTCCGCGGTGTCGCGCATGAACGCCTGGTCGTGCTCGTCGACGGGGCACGTCGCCAGGTGCCGCAAACAACTGTGTCTGCCGCCTTTGTAGCGGGGCAGGAAGTACAGCAGGGTAAGCGCCACCGCCGCGTAGTCGACGGCGGCGACGAACGTCGGCAAAGGCCGGATGTCCGCGATGTTGCCGGTGAGCACCAGATCCCCGTAGTTCGCCGCGGTGACAAGCCAGCGCCCGGCCGGCGTCTGGTAGACAACGGTCCACACCGCCGCTCCGAGCAGACCGCCGGGAATCGCGTAGAGGACGTCGCGGCGGCCCTCGCCCAGGGCGATCCATTCGCTCCCGGGGAAGTAGCCACTGATGGCCACACCCACCCCGAACAGCAGTCCACCCAGCGTCACCCCGACCAGGTACAGCGGCTTGGGCGAGAAGTGCATCGACAGCCCCAGCGCATACAGTCCGTAGAGGAAGACCGCGCCGACCGCCGTGACGAACGCGAAACATCCGATCAGCAGCCGGTCGACGAGCCTGGCCAGCCGGATGACGGTCTCGGGGTTGCCGATCCCCCACAGTGCGGCGGGCACGCCGAACGCTGTGCCGATCAAAACTCTACCCACAACGGAGCGGTTACGGCCACCATGGTGTGGTCGAGTGTAGGCCGGCTGCTCTCGCTCGCACCGCTTCTGCGGCCTTGTAGTCACCGCACGCGGCAGCCGGAACCGGTGTCGCGTGCGGGCGGTGAACCGCACGAACGTCTCCCATTACGGCGTGGATCAAGCGGTCGCCGGCGTCGGCGTCAGGGTCGCCGCGTCGCCTGCGGGTTGCCGGATGGCGGACTCGACCTCGTCGGCGGAGATCTGTTTGGTGCAGAAGAACCAGTCTTGGCACTCGACACCGTCGGCGCGGTCTTGCATTCGCTCTTTGGCGCTGCCGCACGAGCCCGCGGTAGGCACGATCACCGGGTCGCCGGGGCGCCAGTCCGCCGGCGTCGCGACGTCGAAGTGATCGGCGGTTTGCAAGGCCTTGACGACGCGCAGCAGCTCGTCGAAGTTGCGGCCCAGGCTCAGCGGATAGTAGATGATCGCTCGGATCACGCCCTTGGGGTCGATGACGAAGACCGCGCGCACCGCCTTGGTCGAATCCTCGCCCGGCATGATCATCCCGTACTTCTGCGCGATCTGCATCGTGACGTCCTCGATGAGCGGGAACATGATCTCGGTGTCGTGGATGCCGCGGAAGGCGATCTTGTCCTTGATGGTCCGCAACCAGGCGATGTGGCTGTAGAGCCCGTCGACGGACAATCCCAGCA
>NZ_JAVKSH010000061.1:2734-21846 GCF_039583805.1 Mycobacterium sp. | reverse complement strand
CTACCTTGGAGGACATGCTCAGCGTGCGGGATAGGTTGCGTGAGAGCCGATTCCCCTGACAGCCGATTCCCCTGACAGCCGATTCCCCTGACAGCCGATTCCCCTGACAGCCGATTGCCCTGACACGCCGACCGCGCTGGTCGATACGAGCGTCGCACTCCCGGCGCTGTCCGAACTTCACGAGTTCCACGACGCCGCCTTCGATGCGGTCAGCGAACACCGAGCGGGAATCGCTGCTCACGCATTGTTTGAGACATATGCGGTGTTAACCCGCCACCCGGTCCTTCGCGTCGTGCCCGCCCAGGCGCTGGCCCTTCTGGACAGCACCTTCACACACAGGGCGGCGCTCACCGCGACGGCGACCGATCGTGCTCTCCAAGCGCTGGCCGCCGCTGGGATCGGCGGTAAGGCCACCTACGACGGCCTGGTCGCCGCTACAGCGGTCGAGGCCGGCCTGCCCCTCCTCACCCTTGATCGAAGAGCCCGCAGTACCTATGAAGCAGTCGGTGCCGACGTTCGCTACATCTGACTGCGAGGGCGCATCGGCGGTTGTGGTCACGGCCAGTCGCGGCCCGTGGGCTTGCCAGAGGGCTCCCACCGCAGGTCGGTGTCAAGCAGGTTTGCGCAATCCACAGGTAGCACGTTAGGGGCTACCACTGACGGGTGGAGACCATCGGGATTCGTGAACTGCGCCGGAACGCGAGCGCGTGGATGGCAAAGGCGAAGGCCGGACTGACCATCCACATCACCGACCGCGGCCGGCCCGTAGCCCTCGTCGTCACCGGTTTGCGACCGCCACCTGGCCGGCGTGTGCGGCCCAGCGGCTCTGACCCGGCGTCGAGCTCAGCGACACCCTTCGACACCGTCACCGCGCTCACCCCCGCCGCACGCGCAACCGTCTTGATCCCGCCATGACCCAACGCCCGTGCCCGAGCACCCATCACCAGCCGCCGCTGCCGCTCATCCAAATGCGATCGCACAGTGCGAATTCGGCCGCCAGCGACTCCTCCGAGCACAGGACTCCAGCCAGACCATGAACATGGTAGCCCAGAGATCAGAAGTAAACGTCATTGTGTAACGTGTCCTTACCCCCGTCGAGACCCCCGTGGAGCAAGCGCGCGAGAAGCTCATCACCCAAGGTTAATTGATCCCCGCTGCCGCACAACGAATTCCACTCCGCGCGGCCGATCTGGTCGAAAGTCGTTCGCTCACCGCGATCCGCGACGAGCAACGCGCCGACCGATGATCTACCTGGATACGTCGGCGACGGTGAAACGTGTCGCGGCTGAACAAGATTCAACGGCATTGATCGACTGGCTCAATGACCGTCCCGACGAAAACCTGGCCACCAGCGCCTCGGTGGCAGCCACCCTACTGCCCGCCGGGCTACACACCTTCGATGCGGTACACCTGGCCACTGCCGACACCGACAGGCGGGGGCTCACCGTGTTACGTGCCGACGAGGTTACGTGCCGACGAGCGCCGGCTGCTCGACGCCGCGGAGTCGCAAGGCCTGCCGACCGTCTCCCCGCCAGGCGACGCGGACGCCGGCTAGAACCGCGCTCGGGGAGATCGGCGCCGCACGAGGCGATCCCGTGGGGCGTGCGGGATGGCACACAGGCCGGCATGCGGCACCGGTCCTACCGACGCAGAACAGCCCACGATCAGGCCGCCATTTAGCTGGACGTGAGGCGCGCACGACGCCGACCTACTCCTCGTCCAGCGCCGCCAAGACCTCGCCGGAGACGTCGACGTTGGTGTAGACGTTCTGCACGTCGTCGCTGTCCTCCAGCGCGTCGACGAGCTTGAACACCTTACGGGCGCCGTCGAGGTCGACGGGCACGCTGACCGACGGCGCGAAGCTGGCTTCGGCGGAGTCGTAGTCGATGCCGGCGTCCTGCAGCGCAGAGCGCACCGCCACGAGGTCGCCGGGTTCGGTGATGACCTCGAAGCTGTCGCCGAGGTCGTTGACGTCCTCGGCGCCCGCGTCGAGCACCGCGGTGAGCACGTCGTCCTCGGTGAGGCCGTTCTTTTCCAGTGTGACGACGCCCTTGCGGGCGAACAGGTAGGCCACCGATCCGGGATCGGCCATGGTGCCGCCGTTGCGGGTCATCGCCACCCGCACCTCGCTGGCGGCGCGGTTGCGGTTGTCGGTCAGGCATTCGACCAGCACCGCCACCCCGCCCGGGCCGTAGCCCTCGTAGGTGATGGTCTGCCAGTCCGCGCCGCCGGCCTCCTCACCGGCGCCGCGTTTGCGGGCCCGCTCGATGTTGTCGTTGGGCACCGAATTCTTCTTGGCCTTCTGGATGGCGTCGTAGAGCGTCGGGTTACCCGCCGGGTCGCCGCCGCCGACCCGCGCCGCGACCTCGATGTTCTTGATCAGCCGGGCGAAGTTCTTGCCGCGCCGCGCGTCGACGACGGCCTTCTTGTGCTTGGTGGTGGCCCATTTGGAGTGGCCGCTCATCGGGTAATACCTCTTCTGTTGCCTGTTCTGTTGCCTGTTCTGTTGCCTGTTCTGTTGCCTGTTCTGTTACCTGCCGGAGTTCGCCCGACGAGTCTACGTGGCGAGCCGGCGCCGGTTGCCCGGCGCTCCTCGGGGTGCTGTGGGTCAACTCAGCAGCCCCGCACGTCACAGAAAATCCGGAGTAGTCCGATGTGCCCGCCTCACAGCGACAAGCCGGGCGGGCATTACCGCCCGATGGGTCGTTGCGTTGCACGCGCCGACCCGCCCACAGATTGTCGCTGTGAGCCGGGCAAACCTGCACAACCCGTCCTCGCGGTGACTCACGTGACAGACGGGGCCGCGGTGACCCCCGGGCTCACGCCGCCCCGGTCACCATGGCGACGAACAACCGGTGGATGCGGCGATCGCCAGTCATCTCCGGGTGAAACGCCGTCGCGAGCACCCGTCCCTGCCGCACCGCGACGACGTGGCCGGCCGCGCGGGCCAGCACCTGCACGCCGTCGCCGACACGCTCCACCCACGGCGCGCGGATGAACACCGCGTGCACCGGCCCGTCCAGGCCGGCGAACGCGATGTCACCTTCGAACGAATCGACCTGCCGTCCAAAAGCGTTGCGCCGCACAGTCATATCGATACCGAACAGCGGAACGGCCGCGCGGCCGCCCACTCCGGCGTCCAGGATCTCACTGGCCAACAGGATCATGCCGGCACACGCTCCGTAAGCCGGGAACCCGTCGGCCAGCCGCGTGCGCAACGGCTCCAGCAGGTCGAGCTCGCGCAGCAGCTGGCTCATGGTGGTCGACTCCCCGCCGGGGATGACCAGCGCGTCGACCGCGTCGAGCTCACGACGCCGGCGCACCGGCACCGGCGAAGCTCCGGCCTCCCGCAACGCCGCGACGTGTTCACGGGTGTCGCCCTGCAGCGCCAGCACCCCGATCCGCGGCCCGCTCACCCGCTCGCCGGACGAAGGTCGCGCTTGTAGCGGGTCAGGCCCTCCTGCATCACCGACGCGACCATGTCGCCGCCCCGGGTGAAAATCTTGCCCTGGGTCAGCGACCGGCCCCCGTACGCCGACGGCGAAGCCTGGTCGTAGAGCAGCCATTCGTCGGCCCGGAACGGGCGCATGAACCACATCGCGTGGTCCAGCGAGGCGACCTGCAGGTGCGGGCGCTCCTGCTCGTGGATCACCTGCGCCGAACCGAGCAGGGTCAGGTCGCTCATGTACGCCAACGCGCAGATGTGCAGGACCGGGTCGTCGGGCAGCGGGTCGCGATGGCGGAACCACACCTGCTGCTGGGCGGCCAGACCGGGCAGCAGCACCAGCTTCTCCCGCGGGACGATCCGCACATCCCACTCGTCGAACTGGCGGAACACGGCGTCGTCGAAGACCCTGATCGACGTGAGCGCCGGCAGGTCGTCCGGCGGCGGCGCCGACGGCATCACGTCCTGGTGCTCGATGCCGGTCTGGGCCGCCTGAAACGACGCCGACATCGAGAAGATCGTCTCGCCGTGCTGGACCGCGTTGACCCGCCGGGTGCAGAACGAGCCACCGTCGCGGATGCGTTCGATGAGAAAGATGGTGGGCGCTGTGGCGTCCCCCGGCCGCAGGAAATATCCGTGCAGCGAGTGCACGAGGTAACGCGGGTCGACCGTGCGCACCGCCGACACCAGCGACTGGCCGGCCACATGGCCGCCGAAGGTGCGCTGCCATGCGCTCGACTCGGCGTTGAACACCCTGCCGCGGTAGATGTTGACCTCGAGCTGCTCGAGGTCGAGGATCTTCTCGATCGCCACGCTATGACCGTCTGCTCTTCGCGCAAGCCCTCATCGCCGTTGTCACCAGCCGCGTTCGGCCAGGCGGTGCGGCGCTGCGATCTCCTCCACGTTGATGCCCACCATCGGCTCGCCCAGCCCCCGCGACACCCGGGCCAGCACGTCGGGGTCGTCGTAGAAGGTGGTGGCCTTGACGATCGCGGCCGCGCGCTGGGCGGGGTCGCCGGACTTGAAGATCCCCGAGCCGACGAAGACGCCCTCGGCGCCGAGCTGCATCATCATCGCGGCGTCGGCCGGGGTGGCGATCCCGCCGGCGGTGAATAGCGTCACCGGCAGCTTGCCGGCCCGCGCGACGTCGACGACGAGTTCGTGCGGCGCCCGCAATTCCTTTGCGGCCACGTATAACTCGTCGTCACTCAGCGAGGTCAGCCGACGGATCCCGCCGATGATCTCCCGCATGTGGGTGGTCGCGTTGGACACGTCGCCGGTGCCGGCTTCGCCTTTGGAGCGGATCATCGCAGCGCCTTCGCTGATGCGCCGTAGCGCCTCGCCGAGGTTGGTGGCCCCGCACACGAACGGCACGGTGAACTTCCACTTGTCGATGTGGTGGGTGTAATCGGCGGGCGTCAGCACCTCGGACTCGTCGACGTAGTCCACACCCAGGCTCTGCAGGATCTGCGCCTCGACGAAATGCCCGATACGCACCTTGGCCATCACCGGAATGGTCACCGCGGCGATGATGCCCTCGATCATGTCCGGGTCGCTCATCCGCGATACGCCGCCCTGGGCGCGGATGTCGGCGGGCACCCGTTCGAGGGCCATCACCGCGACGGCGCCCGCGCCTTCGGCGATGCGGGCCTGCTCGGGGGTGACGACGTCCATGATGACGCCGCCCTTGAGCATCTCGGCCATGCCGCGCTTGACCCGCGCGGTTCCGGTTTGCCCGGTGCCGTTCGACGACGCGGCGCTGTCCACTGCAAACTCTCCTTCACCTGGTAGTACGCCAGTCTAGTGGTGGCCGCCGGCCGGCTTTCTGCCCAGGTTGACCAGCCGCGCCTCCACCCGACTTGAAGCTGGTCGCACGCTCGACGCCGAACGTGAAGCTGGTTGCACGCTCGGCAGTGTCAGCGGATGGACTGCAGCGGGTGCGGGGCGCGGCTGCCGGCGAGCTCGGCGGCGTCGCCGAGCAGTTCGGGCAGCTGCAGCGGGTAGACCGTCTCACCGGCCGCCGCCAACGCGGCGATGTCGTGCGCGTCGCACCAGCGAGCGCAGTGGATGTAGCGGCGTTCCAGCTCGGTCCGCCCGGCCGCTGACGGCTCGAACCTGCGGGTGCGGTGGACGAAGAAGAATTCCTGGCTGTCGATCACCGAGCCGTTGAAGTCGAAGACCTCCTCACGCCGCCAGACCGGGCCGACCAGGTCGGCGGGGTCCACCCGTAAACCGGTCTCCTCGGCCAGCTCGCGGGCGGCGGCGTCGGCCAGCGGCTCGCCAGGCCGCACCTGACCCCCGACGGTGAACCACCAGCGCGGCACGGGTCGATCAGTACCCTGCGACGCCGCCGGGTCGGACCCGCACAGCAGCAGCACCGCGCCGGTGTCGTCGAGCAGCACCACCCGCGCCGATATCCGCGGCCGGGACGGCGCATGACCGTGCGGCCGCTCGACGATCTCGAAATAGCTTGGCAGCGTGGCTCTTCCGCCCAGTCGAAGCAGGCGCACCACGGGTCGATCACCCAGCGCCAGGGCGTCGCGGACGGCGTCGTTGTGGAATCGCCGGGCCAGCAGCACCCGGGCCTCGGCGTCGGCCAGTTCGGCCACCAGGGCCGGCGGCAACGACGCCGGGTCGACCGTCGCCAGCGCCGCCGAGAGCTCGTTTTCGCACGCCTCGCGGTCGTGGCGGGCCGCCCGTTCGGCGGCGTCGGCCAGCGCCGCCAACCTCGGGCCCTCCGCGGCGCCGCCGTGCGCGGCCACCGCGCGGGCCACCACGGCGCGCCGGGCCAACGCGGAGTCCAGCGCCTGCCAGGACAGGTCGTGACGGACGTGCAGCCGGTCCAGCCGGTTGGCCGTCTGGTACACCCAGGCGCTGAACGCCGCCAGCACCGCGAGCAGCACCGCGACCGCGACGACGATCCCGACCGTCAACTCGCCACCTGCACCTTGCCCCCGGAGCCGGCGACCGTCTCGTACACCCGCATGATCTGGTCGGCCACCACCGGCCAGTCGTAGCGGCGCACCGCGTCGGCGCCCGCCGCGACGTAGCGTCCGGCCAGCACGTCGTTCTCCAGCACCGCGATCAGCCCGTCGGCCAGCGCGGCCGGATCGCCTACCGCCACCAGCCGCCCGGCTGCGCCGTCGCGCAGCACCCGCCGGAACGCATGCAGGTCGCCGGCCACCACCGGGGTGCCCGCGGCCATCGCCTCGACCAGCACGATGCCGAAACTCTCTCCCCCGGTGTGCGGCGCGCAGTAGACGTCGGCGCTGCGCAGCGCCGACGCCTTCCCGGCGTCGTCGACCTGGCCGAGAAAGCGGATGTGGCGCATCAATCCGCCGGCCTTGGCGCGCAATTCGTCTTCGTCGCCGGTGCCGACGACGAGCACCTGCACATCACCGAAGCGCCGCACCAGCCGCGGCAGCGCGTCGAGCAGCACCGTCATGCCCTTGCGGGGCTCGTCGTAGCGGCCCAGGAACAGCACCGTCTTACCCGGCCGCGGGTAGCCGTCCAGCAGCGGCGCCGACGCGAACGCGGCCACGTCCACGCCGTTGGGAATCTCCACCGCGTCCGAGCCCAGCGCCTCCATCTGCCAGCGCCGGGCCAGGTCGGACACCGCGATCCGGCCGACGATCTTCTCGTGCCAGGGCCGCAGCACCCCCTGGAACACCGACAACGTCAGCGATTTGGTGGTCGACGTGTGGAAGGTCGCCACGATCGGGCCCTCGGCCACCCGTAGCGCCCACATCGACAGGCTGGGCGCGTTGGGCTCGTGCAGGTGCAGAACGTCGAAGTCGCCCTGCGTGAGCCACCGTTTGACCCTGCCGTGCACCGCGGGGCTGAACTTCAGCCGCGCCACCGAGCCGTTGTAGGGAATCGGGACGGCTTTGCCGGCGGAGACGACGTAGTCGGGCAGGTCGACGTGCGGCGACGACGGCGCCAGCACGCTGACGCGATGCCCGCGGGCGCGCAGCACCGCGGCGAGCTGCAGCACATGCGACTGCACCCCGCCGGGCACGTCGAACGAGTACGGACACACCATGCCGATGCGCATCAGGGCGCCCCCAATCCGGCCCGTCGCTGCTCGGGCCCAATTGCCCGGCTGCTCCTCATCGCGCTGCGCGCTCTGCATCGTCGCCGGGCCGCAGGTCGGCCAGCCATTGCGGCTGCAGCATATGCCAGTCGGCAGGGTATGCGGCGATGTTGCCGGCGAACCGGTCGGCCAGCGCCTGAGTGGTGGCGCCGACATCAGCGCCGGCGCAGTCCAGTTCGGGATAGATCTCGAATCCCCAGCCGTCGCGCTCGAACCAGCCGTGCACCGGCAGCAGCGCCGCCCCGGTCTCGATCGCCAGCTTGGCCGGTCCGGCCGGCATCCGGGTGGCTTCGCCGAAGAAGTCCACCTGGACTCCGGTGCGGGTGAGGTCGCGCTCGGCCATCAGGCACACGATCCTGTTGTCGCGCAGGCGTTCGCAGAGCAGCTGGAACGGTGGCCGCCCGCCCCCGGACAGTGGCAGCACCTCGAAGCCCAGGCTCTCCCGATAGTCGATGAAGCGCCGGTACAGCGACTCGGGTTTCAGCCGCTCGGCGACGGTGGTCAGGCCGCCATGAGCCTGTACCACCCACACCCCGGCCATGTCCCAGTTGCCGCTGTGCGGCAACGCCAGCACCGCGCCGCGCCCGGCGGCCAGCGCCACCTCCAGATGCTCCTGGCCGCGCACCGAGTCGTGCAGCTGCCGGCCCAGCGTGCGGTGGTCCATCGCCGGCAGCCGGAAGGCCTCCCGCCAGTACCGGGCGTAGGACGCCAACGACGCGCGCATCAGCGAGCCGGGCACGTCGGCGGGTGGCAGGCCGACGACTCGGGCCAGGTTCTTGCGCAGCTGCTCCGGCCCGCCGCCCAGCGACGCGTAGAGCGCACCGGCGTCGAAGGCGCTGCGGGCGGCGAACTCCGGCATGGCGCGCACCATCGCCCAGCCGGCCGCGTATCCCCAGTCCGTGATCCGGCTGCCCAGCGGGAAGCTGCGCACACCGGGCACCTTCAGACCCCCCGGCAGCGCGATCACGGCTGGCTCTGCCCCGGCCGGTGCAGTGGCTCCGCCGCCCCGGACGACCGCCGCACGGTGCGCAGCCGCTGCGCGCAGGTGATCACGCTGGCCACCGCCAGCAGCCACACCGCCGCGGGCAGCGCCCACGGCAGCGGGTACACCGGCAGGTCGGACAATGCCGCCCCGACCAGCACGATGATCAACCGCTCCGGCCGCTCGATGAAACCGCCGTCGCCGCGCAGCCCGCTGGCCTCCGCGCGGGCCTTGATGTAGGAGATGACCTGCGACGTGACCAGGCAGATCAGCGTGGCCGCCACCAGCGGCCGGCTGTGCAGCCCGAAGGCTGCCCACCACGCCAGCCCGCAGAACACCGCGCCGTCGCTGATCCGGTCGCAGGTGGCATCCAGCACCGCACCGAAGCGGCTGCCACCGCCGCTTGCCCGCGCCATCGCCCCGTCCAGCAAGTCGAACATGACGAAAAACCAGATCACCAACACGCCCACGAACAACCGGCCGGTCGGAAACAGCGTCACCGCGGCCGCGACGGCGGCCGCGGTGCCGACGATCGTGACAGCGTCTGCGGTCAAGCCGGCCCGCAGCAACGCCCGCGCCAACGGAGTGGTGACGCGGGCTACCCCGTCGCGGGACAGCAGCTTGCTCACGGCTGTTTCGCCCATTCGGCGGCCAGCAGCCGACGGGTGTCGCGCAGCAGCTGCGGGATGACCTTGGAGTCGCCGATCACCGTGATGAAGTTGGCGTCGCCGCCCCAGCGCGGCACGACGTGCACGTGCAGGTGCTCGGCCAGCGAGCCGCCCGCCGACGTCCCCAGGTTCATCCCGACGTTGAAGCCGTGCGGCCGGGACACCCCCTTGATGACACGAATAGCCTTCTGCGTGAAGGCCATCAGCTCCGCGCTCTCCTTGTCGGTGAGGTCCTCCAGTTCGGACACCCGCCGGTAGGGCACCACCATCAGGTGGCCCGGGTTGTAGGGGTACAGGTTGAGCACCGCGTAGACGAGTTCGCCGCGGGCGACCACCAGGCCGTCCTCGTCGGACAGCTGCGGAATGTCGGTGAACGGCTGCGCCGGGTCGGAGTCGTCGCGCCGCAGCGGCGCCTCGGCCAGGTAGCTCATCCGGTAGGGCGTCCACAGCCGCTGCAGGTGGTCGGAATCGCCGACGCCTCTGTCGATGATCGCCTCGTCGCGCCCGCGCTCGTCGTCAGCCACGATCGGCCACCTTCACCAGATCTGCTGTCGGAGCGACGTTTTCGCGATCAGCGATCCATGTCACGATGGCCGCGACGGCCTCGTCGCGGGGCACCCCGTTGACCTGCGTGCGGTCGCCGAACCGGAAGCTGACCGCACCGGCGGCGACGTCGCGGTCGCCGGCCAGCAGCATGAACGGCACCTTCTGGTTGGTGTGGTGGACGATCTTCTTGGCCATCCGGTCGTCGCTGTCGTCCACCTCGACCCGCACGCCCAGCGACTTCAGTTGGCCCGCAACATCTTCCAGATACGGCAGGTGACTCTCCGCAACCGGGATACCCACCACCTGCGTCGGCGCCAGCCACGCCGGGAACGCGCCGGCGTAGTGCTCGGTGAGGATGCCGAAGAACCGCTCGATCGACCCGAACAGCGCGCGGTGGATCATCACCGGCCGCTGCCGGGTGCCGTCGGCGGCGGTGTACTCCAGTTCGAAGCGCTCCGGGAAGTTGAAGTCCACCTGGATCGTCGACATCTGCCAGTTGCGGCCCAGGGCATCGCGGGCCTGTACGGAGATCTTGGGGCCGTAGAA
Organism: Mycobacterium sp.; assembly: GCF_039583805.1. Lineage (GTDB taxonomy): Bacteria > Actinomycetota > Actinomycetes > Mycobacteriales > Mycobacteriaceae > Mycobacterium. The sequence continues at coordinate 11,566 of NZ_JAVKSH010000061.1, read as the reverse complement.
CGCCGCGCCACCCGGGTCGGGCACCAGCTGCAGGCCGGACTCGGCCGCCACCTGCGCCAGCGCCTGGGTGGCTTCCGCCCACATCTGCTCGGCGCCCACGAACTTGTCCGGGTCCTTGGTGGACAGCTCCAGGTAGAAGTCGGTCAGCCCGTAGTCGCCGAGCAGCTCGAGCACGAACCGCAGCAGCGACGCCAGTTCGCCGTGCAGCTGCTCGCGGGTGCAGAAGATGTGCGAGTCGTCCATGGTGAAGCCGCGCGCCCGGGTCAGGCCGTGTACCACACCGGACTTCTCGTAGCGGTACACGGTGCCGAACTCGAAGAGCCGCAACGGAAGTTCGCGATACGACCGCCCGCGGGCCCGGTAGATCAGGGTGTGCATCGGGCAGTTCATCGGCTTGAGGTAGTAGTCCTGACCGGGTTTGCGCAGGGTCCCGTCGTCGTTGTATTCGGCGTCGAGGTGCATCGGCGGGTACATGCCGTCGGCGTACCAGTCCAGGTGCCCGGAGGTGTGGAACAGCTGCGCCTTGGTGACGTGCGGAGTGGTCACGAACTCGTAGCCGGCCTGGATGTGCCGGCGCCGCGAATACTCTTCCAGCTCGCGGCGCACGATGCCGCCTTTCGGGTGGAAAACCGCCAGGCCGGAACCGATTTCGTCGGGGAAGCTGAACAGGTCCAGTTCGGCGCCGAGTTTGCGGTGGTCGCGGCGCTGGGCTTCGTCCAGCAGGGTCAGGTGGTGTTCCAGCGCGTCCTGCGACTCCCACGCGGTGCCGTAGATGCGTTGCAGGCTGGCGTTGTTCTGGTTTCCGCGCCAGTAAGCGGCCGAGCTGCGGGTCAGGGTGAACGCCGGGATATGACGGGTGGTCGGGATGTGCGGGCCGCGGCACAGGTCGCCCCAAACCCGTTCCCGGGTGCGGGGATTGAGGTTGTCGTAGGCGGTGAGCTCGCCATTGCTGCCCGGGGGGGCGACCTCCATCACCGCAGGGTCACCGGACTTGTCGTCGACGAGTTCGAGCTTGTAGGGCTCGTCGGCCAGCTCCGCGCGGGCCGCCTCGATGGACTCATACACCCGGCGGGAGAACAGCTGTCCGTCCCTGACGATCTGGCGCATCCGCTTCTCCAGCGCCTCCAGGTCTTCGGGGGTGAAGGGTTCGGCGACGTCGAAGTCGTAGAAGAAGCCGTCGGTGATCGGAGGTCCGATGCCGAGCTTGGCGTGCGGGAACAAGTCTTGGACGGCCTGAGCCAGCACATGGGCGCAGGAGTGCCGGATAACGCTGCGGCCGTCGTCGGTGTCGGCCGCCACCGGCACGACGTCGGTGTCGGCGTCGGGAACCCAGCTCAGGTCGCGCAGTGTCCCCTGGGCGTCGCGCACCACCACGATCGCGTCGGGCGCACCGCGGCCGGGCAGGCCCGCGTCGCGCACCGCGGCCGCCGCTGCCGTCCCCGCGGGCACTCGGATCGGGGCGGGCTGTGCTGACGTCATCGCGGGTGTTCTCCAGTCGGTCGAATCGACGACCATGCTAGTTTCCCGCGAAAGTGCAACCACCGACGGTTCCACTCGCGAAATGCGTCGTGGAATGCACTTTCGCGGCACCGGTCAGGTGTTCTGAGCGCCCGCAGCCGCCACGGCGTCGAACTCGTCGTCGGAGAGCGTGATCTCGGCGGCGGCCACGTTCTCCTCCAGATGCGCCACGCTCGACGTGCCCGGGATCGGCAGCATCGCCGGCGACCGCCGCAGCAGCCAGGCCAACGCCAGTTGCGACGGCGTCGCGTGATGGTCGGCGGCGATCCGCGCCAGCGGCCCGTCCGGTTTGGCCAGCGGGCCGGCGGCGAGCGGGAACCACGGGATGAAGCCGATGCCCTGGCCGGCGGCGGCATCCAACAGCGGTTCGGCGGCGCGGTCGGCCAGGTTGTACCGGTTCTGCACCGAGGCGATCGGCGTGATCTGCCGGGCCGCAGTCACGTGGTCGACGTCGACGTTGGACAGGCCGATATGACGGATCTTGCCCTCGGCCTGCAGCGCGGCCAGTTCGCCGACCTGGTCGGCCAGCGGGAAGTTGCGGTCGATGCGGTGCAGCTGGAACAGGTCGATGCGATCCACCGCGAGGCGCCGCAGGCTCATCTCGCATTCCTGCCGCAGGTAACTCGGGTTGCCCAGCGGGATCCAGACGTCGGGCCCGGTGCGCAGCAGCCCGGCCTTGGTGGCGATCACCACACCGTCGTAGGGATGCAGCGCCTCGCGGATGATCTCCTCGGACACGTACGGGCCGTAGGAGTCGGCGGTGTCGATGAAGTCGACGCCGAGTTCGGCGGCGCGGCGCAACACCCGGACCGCCGCGCCGCGGTCCGGCGGCTCGCCCCACACCCCTGTGCCGGTCAGCCGCATCGCGCCGAAACCCAGCCGGTTGACCGTCAGATCGCCGCCGAGGCGGAACGTTCCGGCTGCCTGGGCGACGCCTCGTCTGGTCATCCGCACGACCGTACCCCGCGCGCGTGCCAAGCTGAGCGTGTGGACCTGCACAGCCTCACCGAGCTGCCGTTCAGCTACCCGGAGGTCGGCGCCACCGCCGGCCCACCGCCTCCGGGGTATCACCACCTGAGCGTCTCGAAGCAGATCGGCTCCGGTCAACGGCGTTTCGACGCCGCCGCCGACGCGGTGCTGCGCTGGGGCATGCAGCGCGGCGCGGGCCTGCGGGTGACGGCCGGCAGCGAGGTCGCCGCGGCCGGCACGGTGGTGCTGGTCGGCATCGGTTTCCTGCGCGCGCCGTGCCGGGTGGTGTACGTCGTCGACCAACCCGGCCTGCGCGGATTCGCCTACGGCACGCTGCCCGGGCATCCCGAGTCGGGCGAGGAACGGTTCACCGTGCGCCGCGACCCGCACACCGCGGCGGTGTTCGCGGAGGTGTCGTCGTTCTCCCGGCCGGCGACCTGGTGGAGCAGAGCGGGCGGGCCGCTCGCGCGGTCGGCCCAGCGCCTGATCGCCGCCCGCTACGTGCGCGCGGTGTAGCCGCCGGCAACGGGCGCCCGCTGGGCGGAGGGGATGGTCTTCACCACGGTGAGAATCACCACCGAGTCCTCGACGGATTCCAGGGCGTGCCGGCTCGGCGGGATCGTGACGTAGTCGCCCGCCCGGCCGTCCCACGCCTCGTCGCCGGCGGTGAGCCGCACGTGGCCCCGCAACACCTGCAGGGTCGCTTCGCCGGGGCTGTCGTGTTCGGCCAACCCCTGCCCGGCGGCCAGCGCCACCACCGTCTGGCGCAGCTCGAGCGCATGGCCGCCGTGGATGGTGTGGGCGGCCCTGCCGCTGTGCGCCTGGCGTGCCTGCGCCAGCTGTTCGTCGGCGAGGGTGGTGAGCGATATCGACTCCATCGGCGATCCTTACTCTCGGTGGTCGGCTGACCTCAGCTGGACAGCAACAGGGCCCCGGCCGCGGCCAACGCGACCACCTTGACCAGCTCGAGGCCGACGTAGGCGTGATGGGCGCGGGACCGGGGCGCATCGTGGCCGGCCAGGATCTTGTCGTAACGGCGGTTCAACCGGGGTCGCACCGCTCCGAGCTGCAGGGCCAACGCGGCGAATGCGACGATGAACGCCGCCGTGGCGCCCGCCGGCGGGCGGCTGGCCGTCGCGGCGAGCACGACGACGACCGCGAAAACCATCTCCGCAGTGTTGAGCGCCCGGAAGACCAGGCGGCCGATGCCGAGCCCGATCTGCAACGTCACGCCGGGTGCGCGGAATTTCAGCGGCGCCTCCAGGAACGAGATCGCGGCCACCATTCCCAGCCACAGGAAGGTGACGGCCACCGCAACAGCCGTTCCGGCGCTCATGTGGCGGCTCCCGGCCCGGTGTGCACCGTCAGGTGCGTCAGGCACAGATCCGGTTCGACGAAGGCCTCCAGCCGGTCCACGCTGACCGGGGAGTTCCAGGCTTCCAGCGCGCCCTGCATGAGCCCGAGGTGGATCGGGCAGACGACGGCGCCGCGCGTTTCGGCGAGCTCGAGGAACGGGCAGTGCCGCAGGCCGAGCTCGGTCTGTCCCCGCCGCTCGGGTTCGAACCCGAGCTCGTCGAGCACACCCAGCAAGCGGCTGATCGCCTCCTCCGGTCCGGCATCACCCATGGCCGGCTCTTGCAGCTGCTTCGCCCAGGCCCGGCCGGTGGCCCGCGCCTTGGCGGCCGGGTCGGGGTCGGCGGCGAAACCCATGGTGAGGATCTCGGCCAGCAACTGGTAGTGCCGCTGCCCGCCCGGGTCCATCTGTCGGATCGCCTCAAACAGCAGCGGTGGCCGGCCCGGCCGTTTGCGGTCCGGCGCGACGTGCCGCACCCGGCCTTCGGCGAGCAGGACACCCAGATGGAAGCGAACGGTGTTGGGATGCACGCCGAGTTCGTCGGCGATCTCGACGATGCTCATCGGGGCGGTGGCCGCCTTCAGCGCCCGCAGCACATCGGGGCGTCGGCCGGTGCGTTCTTCCGATCCGGTGATATCGCTCATTCTCCTCGTGTTTCGTCGCGTCGCGGCAGGCTCGCCACCAACGGCGTGTCGACGCCAAGCGGTCCGAGTTTGGCGGCCCCCCCGGGCGACCCGAGCGGCTCGTCGCAGCCGTCGAGCGTCTCGGAGAAGAACGCTGCGTTGTCGGCCAGGTAGGGCTGCAGGTTGTCGGGCAGGTCGTCCTCATAGTAGATGGCCTGGACCGGGCACACCGGCTCGCATGCGCCACAGTCCACGCACTCGTCCGGGTGGATGTACAGAGCGCGGCCGCCTTCGTAGATGCAGTCGACCGGACATTCTTCGACGCAGGCGCGGTCCATGACGTCTACGCAGGGTTCGCCAATCACATACGCCATGATTCCGCACTTTACACAGTATTTGTTGTAAAAACTAGGCAGCGTCGCCCGGCGAGTGTCCGGCGCCCGCACCCGGCCTGACGAAGACCGTCGCGACAACGGTAGGGCAGGCTTCCCTATCGCGCCGGGTTGAGCTAGTGTTTGCACAAGAATTCTTGTAAAAACAATCGAGAGGTGCGAAAACCCATGGCCGACATCGAACTTGACGTCCGAGAGCTCCGCAAGCCGGACAAGCACCCGACCATCTTCGCCACCTACGCCGATCTCCCGGTCGGAGGGTCGTTCGTGCTCGTCAACAACCACGACCCCAGACACCTGCACGACGAGTTCGACACCGAGCACGCCGGCGGCTACGGCTGGGAGTACCTCGACAAGGGCCCCACGGTGTGGCGGATCCGGATCAGCAAGCTCGCCGGCACCCCGCTCCCCCGCATCCTGGCCAACACCGGCGACGCAGCCAACGACCCCGATCTGACCGGGGCGGTGTGGAAGCTGGAGGTCCGCGAACGCGACCTCGACTCGAACATCATCGCGCTGGCGCCGGGCGGCGGGATCGCCGCCCACACCGGGGCCGACGTCGACGTGCTGATCCACGTGCTGGCCGGCAGCGGCCGGCTGAGCACCGAGCAGAGCGAGATCGACTTGGCCCCCGGCGCCCTGCTGTGGCTGCCGAAACGCTCCCGGCGCCAGTTCAGCGCCGGCCCGCAGGGCTTGCGGTACCTGACGGTGCACCAGAAGCGGGAAATCCTGCCGCTGACCCCGACGGTGCGGGCGGCGGTGTGATGAGCCACGAGACGCTGCCCTGGCCGGAGCGCGCCGACGACGCCGTGCAGGGCCACTGGCTGCTGGCGCGCCTGGGTAAGCGGGTGCTGCGCCCGGGCGGCATCGGTCTGACCCGCTGGATGCTGACGCGTGCCGTCATGCACGGTGCGGACGTGCTGGAGTTGGCGCCCGGGCTGGGCCGCACCGCGACCGAGATCATCGCCCGAGAGCCCCGCTCCTACGTCGGAGCCGAACAGGACCCCGATGCGGCCCGGTCGGTCGCCGCCATCGTCGCCGGACACGGCGACATCCGGGTCGCCGACGCTGCCGACACCGGACTGCCCGCCGCAACCAGGGACGTCGTCGTCGGCGAGGCGATGCTGACGATGCAGACCGACCCGGCCAAGCAGGCCATCGTGGCCGAGGCGGCGCGGGTGCTGCGGCCCGGCGGGCGCTACGCCATCCACGAACTCGCGCTGACACCGGACACCATCGCCGAAGACGTCAAGGCCGACGTCCGGCAGTCGCTGGCCCGCGCCATCAAGGTCAACGCCCGCCCGCTCACGGTGGCCGAATGGACACAACTGCTCGCCGGCGCCGGGTTGGTTGTCGACGCCGTGGAGACCGCCCCGATGGCGCTGCTGCAGCCGCGCCGCCTGGTCGCCGACGAAGGTCTGCCGGGAGCGTTGCGGTTTGCCAAGAACCTGCTGACCCACCCCGACGCCCGCCGCCGCGTGCTGATCATGCGCCGCACGTTCCGCACCTACCGCGACCGGTTGATCGCCGTCGCGATCGTCGCCCACAAGCCTGCGAGCGGCTGCTAGACGGGAGGCGGCTGCGCCGGCGGGCGTTGCCGCGCGGGGTCGGGCAAGCTTGTCCCATGGACGTCGACGCCCTGCTGCACTCGATCCCGCCGCTGCTGGTGTACGTCGTGGTCGGCGCCGTGATCGGGATGGAGAGCCTGGGCATCCCGCTGCCGGGTGAGATCATGCTGGTCGGTGCGGCGCTGTTGTCATCGCGCCATGAGCTGGCCGTCAACCCGATCGGCGTCGGTGCCGCCGCCGTGATCGGCGCCGCGGTTGGCGACTCGATCGGCTACTCGATCGGCCGGCGGGTCGGCATGCCGCTGTTCGACTGGCTCGGCCGGCGGTTCCCGCGCCACTTCGGCCCCGGACACGTCGCCCTGGCCGAGCGCCTCTTCACCCGCTGGGGTGCGCACGCGGTGTTCTTCGGGCGCTTCATCGCGCTGCTGCGGATCTTCGCCGGACCGCTGGCCGGGGCGCTGAAGATGCCCTACCCGCGGTTCCTGGCCGCCAACGTCACCGGGGCGCTGTGCTGGGCGGGCGGCACCACGGCGTTGGTCTACTTTGCCGGAATCGCCGCCGAACGCTGGCTGGAGCGGTTCTCCTGGATCGCTCTGGTGGTCGCCGTGGTGGGCGGGGTAGGCGCGGCGGTCCTGCTGCGCAAACGTACCGCGCGCGTCATCGCCGAGCTGGCGGCCGAGCGTGCCCGGGAATCCGGGCACGCTCCCGCATAGCCGGGCCACACGACCACCGCACGTCCTGCAGGCCGCACTGGTCGACGCGATACAGCCGCCGGGCGCGGGCCACTGATGTGGCAACCGGGTCGGCCCGGCCCACGGACGGCCCGAAATCTGAGCCTCGGCGGCGAAGGCACGCACAGTCGGCTCATAGAAATCGCAAAGCGACCGGCTAAGACCGGCCGGTAACGTCGCGTAGTGCAGCGACGACGAACCAGATGACGGCCCGAGCGGCGCAATCCTCCGCCCGACCGTGGCCGGCTCGCAAACAACTTTGGAGGAGCAGTGGACATCGCACTCGGGGTATCGATGGCACCCACGGCGATCCGCATGGTGCTGGTCGAGGGTGAAAATGCCGACGGCGTCACGATCGAGGAAGACAGCTTCGACGTGTGCGCCGCTGACGACCCGGCGACCGTGCGCCCATCCGATCAGGTCGTCTCGGCGATCCTGGGCACGCGCGAAGGCGCCGTCGAAGGCGGCTACCGGCTGGCGTCGACCGGGGTGACCTGGACCGACCCCGTCGACGCCGCCGCGCTGCACGACGTGCTGGCCGGGCGCAAGATCGAGAACGTCATGCTGGTCTCGGCGTTTCTGGCAGCCGCCGCACTGACCCAAAACGTCGGGCAGGCAATGGGTTACGCGCGTACCGCGATGCTGGTCGTCGAACCGGACACCGCCACCCTGGCCATCGTCGACTCCGCCGACGGTTCGATCACCGACGTGGTGCGCCGACCGCTCCCAGACGCCGACGTCACTGCCGAGTTGGCCGCGATGCTGGCCGGCCTGGACGCGCTCGACACCCGCCCGGCGGGACTGTTCGCGGTGGGGTGCGGCGTCGACATCGCACCGATCAAGCCCGCGCTGGAGGCGACGACGTGGCTTCCGGTCAGCCTGCCCGAGGAGCCGGAAACCGCGCTGGCCCGCGGTGCGGCGCTGGCGGCGGCGAACGCGCCGCTGTTCTCGTCGTCGACCGACGCGTTGGCCTACGCGCAAGATCCCGGCACCGGCCAGGTGGACCTGTACGCCCTCGGTTACCTCGGTGTGCCAGGTGTGTGGGCCGGCGGTGAGCCTGGCGAGGACGACCTCGCCTACAGCGCCGTTCCCGACGACGCCGACGCCGCGACGACCGAGGCGGGGCCCGCCGCCGACGGTTCCGACGCCCGCCAACTACGGTCTCGGCCGGGCCTGTTGGTCGGGAGCGCGCTGGCCGTGGTCGCCGTGACGGCGGCGCTGGCGCTGGAGATCGCGCTGGGATGGGGGATCCGACCGACCGTCGCACTCCAACCCGACCCGGGTCAACACCTCGTCGTACCTGCCCAAGCTGCTCCCCCGGCACCGGCGCGGGTACCGGTACCGCAGTCGCGAACAGTTGTGCCCACGCCCGCGATACACCCGGCGCGGGCGGTGCCGCCGGTGAGCGTGCCGGTTGCCGCACTGCCGGTGCCCGCCGCACCACCGGTGCCGGTTCCGTTGCCCGCGGCGCCAGTGCGCATCCCTCTTCCGGTGACGGCACCCGCGGCGCCGGTGCCCCTCCCTATCCCGCTGCCGATCCCGATGGGACTACCCGGCGCGCGGGTCCAGGCGCCGGTACACCTGCCCACACCCCCGGTACACCTGCCCACACCGCCGATGCACCTGCCCACCCCGCCGATGCACCTGCCCACACCCCCGGTCCGTGCACCGGCACCC
>NZ_JAVKSH010000061.1:0-2634 GCF_039583805.1 Mycobacterium sp. | reverse complement strand
GTGCTGGACGCTGAGCTTGGGCGTCTTGAGCCGAATCGAACACGCCCGCGGCGGATCCGAACCGCTCAGGGCATCACGGTGTGCATCAACATCACGTCGTAGGCGGACCACAGCGACAAGGTGAAGTACAGGTCTTTGCCCGACGACCAGGGATGGATGTACGGCGCGTAGATCCCGCCGGGGATCTGGAACGACGACACGAGGGGTTGCTCGGGGCTCCACGGCCCCTGCGGCGCCGGCGCTGTCCGTGCCACGACGTCGTTGGCGCCGTTGCAGTAGAGCATCAGGTACCGCTTGAGGTAGGGGTTGTACTGGGCGGACATCTCACCCACCGGGCCCGGGAGGATCGGCGTGGCCGCCCCCGGATCTCTGGGCACCCACGATCCGTTTCCGTCGCCATTCCAGTACTGGTACTTGGTCAGATCCGGCAGCGAGTTCTGCGGAACCCGCGACAGGTATAAGGCGCCGCCGCGTCCGGGCGGCGATCCGAACGAGTACACATACCCGTCTCCGGATCGCATGAACGCCCCCATCTGGAAGTGCTCGTTCCCCGGAACGAAGCGGGCACCCGGAACCCTGTCCGGCGCGGCGATCCGCACGCTCCTCGGGTAGATGCCCCAGTTCTGACCGTTGTCGGGGGACATCGCAATCGCCGAGTAGTTCGTCGTCCAGTCCCCGTCGTGCACCCATTGCCTGATGGACATGAAGCTCATGTATTGGGTTCTGCCGATGGAGATGCCGGCGGTCGGGATCATTCCCTCCTGGGGCGCCCACTTGATGGCCGGCAGGACCTGTTTGGAGAAGTTCGCCTGCCGAACCGGCGAGCCGGAGTATTTGTCGAAGGGCAGCCCCGGCCCCACCGCGACACCGTCGGACAGATCATGGTCCTGGCTGCGGAACAACGTGTTGTAACGCCACTGTTGGCCCTGGACACGGCAGTACCCGAAGGTGTCACCGAAGGCCATCAAAACCTGATGGTTGACGGGATCGCCGTTGTCCCAGGTGATCCCGAGGTCGGTCCCGGAGATGCCGAACCGCTGCAGGGTTTGGTTCGGGCTGTTCGGCCCGGTCACCCAGTCGACGAGCGACGTCGGAGCCCCCGCGATCGAGACCGGCGGCGCCTGCTCCGAAGGTGTCGGCGCTGGGAGCGCCTGCTCCGGGGCTGCGTCAGGAACGGCCGGGTTGACATTCGGGAGCTGCTGGTTAGGCACGGCGGGTGGGTTGGGAGCCGGTGGGACGACGCCCTCTTGATGTTGTATCTGAGCGGAGTACCGGGCGCTCGGGTGCAGGAGTGCAGAGATCAGTGGGCCCAACCGGGGCAGCGGGGCGTGAATATTCGCGCCGGGCGGTCTGCGTCCGGTCGGCGGCTGGGGGACCGGTGAGGGTGCGGGTCCTGAAGGCGGTGCGGCGGGAGGGTCGATGTTCGCTTCGGGGGCATCGCAGTTCGCGGCGCCCGCCGGCGGCGTGGGGCCGACCGCAGCGATGAGTCCGGCAGCCACCGCCGACGCCATCGCTAGCGACACGATTCGAGGAATCGCCGACATGGCACACCTTCCCAAGCGTCCATTGGGCAGACGCCCCATTGACATCCGCAGTTGGCTCCTGTGACGATAGTGATCAATGGGACGTGTGTGACGGGTGAAGGATTGATAGGTATGCATCCGTGACCGTGTCGCAACCCCTGGGTTTCATGCCGGGACGCGTTCGAGCACGGGCGAGGTTGTCAGCGACCTGGGCGGCGTACTCGTCGGCGAGAAGAACGGAGCCGGCCGTGCCGCAGTCGGCGGGAGTCCGACACGGTGGTTTCTCCCCCGGTCATTGCCGAATCGGCGACAGCAGCTCGTAGGTGACGCCGAGCAGGCGATATGTCGGTTCGGCCCGTCGGTCGCAGGTAACCAGCGGCAGCTGGTGGTTGCGGGCGGCCGCGCCGACGAGACCGTCATACAGCGCGCCACCGGCCAATCCCGCGTCGGCAAACTCCCGCAGCAGGTCGTGTGTATCCGTGGCGGCCAGGAAGCGCGACTCCGGAAAGTTCTTCTCCTCCAGGCGAAGCGCCGCAGCCGGAGTAAGGCGGTGTGGTGGCGGAAGGCGCGTCAGGACCGACAACAGCTCCACTGCGGCGTGCCCCGACATCCCACGGCGGCAGGTCAGGAGCCTGGCCCTGGCGGCAGGGTGAAACGGGTTCTCCCGCTGCGCCAGTGCGAGTGCCGCGCTGGTGTCGACCAGCACGTGTTCAGCGCTGGTCGGCAAGCCGCAACTCCCTCACCGCGTCGGCGTCAAGCTCGGGCCCGCCGCTGGGCAGCAGGAGAAGCCCGTCCTCTTCCACCAGATCGTCGACTGCCACGCTTTCGACGCGGATAGCAGCCCCGTCGAGGGATATCTCCACCTCACCAGCGGTAATGCCCGACTGTTCGCGGAGCGCCTTTGGGATTACCAAACGGCCAACCTTGTCAATGGTAACACGCATTCCACTAGCTTACCACTATCTTGGTAACTGTCCGGTTTGCAAAGAGCCCTCGCGGTCGCCGAGGGCGATCATTTCGTCGTGGGGCGGTCGCGTTGGGCCGCGCCGACGGGTGAGATCATCGGCGGTCTGGTCTTGCGCGCCCGGCAGCGATGAACCCTGGCGCCCTG
>NZ_JAVKSH010000060.1:0-22147 GCF_039583805.1 Mycobacterium sp. | reverse complement strand
TCAAGCTGCGGTGTGACCGCCGACGGTCTGCCCTGACGGCCTTGGCTGCGATGGCGCCCGTTCCGCCAGATATCGCGAAGCGGTGAGCAAGAATCCGCGAATCAGCGAATACAACTCCGCGAATCGGCGGAGAATATCCCGCTGGATCACCAAACTCCGCGACAAAGTCGGCACACGCTTCGCCGGCGGACTCATCCTGCATGCCGGTCCACAAGCCCAGCCACTCGGCGACCGCCTCGCCGCCGTCCCCATCGACGCTCTCTGGACTCCAAGGGGGTTGCTTACTGATTTGCGAGCCAGGTCAGGTGCTTTGGTCGAGAATCCACCCGGCGGCACTCGTTGAGGTGCGGCAGCGTGCTGTTCGCCGCCGCTCTCGTTCCCCGCTACGGGTCAGCCCGCCGTCGACTGTGCACCTGCGGCATCGCATTGTGCGCCTGCAGATTTGAGCGTGCATCCAGGGCGGGTCACGTCGGCGTGTCGCCGCCCTGGATGCACAGTCGACGCCCAGGACGCATACTCGACGCCCGACTGCCAGCCCTAGCACCGGCCGTGTCAGCCGGCTGCGCAGGGGGAGAGTACCGACTTGCGTCTCCACGGCCGCGGTTGTGGATGAACGTCGAACCGGGGATAACGTCGTGACGTCACCCCGGCGTCGTCGCGCACGGTGGCCCTCACAGCGACACGCCCTCGTGCTCGGCTGACTCGTCGAGCGCGCCGAAGTCACCAAGACCGCGCGGTCTAATGTGGGCGCATGCGCGTAGCGGTGCTCGGAGCGAAGGGCAAAGTCGGCGCGACGATGGTCCAGGCGGTGCGGCACGCCGAGGACCTGACGCTGTCCGCGGAGGTCGACGCCGGCGACCCGCTGAGCCTGCTGACCGACAGCCATACCGAGGTCGTCATCGACTTCACCCACCCGGACGTGGTGATGGACAACCTGAAATTCCTGATCGACAACGGTATTCACGCCGTCGTCGGCACCACCGGGTTCACCGACGAGCGGCTGGGCCGGGTGCGGTCATGGCTGGCCGCCGCGCCGGGCACGGCGGTGCTCGTCGCCCCCAACTTCGCCATCGGCGCGGTGCTGTGCATGCGCTTCGCCGCGCAGGCCGCGCGGTTCTACGAGTCGGTGGAGGTGATCGAGCTGCATCACCCGCACAAGGCCGACGCCCCGTCGGGCACCGCGGCGCGCACCGCCGCGCTCATCGCGGAAGCGCGAAAAGGCCTGCCGCCCAACCCCGATGCCACCACCACCGGCCTGCCCGGCGCCCGTGGGGCCGACGTCGACGGCATCCCGGTGCACTCGGTCCGGCTGGCCGGCCTGGTGGCCCACCAGGAGGTGCTGCTGGGCACCGCGGGCGAGACCCTGACCATCCGCCACGACAGCCTCGACCGCAGCTCGTTCGTGCCCGGGGTGCTGCTGGCGGTCCGCCGAGTCGCCGAACACCCGGGCCTGACGGTCGGTATCGAGCCGCTGCTCGACCTGCGATGACCGACTCCGCGCGCAGGCTGCGCATCCCGGTGCTCGTCGCGTTCATGTGCGCGGCCCTGCTGACCTACCTGGTGTTGCTGGGCCGCTCGGCGCTGCTGCTGATCGGCTCCGGACGGGCGGCGGCCGTCGGCCTGGGGCTCGCGCTGATGATCCTGCCGGCCCTCGGGCTGTGGGCGATGCTTGCCACGTTGCGCAGCGGCTTCGCGCATCAGAAACTGGCCCGGCTCGTCGCCGAGGACGGGATGGAACTCGACGTCAGCGCGTTGCCGCGGCGGCCGTCGGGCCGTATCGACCGGTGTGCGGCCGACGCCCTCTTCGCCGCCGTTCGCGCCGAACTGGACCGCGATCCCGACGACTGGCGGCGCTGGTACCGGCTGGCCCGCGCCTACGACTACGCCGGCGACCGCCGCCGGGCGCGGCAGGCGATGACCACGGCCGTCGAGCTGCAGAGCCGCCAATGAGCAAGACGCTGTTGGTCATTCACCACACGCCGTCTCCGCACATGCAGGAGATGTTCGAGGCAGTGCTGTCCGGCGCCACCGACCCGGAGATCGACGACGTCACGGTGACACGGCGACCGGCGCTCACGGTCTCGCCGGCCGAGATGCTCGAGGCGGACGGCTACCTGCTGGGCAGCCCAGCCAACCTCGGCTACATCAGCGGTGCCCTCAAGCATGCGTTCGACGTGTGCTACTACCCGATCCTGGACGCCACCCGCGGGCGACCGTTCGGCCTGTACCTGCACGGCAATCAGGGCACCGAGGGCGCCGAGCGAGCCGTCGACTCCATCACGACCGGTCTGGGCTGGGTGAAAGCCGCCGCACACGTCGTGGTGTCGGGCAAGCCGGGCAAGGCCGACCTGCAGGCCTGCTGGGAACTCGGGGCGACGGTAGCCGCCCGGTTGACGCAGTGAGTGAAAGGAGCGGCACATGACAGCCACGACGCCGGTCGTCGAGATTTCGCGCGACCACAATCCGTTCGCCACCGTTGGTGTGTCCAGGGACCGCAACGGAATTGCGCATTACGACGAGCTGCCCGCCACGCTGCTGGAGATGCTCGCCGGCCACGTCGGCGCCCGACCGCACAGCGAGGCCGTGGTCGAGACCGGCGCCGGCCGGCTGACCTATCGGCAGCTGTGGGACGCCGCGGCCCGGGTGGCCGGCGGGTTGCGGGACGGCGGGCTGGCACGCGGCGACCGCGTCGCGGTGCGCTATCCCGCCGGCATCGCCTGGACGCTGGCATTCTGGGGCACGGTCATGGCCGGCGGTGTGGCGGTTCCGGTCAACACGCGCTCGGCGCAACCCGAGGTGGAGTTCGTTCTGCGCGACGCGGACGCCCGCGTGGATCTGGCCGCCGATACACCCCTTCCCGACGGCCGCCCCTACGTGGCCGACGATCTCGCCCGCGCCGACGTCGCGGCGCTGTTCTACACCTCGGGCACCACCGGCCGGCCCAAGGGTGTGCCGACCACCCACGAAGCGTTCCTGACCAACGGCGAGAACATGTTTCGCTGTTTGCAGGAGCCACGCGACCTTGGCGAGGAGTTCCGCACGCTGATCTCGGTGCCGCTGTTCCACGTCACCGGCTGCAACTCCCAGCTGTTGACCGCCGCCCACGTCGGCGGAACGTCGGTGATCATGCCCGCCCTGGATCTGGGACGGTTGATCGCCACGCTGCCCGGCGAGCGCATCTCCTCGATGGTCACCGTTCCCGCGGTGTACTCGTTGTTGTTGCGTCACAACGACTTCCAGGCAGCCGACGTCTCCGGGGTCAGATGGGTCGGCTACGGTGGCGCGCCGATCGCCCCATCACTGGTCATCGCGGTGAAGAACGCCTTCCCGCACGCCGCGGTGTTCAACGGCTACGGAATGACGGAGACGTCGTCGCTGATGACGGTGCTGCCCGACCGGGACGCCGTCGAGCACGCCGACTCGGTCGGCTATGCGGTGCCGTCGGTGGACCTGGGGGTGGTGCCCTTCGATGACGACCCGGCCACCGGGGAGTTGGTGACGCGCGGCGCCAACGTGACCGCCGGCTACTGGAACCGGCCGGACGCCACCGCCGCGACGATCGTCGACGGCTGGCTGCACACCGGCGACGTGGTGCGGGTGGACGACGCGGGCCGGGTGCACATCGTCGACCGGCTCAAGGACATCATCATCCGCGGCGGCGAAAACGTCTCCAGCGTCGAGGTGGAAGCGGCGCTGCTGTCGGCGCCCGGCGTGGCCGACGCGGCGGTGCTGGCGGTGCCCGACGAGGTGATGGGGGAGAAGGTCGGCGCGGTGCTGTTCGGCGAGCAGGTCGACGTGACCGCAGTCCTGGCGCACTGCCGCAACCAGCTCGCCGACTTCAAGATCCCGCAGTACGTCACCGTCGTCAACGAGGCGCTGCCCCGCAACGCCGGCGGCAAACTCCTCAAGGGCCAACTGCGGGAACAGGTGCGGTGGGGCGAAGCGCTGCGATGAGCAAGCCGCTGCTGGTCGCCAACCGCGGCGAGATCGCGCTGCGGATCATCCGCACCGCAACCGAACTCGGCCTGGCCACGGCCGCCGTCTACGCCGAGGACGACGCTGACAGCCCGCACGTGCACGCGGCCGACGAAGCTTTCGGGCTGCCGGGCGCCGGGCCCGCCGCCTATCTCGACCGCGACGGCATCCTCGCGGCGGCGCAGAAGTGCGGAGCCGGGCTCATTCATCCCGGCTACGGGTTCCTCAGCGAGAACGCGCAATTCGCGCGCGCGTGCTCCGCCGCCGGGCACACCTTCGTCGGGCCGGACGCCGAGGTGCTGGAGCTGTTCGGCGACAAGTCGGCGGCCCGCCGTGCCGCCCTCGCCGCCGGGGTGCCGGTGCTGCCGGCCACCGACGGCCCGTCCGACGTCGCCGAGGTCCGGGGTTTCTTCGCCGCCCACGACGGCGGGATCGTCATCAAGGCACTCGCCGGCGGCGGCGGCCGTGGCATGCGGATAGTGCTCAGCGCCAACCAGATCGACGACGCCTACCAGCGGTGCGCCGCGGAAGCCCAGCTGGGATTCGGCAACCCGGCGGTGTTCGCCGAGGCACTGGTCACCGGCGCCCGGCACGTCGAAGTGCAGATCGTCGGGGTGCCGACCCGCGCGCTGGCACTCGGCGACCGGGACTGCAGCATCCAGCGGCGCCACCAGAAGGTCATCGAAATAGCTCCGGCGCAGGGTATTTCGCAAGGGCTGCGGCGCCAGCTGCACCAGGCGGCGGTGCGGCTGTGCGCCGCCGCCGGCTACCGGGGGCTGGCGACCGTCGAATTCCTGCTCAGCGGTGAGGGGTTCGTCTTCCTGGAGGTCAACCCGCGCATCCAAGTCGAACACACCGTCACCGAAGAAGTCACCGGGATCGACCTGGTGGCAGCGCAATTGGCCATCGCCGCGGGCGCTACCTTCGACGAGCTGGGCCTGCCCACCGGAATCACCGCCGCCGGCGATCACGTCACCGGCGAGCCCGCCGCGGCGCGGGGCATCGCCGTCCAAACCAGGGTCGCCATGGAGACCGTCGACGCCGACGGGTCCGTCGTGCCCACCGCCGGCACCCTGGCGGTGTTCTCGCCGCCCACCGGCCCCGGCGTGCGCGTCGACACCTACGGGCGGCCGGGCCTGACGCCCAGCCCGCGCTACGACTCGCTGCTGGCCAAGGTGATCACCCACGTGCACAGTTCGTCGTGGCCGGCGGCGGTGCGTAAAGCCGACACGGCGCTGGCCGAATTCCGCATCGAGGGCCTGCGCACCAACATCGCGCTGCTGCGAGAAATATTGTCCGACAGCGAATTCCAATCGGGAACGGCGACGACGAGCTTCCTCGACGAGAAGCTGCCCGCGCTGGCCGGCACAACGCTGACACGAACCCGCGACGCCCCGCCCGCAGCGCCGGAGCTGTATCCGGGTGAGGAGGTGCTGCGCGCGCGGCTGGCCGGCACCGTCGTCGAGGTGGCGCCCGAGGACACCGCGCTGGCGGCCGGCGCTGCGGTGGTGGTGATCGAGGCGATGAAGATGCAGCATGTGCTGGCCGCGCCCGCCGCGCTGCGTACAGTGCACACCCTGGTGGCGCCCGGGCAGGTTGTCGGACCGGGCGACCCGCTGGTGGTCTTCCGCGGCGGCGGCGACGCGGCATCCGGCGAGTCCGGCGCCGGCCTCGACCTCGACCGGGTTCGCGCCGACCTCGACGAGGTCCGCCACCGGCACCTGCTCACCCTCGACGAAGGCCGGCCGGACGCTGTCGCCAAGCGGCACAGGCAGAATCGCCGCACCGCCCGGGAGAACATCGCCGACCTGGTGGATCCGGGCAGCTTCGTCGAATACGGCGCGCTGGCGGTCGCCGCGCAGCGCAGCCGTCGCTCCGACGAGGACCTGATGGCCAACACCCCGGCCGACGGCCTGGTGGCGGGCGTGGGGAGGATCAACGGGTCCGAGGCCGCCGTGCTGTCCTACGACTACACCGTGCTGGCCGGCACGCAGGGCATGCGCAACCACGCCAAAACCGACCGGGTCTTCGAGGTGGCCGCCCGCCGGAACCTGCCGGTGGTGCTGTTCGCCGAGGGCGGCGGCGGCCGGCCCGGGGACACCGACGTCGGCAACGTTGCCGGCCTGGACGTTCCGACGTTCCGCACGCTCGGCGCGCTGAGCGGCCGGGTGCCGCTGGTGTCGATCGTCTCCGGGCGCTGCTTCGCCGGCAACGCCGCGCTGGCCGGCGCCTGCGACGTCATCATCGCGACGCCCGACGCCAACATCGGGATGGGCGGGCCGGCCATGATCGAAGGCGGCGGGCTCGGCGAACACCGGCCCGAGGACATCGGACCCGTCGACGTGCAGCGGCGCAACGGGGTGATCGGCATGGTCGCGCGCGACGAGGCGCACGCGGTGGCGCTGGCCAAGCAGTACCTGTCCTATTTTCAGGGCAGTGCCGCCGGGTGGCAGGCGCCCGACCCGCGATGGGCGCGACATGTGGTGCCGGAGAACAGGTTACGGGCTTACGACGTGCACCGCGCGATCGAGGGGATCGTCGACGTCGGCTCCGTGCTCGCGTTGCGGCCCGACTACGGCGTCGGGGTGGTCACCGCGCTGGTGCGCGTGGAAGGCGTGGCATTCGGCCTGCTGGCCAACAGCAGCCACCACCTGGGCGGCGCGATCGACGCCGAGGCGGCCGACAAGATCGGCGACTTCTTCACGCTGTGCCAGTCGTTTTCGCTGCCGATGATCTCGCTGTGCGACACGCCGGGATTCATGGTCGGCCCGGAGGCAGAGAAGGACGCCACGGTCCGGCGCTTCGGCCGGCTGTTCGTGCTCGGCGCGCGGCTGAGCGTGCCGCTGGGCATGATCATCCTGCGCAAGGGGTACGGCCTGGGCGCGATGGCCATGGCGGGCGGCTCATTTCACGCCCCCGACTTCACGGTCGCCTGGCCGACCGGCGAGATCGGCGGCATGGGGCTGGAAGGCGCGGTGCGGCTCGGGTTCAGCAAGGAGCTGGCGGCGGTGGAGGACCCCGGCGAACGCCGGCAGCTGTTCGACACGCTGGTCGAGGCGGCCTACCGGCACGGCAAGGCGCTGACGTCGGCCACCACCTTCGAGCTCGACGACGTGATCGATCCCGCCGATTCACGGGCGTGGATCGCGCGGTTGGGCCGAGGCTAGAGTGGTACCATATTCGGTACCATTGTCGTGGAGGTGAAGTAGCGGAGGTGAAGTAACCGTGGCGCTGACGGCCAGCGAAGCGCGCAAGAAACTGTTCCCGCTCATCGAACAGGTCAACGAAGACAGGACGCCGGTCGAAATCATTTCCAAACGCGGCAACGCCGTGTTGCTGTCAGCGGATGACTACTCGGCTTGGGTTGAAACCGCATACCTGTTCCGGTCGCCGGCGAACGCGCGGCGGCTCTTGGATGCCCAGGAGGCATTTCACCGCGGCGAGGTTCTGGAGAAAGACCTTGACCGCGAGTGAATCTGCTGTTCACCCCGCAGGCGTGGGAGGACTACCTCTTCGGGCAGTCCACGGATCGCAACACACTCAAACGCATCAACAAGCTCCTGGACGCGGTGCTTCGTGACCCCCATGCGGGAATCGGCAAGCCCGAACCGCTCAAGTACGGGATCGACGGCGCGTGGTCGCGCCGCATCACCGGAGAGCACCGCCTGGTGTACGTCGTGACCGAAACCGCGGTCGTCGTCCTGCAGGCGCGTTACCACTACTCGAAGTGAGTCGCGCAACCGTCGTGGTCGATGCGTTGCCGGATGAGCAGGGGGCGTCTCCCGGATCGAAACGAACCTGACCTCCGTTCCACCGCCACCGCGCAACTTATGTGAATCTGACGTCAGGTTCAGATAAAATCCGAGAGATGGACGCGAGTGTGCCCGACGCACTGGACAGCGCGTCGGCGCCACCGCCGCTGGCACCGCCCGCGCTGCTGCGCCAACCGCCGGCGACCGTGCGCGGCGCCCGCACCCGCGCCGCGCTGGTCGCCGCTGCGCGCAAAGTCTTCGAGCGGGACGGCTACCTCGACAGCAAGCTCACCGACATCACCAAGGCGGCCAAGTGCGCGACCGGCTCCTTTTACACCTACTTCGCCAACAAGGAGGAGATCTTCGCGGCGGTCCTCGACGAGGCGCAGCGCGACATGATGCACCCGGGCATGGGCCGGGTCAGCGACACCGACGACCCCTACGCGGTGCTGGAGGCCAGTAACCGCGCCTACCTGCAAGCATATCGGCGTAACGCCAAGTTGATGGGGCTGCTGGAGCAGGTCGCGCAGATCGACCCGCAGTTCCGCACGATCCGCAAGCGCCGGGCGGACGCCTTCGTCGCGCGCAACGCGCGGGGCATCGCCGAGCTGCAGGCCCGCGGGATCGCCGACCCCGCGGTCGATCCGATGCTGGCCTCGCGGGCGCTGTCGGGCATGGTCAGCCGGCTGGCCTACAGCGTCTTCACGCTGGGCGAACACCAGGGCGGCGACGGCGAGCCGGCCGACTTCGAGGCGCTGGTGTGTCTGCTGACCCGGTTGTGGGCCAACGCGCTGCGGTTGCCGGTCCCGGATCGCCCAGCGAGTTGAATCCGAGACCGGATTCAACTATAGATGGAAGGACACTGTTCGCCATGACGAGGATGCTCTTGTGAAGGTCGCCCAGAAGGTTGCCGTTGTCACCGGCGGCGGTGGCGGCATCGGCGGCGCGATCGCCGCCGAACTCGCCCGCCAGGGCGCGCGGGTCGTCGTCGCCGACCTGGACGCCGACGCCGCCCGCACGGTCGCCGACGGGATCACCGCCGAGCGGCCCGGTACGGCGGTCAGCGCGGGCGCAGACGTCTGCGACACCGGCCAGATCCAGGGACTGATCGACCTCGCCGAGCGCGAATTCGGCCCGGTGGACATGTATTTCGCCAACGCGGGCATCGCCGGCACACCGGGCCTGCAGGTCAGCGAGCAGGACTGGGACCTCGCCCTCGAGGTGAACCTGCGCGCCCACATCCGCGCGGCGCAGCTGCTGGTGCCGGGCTGGGTCGACCGCGGCGAGGGCTACTTCGTGTCCACCGCATCGGCGGCCGGCCTGCTCACGCAGATCGGCGTCGCCACGTACTCGGTGACCAAACACGCGGCCGTCGGCTTCGCCGAATGGCTGCACATCGCCTACGGCGACCAGGGGGTGCGGGTCAGCTGCCTGTGCCCGATGGGCGTCAACACCAGGATGCTGCACTCCGGTGCGGAGTCCGGCGAGCCGCTGGCCGACATCGCGACCCGGGCGGTCACCGCCGCGGGTGAGGTGCTGGAGCCGGCCCGGGTCGCCGACGCCGTGCTGGCGGCCGTCGACGAGGAGCGTTTCCTGATCCTGCCGCACCCCGAAGTGCTGGAGATGTACCGCCAGAAGGCAACCGACTACGACCGTTGGCTGCGCGGCATGCGCCGCTACCAGCGCAGCCTGCTTGATCACCAACGCTGACAGGAGACGCCATGTCGTTGTTCGACATATCCGAGCGCGCACAGAAATACCAGACGGAGCTGCAGGAGTTCATGGACTCCCACGTCTACCCGGCCGAGCCGGTTTACGACGAGCAGATGCGCGAATCCGGCGACCCGCACTTCCAGCCGCCGATCGTCGAGCAGCTCAAGGCCGAGGCCCGACGGCGGGGGCTGTGGAACCTGTTCCACCCGCACCCGCAGTGGGGGCCCGGGCTGACCAACCTGGAGTACGCGCCGCTCGCCGAGATCATGGGCCGCAGCCCGCATCTCGCGCCCGAGGCCTGCAACTGCAGCGCCCCCGACACCGGCAACATGGAGGTGCTGACGCTGTTCGGCAGCGACGAGCACAAGGAGCGCTACCTCAAACCGTTGCTGGACGGCACCATCCGATCGGCGTTCGCCATGACCGAGCCGCAGGTGGCCAGCTCGGACGCCACCAATATCGAGCTGTCCATGGTGCGCGACGGCGACGAGTATGTGCTCAACGGCCGGAAGTGGTTCGCGTCCAACGCCTTACACAAGAACTGCGCGGTGATGATCGTGATGGGCAAGACCGACCCGACGGCCGCCCCGCACCGGCAGCAGTCGATGATGGTGGTGCCCATCGACGCGCCCGGCGTCACCGTGCTGCGCGGCCTGCCGGTGTTCGGCTACCAGGACCGCGAAGGCCACGCCGAGATCGACTTCCGCGACGTGCGGGTGCCGGCCACCGACGTGCTCAAAGGCGAGGGCGAGGGTTTCGCGATCAGCCAGGCCCGGCTGGGCCCCGGCCGCATCCACCACTGCATGCGGGCGATCGGCATGGCTGAACGTGCACTCGAATTACTGTGTAGGAGAGCGCAATCGCGGGTCACTTTCGGCAAACCGGTCAGTGAGAACGCCAACATCGGTGACTGGATCGCCGAGTCGCGCATCGACATCGAGATGATCCGGCTGCTCACCCTCAAGGCCGCGTACCTGATGGACACCGTCGGCAACAAGGAAGCCCAGACCGAGATCGCGGCGATCAAGGTGGCCGCCCCGCAGGTGGCGCTCAAGGTCGTCGACCGCGCCATCCAGGTGCACGGCGGCGGCGGCGTCACCGACGACTTCCCGCTGGCCATGGCGTGGGCGCACCTGCGCACGCTGCGGCTCGCCGACGGGCCGGACGAGGTGCACAAACGCGCCATCGCCCGTCGCGAACTACGCAAGTACCGCGACCACGCCAAGGCCGGTGCGCGATGACCGACCTGACCGGACGCACCGCCATCATCACCGGGGCCTCGCGGGGGATCGGGCTGGCGACCGCGCAGCGCCTCGCCGAGGCCGGGGCCAACGTGGTGCTGACATCGCGCAAGCAGGACAGCGCCGACGCGGCCGCCGCACAGGTCGGGGACACCGCGGTCGGGGGCACCGCGGTCGGGGTGGCCGCCCACGCCGTCGACGAGGACGCCGCGCGGCGCTGCGTCGAGCTGGCGATGGACCGGTTCGGCAGGGTGGACATCCTGGTCAACAACGCCGGGACCAACCCCGCCTACGGCCCGCTGATCGAGCAGGACCACGGCCGGTTCGCCAAGGTCTTCGACATCAACCTGTGGGCGCCGCTGCTGTGGACGTCGCTCGTCGTCACCGCGTCGATGCGGGAGCACGGCGGGGCGGTGGTCAACATGGCGTCCATCGGCGGCCTGCACTACGCGCCTTACATGGGGATGTACAACGCCACCAAGGCGGCGCTGATCCACGTGACCAAGCAACTGGCGCTGGAGCTTTCGCCGCGGGTGCGGGTCAACGCGATCTGCCCGGGCGTGGTGCGAACCCGGATGGCCGAGACGCTGTGGAAGGACCACGAGGAGGCGTTGTCGGCCAGCACCGCGTTGGGGCGCATCGGCGAGCCGGTCGACGTCGCGGGCGCGGTCGCCTTCCTGGTCTCCGACGCTGCGAGCTGGATCACCGGCGAGGCCATGGTGGTCGACGGCGGCCAGCTGCTCGGCAACGCGCAGGGGTTCCGTGGCTAGCACCCAGGCCCTCGGCGTCGACCCGGCGGCGGTCGCCGGCTGGATGGCGCAACTGGGGATCGGGTTCGCCGGCCCGCTGCGTTTCGAGCGGATCGGGTTGGGGCAGTCCAATTTGACCTACCTGGTGCGCGACGCCGGCGACGGACGATGGGTGCTGCGCCGGCCTCCGCTGGGCCATCTGCTGGCCTCGGCGCACGACGTGGCCCGCGAGGCGCGCATCCTGTCCGCGCTGGGCGACACCGCCGTGCCCACACCGCGGGTGTACGGGCTGACCCGCGCCGCCGGCTCCGACGGGGTGCCGTTGCTGTTGATGGAGTTCGTCGACGGGCTGGTGCTCGACCGGATGCCGGTGGTGGAATCGTTGACGCCGCAGCACCGCCGGCGGATCGGCCTGTCGCTGCCGACGACGCTGGCCCAGATCCACGCCGTCGACATCGCGGCGGTCGGCCTGGCGGACCTGGCCAGCCACAAGCCGTACGCGCAGCGGCAGCTCAAGCGCTGGGCCGGGCAGTGGGAGCTGTCCAAGACGCGGGAGCTGCCCGCGCTGGACGACCTGACCCGGCGGCTGACGGCGGCGGCGCCGCAGCATCAGGAGCTGACGCTGGTGCACGGCGACTTTCACCTGCGCAACGTCATCACCTCGCCCGCGACCGGCGAGGTGGTGGCGGTCCTGGACTGGGAGCTGTCCACCCTGGGCGACCCGCTGGCCGACATGGGCAGCCTGCTGGCGTACTGGCCGCAGGCCGGCGAGGAGGACATCGCCGGCGAGTTCGCCGCCGCGGCGCTGGACGGATTCCCGGACCGCGACGAGATGGCGCGGGTGTACCTGGCCGAGACCGGGCGAGACGCGGCGACGCTGAAGTACTGGCATGCGTTGGGGTTGTGGAAGATTGCCGTCATCGCCGAGGGCGTGATGCGCCGCGCCATGGACACACCGCAGAACAGGGCCGCCGCCGGCACGCCTACTGTGGAGCGCATCGACGCGTTGGTCCGCCAGGCCCGTGAGGTGGCCGACGATGCCGGGATCTGAACGGACGGGAGACGCCGATGACGACGGTTGAACACCAGGTCGACGAGGACCTGCGGGCGCGCGTGCAGGCGCTGCTCGACGAGCACGACCCGCGGGCCGAGGACGCCCGCGACTTCCTGGCGGCGCGGTTCGACGCGGGCCTGGCGTGGGTGCATTTTCCGCGCGGCTGCGGCGGGCTGGACCTGCCCCGGGACCATCAGGCGCAGGTCGACGCGCAACTGGCCGACGCGGGCGCACCGCCGGCGGGCGGCGGCAGGAACACCATCGGGCTGGGCATGGCGGCGCCGACCATCGCCGCGTTCGGCACCGACGAGCAGAAACGAAAATTCCTGCGCCCGCTGTTCACCGGCGAGCACGTCTACTGCCAGCTGTTCAGCGAGCCCGGTGCGGGGTCGGATCTGGCCGGGCTGGCCACCCGCGCCGTCCGCGAGGGCCCGGACAAAGACGGGGACTGGATTGTCAACGGGCAGAAGGTGTGGACGTCGGTTGCGCAGATCGCCCAGATGGCGATCCTGGTCGCCCGCACCGACCCGGACGTGCCCAAACACCAAGGGCTGACCTACTTCCTGTGCGATATGACCGATCCGGGCGTCGACATCCGCCCGCTGCGCCAGATCACCGGCGAGGCCGAATTCAACGAGGTGTTCCTGACCGACGTGCGGGTGCCCGACGCCAACCGGCTCGGCCCGGAGGGCGCCGGCTGGAAGGTGGCGACGACCACGCTCAACAACGAGCGGGTGGCCATCGGCTCGGTGTTCGGCACGGCCCGCGAGGCCGGGATGATCAGCAAGGTCACCGAGGCCTGGCGAGATCACCCCGAGCTGCGCAACCCGGCGATGCACGACGAGTTGATGCGGCTGTGGGTGGAGGCGGAGGTGGCCCGGCTGACCGGCGTGCGGCTGCGCCAACAGCTGACCGCCGGCCAGCCCGGCCCGGAGGGCGCCGGTTTGAAGGTGACGTTTGCCCGCCTGGCGCAGGCGATTTCGGGTTTCGAGATGGAGCTGCTCGGCGAGTCGGCGCTGCGCTACGACGACTGGACGTTGCTGCGGCCCGAACGCGCCGACTTCACCGGGCGCGGGCCGGGGTATCGCTACCTGCGGGCCCGGGGAAATTCGATCGAAGGCGGTACGTCGGAGATCCTGCGCAACACCATCGCCGAACGCATCCTCGGCCTGCCCGGCGAACACCGTGTCGACAAAGACGTCGCGTGGAAGGACCTGAACCGATGACCGACCTGCTGTACTCCGACACCGAGGAGGCCTTGCGGGACAGCGTGCGCCGGCTGTTCGCCGACCGGTGCCCGCCGGAATCCGTTGCCGCGCTGTATGATCCCGCACCGCCGGACTTCTCAGGTGTATGGCGGACGCTGAGTGTGGATCTGGGGTTGGCGGGTCTGCTGGTTCCCGAGTCGCTGGGCGGGGCGGGCGCGAGCGCCCGCGAGGCCGCCGTGGTGATGGAGGAGATCGGCCGGGCGGTGGCGCCGGTGCCGTTCCTGTCCAGCGCGGTGCTGGCCACCGTGGCGCTGCTGGCGGCCGGCGACACCGAGACGGTCGCGGCGTTGGCCGCCGGTGAGATCACCGCCGCGCTGGCGGTGTCGTTGTGCGCCGCGCCGGATGATGCGGTCGCGGGTGTGTCCTCCGGCGGCGACGGCCTGACCGGGCAGGTGACCGGTGTCGCGGGCGTCGCGCAGGCCGACGTGCTGGTGGTGCCGGCGGCCGGGCCGGGCGGAGTCGAGCTGCACACCGTCGCCGCGGCATCGGCGGGTGTCGAGACGTCGCCGGTGTTGGCTTTGGACATGACGAGATCCCTTGCCGACGTGACGTTTTCCGGCGCGGCGTCAACACCGGTGGGCTCAGCGCCGGCGGCGGTGACGACCGCGCTGCAGACGGGGGCCGCGTTGCTGGCGTCCGAACAGTTCGGCATCGCGCAGTGGTGTTTCGACACCACGCTGGCCTACGTCAAGGAGCGCAAGCAGTTCGGCCGCGCGATCGGCTCGTATCAGGCGATCAAACACCGGCTCGCCGACCTGTGGCTGGAGGTCAATTCGGCGGGCGCGGCGGCCCGCTACGCCGCCGACACCTGCGCGCGCGGCGACGACGACGCCGCCGTCGCCGCGGCCGTCGCGCAGGCGTATTGCAGCGGGGCGGCCGTGCACGCCGCCGAGGAGTGCATTCAGCTGCACGGCGGCATCGGGATGACGTGGGAATATCCCGCGCACCTGTATCTCAAGCGGGCCAAGAGCGACCAGGCGGCGTTCGGCAGCGGGTTCCGTCACCGGGCCCGGCTGGGCGAGCTGGTCGACCTGCCCGTCTGACCGAAGTTCTGAAGTGCCGCGAAAGTGCAAGTAGCGACGCCGCTACTCGGGAAATGCGTCGCCAGATGCACTTTCGCGGTCAGCTGGTCCGGCTGGTCAGCTGGCCTGGCTGGTCCGGCGGATCCGGCGGGCCACCTCGCCGTAGCGTTCGAGGCGCTCGGGGTCGCGCAGCGCGTCGTCGAGTGCGTTGTAGAGCACCAGCCGGGTGGCGACGGCGCCGTACTTGCGGGTCAGCGCGTCAGCCAGCCCGTCCCAGCTCGACTCGGTGGCGAACACTCCGACGTGCTCGTCGGTGATCTGGGCCGCCATGCCGGCGAAGTCGCCGGCTTTCTGCTTCTCGCGGACCCGTGCTGTGGTGCCCTCGAACCCGGCCTCGTCGAAGATGAACGCGTAGTTGGGTGTGCTGGCGTAGAAGGCCAGGCTCGCCCGCACTCGGTCGCGCTGCGCGTCGCGGTCGCTGTCGCTGTCGCCGACGATCGTCATCTCCGGCACGATCACCGCGATGTCCGACGTGCCGCGGTCGGCTTTGGCGGCGCCGTCGGCGATGTTGGGCAGGGCGTGCCGGCTGATGTAGCCCGGTTCGGCGATCGGATGGATGTGCACCCCGTCGGCCACCTCGCCGGCCATCCGTAACATCCACGGATTCACCGCCGCGACATCGACTTTCGGGTCGGGGACGTCGAGAGGCCCCGGGCTCCACTGCGGGGTGATGAAGTCGAGCTGGTAGAACTCGCCGCGGTGGTCGAGCGTGCCGGTGCGAAACGCGGAGAAGCACGCCTTGACGGCGAGCACGTAGTCGCGCAGCCGCGGGCCGGGCCGCTCGAAGGCCACGCCGTAACGCCCCACCACGTGGCGGCGCACCTGCGTGCCCAGACCCAGCCGGAACTTCCCGCCGGTCGCTTCGGCGAGCTCCCATGCCGTGGTCGCCGTGACGAAGGGGCTGCGCGGAAACGCCACCGCGACGCCGGTGGACAACTCCAGCCCGGGCGCGGCCTGCGAGGCGACCGCCGCGTTGAGGTAGGCCGTGCGGCCGGTCTCGGTGAACAGCAGACCGGAGAACCCGACCGCCTGGGTGCGCCGGGCCAGCTCACCGATCCGGCCCAGCGGCAGCGGGCCGGTCATCGCGTCGACGTGCATGGGATGCGCCGGCTAGGTTGCCTGTTTGCTGGCCAGCGTGGCCGCGAAGAACTCCCGCGTCGCCGTCCAGTGCCGCTCGGCGGCGCCGGCGTCATAGGACGGGTTGTCCGGGACCGCGAATCCGTGTGCGGCAGAGTAGAATTCGACGGTATGCTCGACGCCGGCGGTGGTCAGGGCCTTGTCCAGGGTGTCGCCGTTGTCCGCGGTGAACGACGCGTCGTTCTGCGCGCCGGCCACGTAGACCGCGGCGCGGATCTTCTCGGCCCGCAGGTGCGGGCTGTCGGGGGTGTCGGTGACCAGCCCGCCGGGGTGGAAGGCCGCCGCGGCCGCCACCCGCTGGGGGACGCGGCCGGCGACGGTGAACGACGCCCGCCCGCCCATGCAGTAGCCCGTGGTGCCGAACGTCTCGCCGGTGACCTCCGGGCGCGCCGCCAGGTAATCGAAGAACGCGGCCGCGTCACTTTCCATCATGTCCGGCGTGATGCTGGCAAGCATCGACATCAGCCGCGTGCGCTCGGCAGGGTCGCCATGGGCGGTCCGCATGTCAAACGGAGCCCAGTCACCGTGGCGGTAATAGACGTCGGGCAGCAGCACGGCGTACCCGAAGCCGGCCAGCGTGGCAGCCATCACGCGCAGGCTGTCGCGCACCCCGCCGGCGTCGACGTACATGACCACGCCGGGCCAGGGCCCCTGGCCGTCGGGGGTGAACAGCTGCACCGGGCAGGCGCCGTCGGGTGTGGTGACGGTGTCGGTGGTTGTCGGCATGGTTACCGTTCTACTACCCGGCTGTGGACGTAAGCTAGCCGCGTGCCGATCGCCACACCGTATGAGGATCTGCTGCGGCTGGTGCTCGAGCGGGGCACCCGCAAGGCCGACCGCACCGGCACCGGCACCCGCAGCCTGTTCGGCCACCAGATGCGCTATGACTTGTCGGCGGGTTTCCCGTTGATCACCACCAAGAAGGTGCACGTCAAGTCGGTGGTCTACGAGCTGCTGTGGTTTCTGCGCGGCGACTCCAACGTCGACTGGCTGCACCGGCATGGCGTCACGATCTGGGACGAATGGGCTTCTGCGACAGGCGATCTCGGCCCGGTCTACGGGGTGCAGTGGCGGTCGTGGCCGACGCCGTCGGGCGAGCAGGTCGACCAGATCAGCGCGGCGCTGCAGCTGCTGCGCACCGACCCGGACTCGCGGCGCATCGTCGTGTCGGCGTGGAACGTCGGCGAAGCAGCCCCCGCATGGGTCGCAAACCCGCACACTGGACAACCGTCGACCGTGACTACGAACGAATCCGCATCGATATGCAAACGCTGTTCAACGATCTCGCCATCGAAACACCGCTAGCCGCTTGAGGATTCCCCGCAAGCCAGCCATTCCACATCGACAACAAATTGTCGATAGTCGATCCTCAAGCGGCTAGCACCAACGAGCGCCGTTATGAGGCCGCGCTACGGCGCCTTCCCGACGCGCACTCCTTAGCGCTGCGGCTGCGCGACGCCGGCGTCGCCGACGACGTGATCTGCGGTTACCTGCAGATCCAACCCGAGGGCCTGGACAGCGTCTTTGAGCTGGCACGCCAGAAATTGCATACCGAACTCGGCAAAATTCCCGAGGGTTAACTGTGGGCGCGCGCAGCTGGCTAGCATCGACGAATGAGTGACCGTTGGCCCTTGACGGGCCGCGGTGAAGAGCTTCGGTTGGTCCATGCAGCGCTCGCCGACGGCGAACGCCGTCAGTCGTATTCTCGCGGCTGAGGCGTCCGCGTACACGTTTCGTGTACACTCTCGTTGTGGAGGGCGCCGGTGTGGCATGAGCTGAATTGGAACGATGAGAACGAAGCGCACATCGCCCGCCACGGTGTAACCCCGAACGAAGTTCATCAAGTTGTCGACAGCGATCCGCGGATCTACCAGGTCGGCCACGAGAACACTCGGCTGGTGTTCGGCACCACCTACAACGGCCGACACCTGGTGGTAGTCCTGGCTGACGGACTCGACGGCCGCGACTACGTAGTCACCGCCCGAGACATGACCCCCGAGGAAAAGGCCACCTTCCAGCGAAAGACACCATCATGACCGACCGACTCTCCGACCTGGCCCGCCACTACGACACCACCGATCTGAGCGCGCAGATCGACGCGGCCGAACCAGCAACCCCGACCGCCACCACCGCAGAGCCGATGGACGCCTTCACAGTGCGCCTGCCGGTCACCCTGCTCGCCATCCTGCGCGAACGTGCTGCCGCCGAGAACACCACAACCGGCCAGATGATCCGGCGCACCCTCGAAGCCGCATTGAGCGCCACCGTCGACGACGACAAAACCATCCCCGTCCACAAACTCCGGGCACTCATAGCCGACGCATCCTAACCAGCTCACCGAATCGGGAAGCGCCGAAGCGAGGGCAGACGTGACCGCTTCTAGCACCAACGAGCGCCGGAATGAGGCCGCGCTACGGCGCCTTCCCGATGCGCACTCCCTGGCGCTGCGGCTGCGCGACGCCGGTGTAGCCGACGAGGTGATCTGCGGTTACCTGCAGATCGAACCCGAGGGCCTGGACAGCGTCTTTGAGCTGGCACGCCAGAAATTGCATACCGAACTCGGCAAAATTGCCGAGGGTTAACTGTGGGCGCGCGCAGCTGGCTAGCGTCGACGAATGAGTGACCGTTGGCCCTTGACGGGCCGCGGTGAAGAGCTTCGGTTGGTCAACGCAGCGCTCGCCGACAGCGAACGCCACGGGGTCCTCATCCCGGGACTGTGCACGCTATCGCCGAGTCCGGCGTCGTTGAGGTTGCTGTGAAAAACTTGGGCGTCGTACGGCGTGTGGCCCGGTGGTGGCAAGCAGGCGCGGGCGTCACTGTCGCCGCCGCGCGCCACCGCGGTCCTGGCGATGCTGGCTGGGGCGCCTGCTGCTCACGCCGACGGCGACACCTACACCGACGTGCTGAACAGCGCCAGCCAAGCGGCGAATAACGGCGCTATCGTGCTGGCCGACGCCGAAGCAACGCTGCCTGCGGGAATCAACCCATTCGAGCCGGAAGTTTTCTTGGGTTCGCAGGGAATCGAGATCCAGAACACTCTCTCCTCGGTCATCGCTGGGGCAGAGTCGCTCCAGGGCACCTTGCCGGCGGTGGAGCAAACCAGCCCGGGACTGCTCGCCGCGGACCAGGGGCTGCTCACTGCCAGCACCGATTTGCTCAGCGCCGACAAGGTTCAGCGCCGACAAGGTTCAGCGCCGACAAGGTATTGGCTGCTGACCCGGGTTCGCTCACGGATCTAGTCACGGTGCTCGCCACTGGCGCCACCCGGGCGGTTCCAGCCATCGTCGAGGCAGAGTTCACCGATTTTTATGCCCTCCTCTTCCAGTGAGGCCGGCCTTGGACATTCCCATACCGTGACCAGGGGGCTTGCGCGCAGCTGCGCAGCTCGAACACCGCCGCCGGATATCCTCGATCGTGCTTGTCGGCGGTACCACCGACCCTCGCCGGTCTGCCCGCATTGCATGAGCGTCGACCCGCTGCGCCCGGCTGTGGACGTAAGCTAGCCGCGTGCCGATCGCCACACCGTATGAGGATCTGCTGCGGCTGGTGCTCGAGCGGGGCACCCGCAAGGCCGACCGCACCGGCACCGGCACCCGCAGCCTGTTCGGCCACCAGATGCGCTATGACTTGTCGGCGGGTTTCCCGTTGATCACCACCAAGAAGGTGCACGTCAAGTCGGTGGTCTACGAGCTGCTGTGGTTTCTGCGCGGCGACTCCAACGTCGACTGGCTGCACCGGCATGGCGTCACGATCTGGGACGAATGGGCTTCTGCGACAGGCGATCTCGGCCCGGTCTACGGGGTGCAGTGGCGGTCGTGGCCGACGCCGTCGGGCGAGCAGGTCGACCAGATCAGCGCGGCGCTGCAGCTGCTGCGCACCGACCCGGACTCGCGGCGCATCGTCGTGTCGGCGTGGAACGTCGGCGAACTCGACCGGATGGCGTTGCCGCCGTGTCACCTGCTGTTCCAGTTCTATGTGGCCGACGGCCGGCTGAGCTGCCAGCTCTACCAGCGCAGCGCCGACCTGTTCCTGGGCGTGCCGTTCAACATCGCCAGCTACGCGCTGCTCACCCACATGATGGCCGCGCAGGCGGGCTTGGCGGTCGGTGAGTTCGTGTGGACCGGCGGGGACTGCCACATCTACGACAACCACGTCGAGCAGGTGCGTCTGCAGCTGTCCCGCCAACCACGGCCATACCCGGAACTCGTTCTGGCACACCGGGAGTCAATCTTCGACTACACCTACGACGACGTCGTCGTCAAAAACTACGATCCGCATCCGGCGATCAAAGCGCCTGTCGCGGTATGACGGTCAGCCTGATCTGGGCTCAGTCGACGTCGGGGGTGATCGGGCGCGACGGCGGAATTCCGTGGCAGTTGCCCGAAGACCAGGCCCGCTTCAAACAGCTCACCCTGGGCCACACGGTGGTGATGGGGCGGCGGACCTGGGAGTCGCTGCCGGCCTCGGTGCGCCCGCTGCCCGGCCGGCGCAACGTCGTGGTGACCCGCCAACCCGACTACGCGGCCGACGGCGCCGACGTTGCCGCCAGCCTCGAGGAGACGCTGAGCGATCCGCAGGTGTGGGTGATCGGCGGCGCCGAGATCTACGCGCTCGCACTGCCGCTGGCGCATCGCTGCGAGGTCACCGAGGTCGACGTCGACCTGCGGCCTGACGACGCCGACGCGCTCGCTCCGGCGCTGGACCAGACCTGGATCGGCGGCACGGGGGAGTGGTTGACCAGCAGCACCGGGCTGCGCTACCGGCTGCACAGCTACCACCGGGGGTCAACGGTGGCGGATCAACCGTGACATTTTGACCGGGGCAGCCGGATCCAGGCAGATTTCTACCACTATGGCGGTAGTCTTCTACCATGAGCCTGAATATCAAGAGTGAACGTACCGTCGCGCTGGTGCGTGAATTGGCTGCGCGCACCGGCACCGGTCAGACCGCGGCGGTCGAGGACGCCGTTGCACGCCGGCTCGCGGAATTGGACAGCGGTGAGACGGCCCGCACCGAGGCCCGGCGGGCGGCGGCCGAGGACATTCTGCGCGACCTCGGTGAACTTCTCACCGACGAGGACAAGCGGGTGATCCGAGCAAACGAAGTAGAGCTTTACGACGCCAACGGTCTGTCGCGGTGATCGTCGACACCTCCGCGCTCGTCGCCATCGCGCTCGGTGAGCCGGGCGCCGAGGCGCTCAAAGAGGCGCTGGTGCACTCGCCGAATTCCCGCATGTCCGCACCCAGTTACGTCGAGTTGTGTGCGGTCGTTCACCGGCAGGGCAGGCCCGAGATCACTCGGATGGTGGATCGTCTACTGGACGCCTACGGAATCCACATCGAAGCCTTCGACGCCCACCAAGCCCGCATTGCCGCGCAGGCATATCGCGACTACGGGCGCGGCAGCGGACATCCGGCCGGGCTCAACCCGGGAGATACCTTCAGCTACGCCCTGGCTCTGGTCGCCGGGGAGCCGCTGCTATTTCGAGGCGACGATTTCACCTACACCGATATTCGGTCTGGAGGTCGTTGAGCCGTAGGGACATGAGACGACGGCTCGGCCGGCGTAGCGCAATGCGGGTGTCATCGAGGGTGTTGCATGCAACCCTGTTTCATGCAACAGTTGAGGTATGGCTACATCGACACGGCGGGTCAGATCGACACGGCGGGTCAGCGACTACCGTCGGCGCATGCGGGAACGCGGGTATCGCCCCGTCCAAGTGTGGGTGCCCGACGTCCGATCGGCCGAGTTCGCCGCAGAAGCACACCGCGAAGCGCTCGCACTGGCCGAAGCCGACCGGCACAGCGACGACATGGACTTCGTTGAGGCGATCTCCGACCTGACCGACGACGAGTGACCCGCGGCGAGCTCTGGACCGTCTCGGTAGGCGTTTACGCCGCCAAGCCCCGGCCGGCGCTCATCATTCAAGACGACCTGTTCGACGCAACTCAGTCGGTCGTCGTGATCCCGCTGACGAGCACCGCGGCCGACGCACCGACAACCCGCATCCCGATACCTACGACCACCGGCATCACTCAACCCAGCTTCGCCATGATCGACAAAATCACCACAGTGCGCCGGTCGAACCTCGGCGAACGGATCGGCCGCGTACCCACCACGCTCATCGTTGACATCGAACGCTCACTCATGGTGTTCCTCGGCCTAGCCTCCTGAGC
>NZ_JAVKSH010000059.1:10277-22173 GCF_039583805.1 Mycobacterium sp. | reverse complement strand
AGTTCGAGCAGCTGATGGTCCGCTATTTCGAGCTGGACCCGATGCTCGCCCAGCACTACGACTCGGTGTGGCGGTGGGCCGACTGGCCCGACCGGCAGGGCAAAACCGACACCGGCATCGACCTGGTGGCCCGCGAACGCGACACCGGCACAGCGATCAGCGGGCATCAATGGAGGGGACCGCTTTGTCGTGACGCACTACCGATGCAGCACCGAAGTCAGTTCCGAACTTTATCCGGGTATTTTTTCTGGTGGCAAGCCTGTCGGACCGCTATTTTTCGCCGGCCCGCACGACCGCACCCGGCTACTTCGGCAGGAGATGCCGGATGCGGTCCTCGTGGATCGGAACGCCGTTGCGGCCGCCCAGATCTTGGGCATACAACGCCGTCACATAGGCGACACCGCCGCCGTTGATGCCCAGCGCGGTGCGATCGATGTGCTCGAGGGTGTCGGTGCTCTTGTGATAGTTGGGATCGAACGGCTGGTCGGCGACGCCGCCCCAGAGCTTGGCCTGCTCGGGTGACTTCTTGTTCTCCGCGCCGGAGAACAGGCCCCCGGCGGGAATGCCCGCAATCGTGAAGGCGTCGTAGTCGGATCGGCCGTCGAACGCCGTGTCCTGCGGCGTCTTGCCGGCCGACGTCAGATAGGCGGCCAGCGACCGTTCGACGCCGGCCGACCCTTCCGGCACCACCGGACTGCCCCGCTGGTCCATGGGCAGCGACTGGTCGCCGTCGTAGGTGAAATAGCCCGGATTGGGTGACGCCAGCATGTCGAAGTTCAGGTACAGTGCAATGTCTTTGAGCGCGTTGACATCCAGCGATCCGATGTACTTGCGCGAGCCGATCAGCCCGAGTTCCTCTGCGCCCCAGAAACAGAACCGCACCGCGTTGTGCACCTGAGGCGAACTGCCAAGCTGCCGAGCAGTTTCCAGTAACGCCGCCACCCCCGAGCCGTTGTCGTTGATCCCCGGCCCCTCCGGCACGCTGTCCAGATGCGCACCGATCGCCACGACGTCGGCCGTCGAGCCGGTCCGGGTCTGCGCGATCACGTTGCGGGCGTGGATCTGCCGGGTTTGGGCGTTGAGTTTCACCGTCGCCGGCCCCGGCTTGTCGCGCAGCGCCGCCCCGGCGGCCTTGGTGACGCTGACCACGGGGATCTTCGCGTCGAAATTCTCGCCGAGGGTTCCACCCATCTTGTCCTCGACGACACTGTCGGCGACGATCATCGCCCGCGCGCCGCGCTGCGCGGCGACCTCCTCCTTCTGCGAGAACGGGCAGGTGCCGCGGTCCACCAGGACCACCGCACCGCTGACCGGCAACCTGTCGTAGTCCGAGGCGGTGCAGCCCGGGCTGTCGTCGGCGGGCGCAGCCACCAGCGGTCCGCTCAGCCCGTCCGGCGGTGTGGCCGGGCTGAACTCCAGCGCATACGCCTCATAGGTCGTGCCGCTGACCGTCACCGACCCGGTGTCGGCGTGGAAAACGCGCGCGTCGAACTCCGGTGTCTGTACGTCAAAACCCTTGTCCCGCAGCTTGTTCACCACGTAGTCAATGCTGGCGTCGTAGCCGGGGGTGCCGACCGCGCGAGTGTTGCCGTTGGCCGACGCGATGTCCTGCAGCGCGGACAGGTGCGCCATCATCGCGTCGGTGCCGACATGCCGGCGCAGGCCGGCCGCGAAATCCCGGACCGACCCGGACGTCATCGACCCGCCCGGCGCGGCGCCGCAGCCGCCGATCAGCAGGGCGGTCGAAGCGACCACGGCGACAGGGAGCCTCGAATTGTTCACCACCGCGCCCAGGTTAGCTGGCGGCTCCGTTGGTCTGCCCGGCCGGGCGGTCGAGCCGCAGATACGCGTGCACGGTAGTGCCGGCGGCTGAGGTGTGGATGCGCACCAAGTCGGCGAGCGCGTTGACGACGAACAGGCCGTAGGGGCCCCCCGGGGTCGGCGGCCGCCTCCCGGCCAGCGGATCGGCGAAGTGCCCACGGTCGCGGGCCTCGCAGACCAGGTGTCCGGCGTGGTGCCAGAAAGCCAGCCGGCACGTCCCGTCGGCGTGGTCGAGGCTGTTGGTGGCCAACTCGGTGACGATCAGCGCGAGTTCGGCGATGCGGTCGGCGGACATCCCCAGCAGCCGGCCGTACCGGGTGGCGCTGCTGCGGGCGCCGGCCAGATCGGGCGCCTCGCCGACGGTACAGGTCACCGCGACCGGGTCGGTCGACAACGGTTGATTGCACTGCTCGAGCGCGGCGTCGACGGAGTAATCCCCGCTGACTGCCGCAGACCCGCCCTGCCAGACCAGCGGATGGGTGCGGCGCACGTCGGCCAGCACGTCCTCGTCGAAAGCCGAACCGTCGAACAGACACAGCCCGGTCACGTCCAAGCCGGCGAGCGCGACGTTCACCAATGCCTCGTGCTGCAGGCAGGCCGGATATTCGACGTCGGTGCGGCCCGGCCACACCAGTTCGCCGATCATCCGGACGTGCCGGTGGCGGTGCCGGGCGACGAACGCCAACTGGGCCGCCAGGACACGCCCGGGGTTTCGGCCCGTGTCGGTGATGTCGGTCATCGTCACGTCCCCCGCGACGTCACCCAGCGCAGCGCGCAGCGACGCC
This sequence comes from Mycobacterium sp., assembly GCF_039583805.1. Lineage (GTDB taxonomy): Bacteria > Actinomycetota > Actinomycetes > Mycobacteriales > Mycobacteriaceae > Mycobacterium. Next base: position 19,567 of record NZ_JAVKSH010000059.1, on the reverse strand, counting down.
AGCTTGACGCCCGGTATCGCCACCAGCACCGGCTCGGCCCGGTCCAGTCCGTCGGCGACGAAACGCACCAGCGTGTCGAGGCACTCGCGCTCGGAGTAGTACAGCAGCGCGGTGTGCTCATGCCGGGTGCGGGTGGATAGCGTCATGGCGACGGTGGGATCCTCACTTTGGCGACCTCGATCAGGCGTACCCCGCGCGGCGGCGGGTCAATCACTGCTCAGCTCAGCGCTGCCACGACGAGGTCGGCGACGGCGGTCATGCCGGCGGCGTTGGGATGGAACGGCGCCGGCCGCCACGGCAGCGGCCAGGCCGCGCCCACCGTCCAGGGGTCCGTCGACCAGGCGTGATGGTCACGGCTGGCCTGTGCGGCGCGCACCAGCATGCAGCCGCTGGCCTGCGCGGCCACCGCGGTGAGCTCTTCCAGCCGGGCGGCGACGTGCCGGCCCAGGTCGGCGTCGGCGTCCGCCAGCGGCGGGGCGGGCACCGACGCCGGCGGCAGCAGCGTGAGGTAATCCACGAAGACCACCCGCGCGTCGGGGGCGCGGCGTCGCGCCTGCGTGCCGACGGCGTGCAGGGCGTCACCCACCCGGCCCAGCGCCTGCTCCCGCGCGGTCGGATCGAGCAGGCCCGCGACGCGGGGCAGCAACCGAGCCGGTTCCGCCCGGCGACGATGCGGGCCGCGACGCCACCCGGGCAGGAGCCGGCCCGTCGAACCGAGCAGCGCGGCCGCCATCAGCAGCGGCACATAGCCGACGTCGTTGCCGCCGATGGTGACGGTGACGACGGTTTCGGAGCCGTCCAGGGCGTCGATCTGCGGGGGCGCGCCGCGCTGCCGGTCGGCGAGCACGTGGGTGGTCGTCGCACCGGAGAACGTGACGTCGACCAGGTCGAGGTTGAGCCGCTGCGCGACAAGGTGGGCGTAGTTGCGCGCCGAGCGGCCCGAACCGAACGGCGCACCTTTCGCGCGGGGCCGGATGCCGGGGCCGGCGGCCATCGAACTGCCCAGCGCGACATACCGATTCATCGGGATGGACTCGACGCACGAGCCCAGAACCGTTTCGGGATCCGCCCGGCGTTGCGGGCCAGGTAGCCGGCGGTGACGGCGGCGGCCATCGCGGCCGCCATCGCGGGCGGGTCGGCGGCCCGGGTCACCGCGCTGGCCAAAAGCACAGCGTCACAACCTAGTTCCATCGCCAGCGCTGCGTCGCTGGCGGTGCCGATGCCGGCGTCGAGCACCACCGGGACACCGGCCGCCGCGACGATCATCTCGATGTTGTGCGGGTTGGCGATGCCCAGGCCGGTGCCGATCGGCGAGCCCAGCGGCATCACCGCCGCGCAGCCGGTGTCTTCCAGGCGCCGGGCCAGCGCCGGGTCGTCGTTGGTGTACGGCAGCACGACGAACCCCTTGTCGACCAATTGCTCTGCGGCCCGGACCAGTTCGACGGCGTCGGGCAGCAGTGTGCGTTCGTCGGCGATGACTTCGAGCTTGACCCATTCGGTGCCGAGCGCCTCACGGGCCAGCTGCGCGGTCAACACCGCTTCGGCGGCGCTGCGGCACCCCGCGGTGTTGGGCAGCGGCATGATGCCGAGCCGGCCAAGCAGATCGAGTATGCCGGTGCCGCCCTCGGCGTCGACGCGGCGGATCGCGATGGTCGTCAGCTCGGTGCCCGACGCGAGCAGCGCCTTCTCCAGCACCGCCAGATTCGAGGCTCCCCCGGTGCCCATGATCAGCCGGGAGGCAAAGCTACGGCCGGCGATGGTCAGCTTCGCTTCCGTCCCGCGCCGATGCGGGCCGGCATGGTCCGGGTAGGTGCGGGACGGTTCGGCTTCAGCCACCCTGCACCGCCGTCACCACGTCGAGGCAGGCGCCGTCGGAAAGTGTTGTCGCCCAGTTGGATCGCGGCACAACCATCTGGTCGATCGCCACCGCGATACCGCGGTCGGGATATCCCAGCGACGCCAGCAGCCCGGCGACGGTGGTGTGGTCGTCGACCTCGAGTCGTTCGGCGTTGACGACGACGATCATGGTGCTCCGCTCCGCATCGTCACCGCGCGGATCATGCGTGCGCCCCCACCGCGACGAGTTCGGACATAATCCGTTCGGCCGTCCACGGCGCCAGCAGGAAGCCGTTCCGGCCATGACCGGCCGCGACCAGGGTGCGCTCGTCCAGGCGCCCGACCAGCGGCAGGTTGTCCGGCGTCATCGGGCGCAGGCCGGCGGCGCACTCGGCCAACTCGTACTCACCCAGGGCCGGCATGACCGTACACGCGTCGTCGAGCAGCTCGCGCACACCCGACACGGCCGGTGCGGTGTCACGGCCGTGCTCGTACTGGGTGGCGCCCACCACGACCCCGTCCGCGCGCGGCACCAGATACACCTGGCGCCCGTGGACCCGAGCGCGAATCACTCTCTGCAGCAACGGCATACAGCCCTTGCGCCAGCGCAATCGCAGCACTTCGCCCTTCACCGGCCGGATCGGAAGGCCCGGCCACAGCGCCGGCGCGTCGACGCCGTTGGCGATCACCACGGCGTCGGCGCGCACATCGGACAGCCGGCGCACCGGCCCGTCCCACCGCACCCCGAGCCCTTCGCAGGCGTCCTCCAGCGCGCGCAGCATCGCGCGGTTGTCCACCGCGAGTTCGGTGGGGGCCCGAAAACCATGCCGGATCCCTCGTGCCAGCAGCGGTTCCACGTCCCGCGCGGACGACTCCCAGACCACCGGATGAGCCTGCGCCGCAAGCCAGTCGGCCACCGTGCGCAGGTCGGCGACGTCGGCGGCATCGACGGCAACCACCAGTGACTCGTGGGCGGTGAGCACCTGCGCAGGCAGACCGGCGGTGAACTCGCCGTTGTGCCATCCCCGCAGCGACTCCAGGCCCAGGTGCAGCAGCCGCTCCTCGCCCGGGCAGCCCTCGCTGTGCGGGGCCAGCATCCCGGCGGCCACCCACGACGCGCCCGGCTCGCCGCTGCGGTGCACCCGCACCGCCCACCCGGCCCGGGCCGCGCGGCGGGCCACCGACAGCCCGATGACGCCGCCTCCGACGACGGCCAGCGAGTCCGGCATCCGTTACTCCCGGGGCTTCAGTGACTGTGCGGTTTGATACGCATTGTCCCGCGTGTCGGGTATGAAACCGCACACTCGGCACGTCTGGATTCCACGCTAGCGCGCTAGCGTCGCGGTGTGCACGATCCCCATGACCGGTTCGCGGCCGCGCGGCTGTACCTGTGTACCGACGCCCGGCGTGAGCGCGGTGACCTGGCCGAATTCGTCGACGCGGCGTTGGCGGGCGGGGTCGACGTCATCCAACTGCGCGACAAAGGCTCGCCGGGTGAGCGGCGGTTCGGGCCGTTGGAGGCCCGCCGCGAGCTGGCCGCGCTGGAGGTCCTCGCCGACGCCGCCGCCCGGCACGGCGCGCTGGTGGCCGTCAACGACCGCGCCGACATTGCCCGCGCCGCCGGTGCCGACGTGCTGCATCTGGGTCAGGACGACCTGCCGTTGGCGATCGCGCGGCAGGTCGTGCGGCCGCAGACGCTGATCGGCCAGTCCACGCACGACCGCGACCAGGTGGCCGCCGCGGTCGCCGGGGCGCCCGGGGGCCCCGACTACTTCTGCGTCGGACCCTGCTGGCCGACCCCCACCAAACCCGGACGGCCGGCGCCGGGGCTGGCACTGCTGCGGGTCGCCGCCGAGCTGGCCGGTGACAAGCCGTGGTTCGCCATCGGCGGCATCGACGCGCACCGGCTCCCCGCGGTGCTGGCGGCCGGGGCTCGGCGGATCGTGGTGGTGCGGGCGGTCACCGCGGCCGACGACCCACGAGCGGCCGCCGAGCGGCTCAGTTCGGCCCTGGCAGCAGCGCGCTGATCCGGGAACTGAGCGGCGACGGCGCCTGATCCGGCGGCCCGGCCGTGCACCACACGAAAACCCCCGCTTCGACCTCGACAGTCCGCGGCAGGTGGCGGCGCCGCTCGTCGCCGACACCCAGCGGCACGGTCGCCGAAGCGGCGCGCAGTCGCTGCCAGCTGGCGGCGAACCCCGGATGCAACGGCAGGTCAGCGACCTCGTCCTCGGTGACCCAGCGCAGCTCCGAGCTTTCCCGGTTGGGCCTCGTCGCCAGCAGCTCGCCGGCGTCGGCCACCACCGTGGTGTAGGTCCAGACGGTGCCGCTGGCGCCGGAAACGCTGGCCGTGACCACCGTCGCCCGCACCGACAGCCGATCGCCGGGCAGCCCGGCCTCCTCGAGCGCCTCCCGCACGGCAGCCTGCTCGGCGGTCTCGTGGCTGTCGCGGGCGCCGCCGGGCAAACCCCAGGTGCCGCCTTGATGGCTCCACGGCGCGCGATGCTGCAGCAGCACGGCCGGGGCCCCGTCAGGGCGCGGGGCCCGCAGCAGCAGACCGGCCGCGCCGTGCCGGCCCCAGTAGGGCGTGCCGGTCGCGGAGATCGCCCAGCCGTCGCCGTCGCCGCGCACGCGTTCAGGATATGCACGCCCCGGCGGCCGTTCTCGCCGACCGTGCGGCCGCGACCCGCCGGCGACCGTGTCCGGCGGGTATCCGCGAGACAGGATCTTAGACTTTGCTTATAGAGTTGGTGGGACGTAAAGCCGAAGAAGCGTACAGCCGAAAGATGAGGCCTGAGCAGACGTGACCGTCGAGTTGGCGCACCCGTCGACCGAGCCGCTGGGGTCGCGGCCGGCGACCGAGCCGGATCACCCGCGCCGGTGGTTCGTCGCGACGACACCGGGCCGCATCCTGTCGATCGGCATCATCCTGGCGATCCTCGGGGGCCTGAGCGCGTTCGCCACCTCGACGACGATCCACCAGCGGCAGCAGGCACTGACGACCGTGCTGGACCACACCGAGCCGCTGGCGTTCGCGGCCGGACGGCTGTACACCACGCTGTCGGTGGCCGACGCCGCGGCGGCGACCGCGTTCGTCGCGCAGGCAGAACCGCGAAGGGTCCGGGAACGCTACGAGCAGGCCATCACCGACGCCGCGGTCGCGGTCACCCGGGCCGCGAGCGGGCTGACCGACCAGCCGCGCGTCGAGCTGCTGGGCAGGATCAACGCCGAACTGGCGGTCTACACCGGGTTGATCGAGATCGCCCGCACCAACAACCGGGCGGGCGACCCGGTCGGGGCGTCGTATCTGTCCGAGGCGTCGACGCTGATGCAGACGACGATCCTGCCGGACGCGCAACAGCTGTACCAGCAGACGTCGGCGCGGGTGGACGTCGAGACCACGGCGTCGACCCAGATTCCGGCCCCGGTGATCCTGGTCGTCGCCACCACGGTGGCGTTCGGCGCGTTCACGCACCGATGGCTGGCCCGGCGAACCAAACGGCGGATCAACCCCGGCCTGGTCGCCGGCGCACTGGGGATTCTCGTCATGGTGGTCTGGGTGGGCACCGCCCTGGCGATCTCCACCTCCGCCAGCCGCAGCGCCAAAGACACCGGGGCAGAATCGCTGAAGACCATAACCGGCCTGTCGATCGCCGCGCAGCAGGCTCGCGGCGACGAGACGCTGTCGCTGATCCGGCGCGAGGACGAGGGCATCCGCCAGCAGTCCTTCCACCAGCGCGTCGACAACATCCGTCACCAGCTCGACGAGTACCTCGCCCTTCCCGACGCCGTCGACAAGGCCGAGCTGGAAGGGGCCGGTCAACTGCTTGCGCGCTGGCGGCAAGCCAACGACCGGATCAACTCCTACATCTCGGTGGGCAACTACCAGGCCGCCACCCAGGTGGCGCTGGGCGGCGCCGAGGACGACTCCACGCCCGCGTTCGACAAGCTCGACAACGCGCTCAACAAGGCGATGGACCAGAGCCGCGACCAACTGCGCACCGACATCCTCAACGCACGCCGGGGGCTGTCGGGGGCAACGGTCGGCGGCGTCGTACTCAGCCTGGGCGCCGCAGTTGCGGTTGCCTTGGGCTTGTGGCCCCGGCTGAACGAGTACCGGTGATGACGCGCCCGCCCCGGATCCGCTGCGCGGCCGCCGCGCTGGCCGTGCTGCTGGCCGGATGCTCCCATTCGGCGTCGATGGTTACGGCGCCGGTGCCGACGCTGCCGCCGCCCACGCCGGCCGGCATGGAGGAGCTGCCGCCGCAGCAACCGCGGCAGCCGGAACAACCCGCAGCCGACTGCGACCTCACCGCAAGCCTGCGACCGTTTGCCAACAAAGCCGAAGCCGATGTCGCGGTGGCCCCGATCCGCCAACGCGGCCACCTGATCGTGGGGCTCGACGTCGGCAGCAACCTGCTGAGCTTCCGCGACCCGATCACCGGCCAGATCACCGGCTTCGACGTCGACATCGCCGGCGAAGTGGCTCGCGACATCTTCGGCACCCCGTCCGCCGTCGAGTATCGGATCCTGTCGTCGGCCGAGCGAATCACCGCTTTGCAGCAATCCGCAGTCGACGTCGTCGTCAAATCCATGACCATCACCTGCGAGCGGCGCAAGCTGGTCGACTTCTCGACGGTCTACCTCGACGCCAACCAGCGCATCCTGGCGCCCAGCGATTCGCCGATCAGCAAGCCGTCGGACCTCTCCGGAAAACGGGTCTGCGTGGCCAGGGGCACCACCTCGCTGGGCCGGATTCGGGAGATCACGCCGCCACCGATCATCGTGTCGGTGGTGGGGTGGGCCGACTGTTTGGTAACGCTGCAACAGCGGCAGGTCGACGCCGTCAGCACCGACGACACGATCTTGGCCGGGTTGGTGTCGCAGGATCCTTACCTGCACATCGTCGGACCCAACATGCAGACCCAGCCCTACGGCATCGGGATCAACCTGGACAACACCGGACTGGTGCGGTTCGTCAACGGCACGCTGGAGCGCATACGCGGCGACGGCACCTGGAACACCCTGTACCGCAAGTGGCTGAACGTCCTGGGGCCGGCACCCGCGCCCCCGACTCCGAGGTATCTGGACTGATGGGCGAGCCCGGGAACACACCCGGTCCGGACGTCCGGCACGATTCCGGACCGGTCACTCAACCGGCCGACGTGCTGGCCGACTCCGCTGCGTGGCTGCGGCCGGCGTCCACCCAGGCGATCTTCCGGCCTCGCTTCGACGACGACGATTCCGGTGACGCGCGCGCCGCCGGCGATCAACCGGCCGCGGGGGCGGCGACGCCCACCCGGGTGGTCCAGCCGGTCCGCCGGCTGGGCGGCGGCCTGGTGGAGATCCCGCGGGTGCCCGACACCGACCCACTCGAGGCGCTGATGCCCGACCCGGTGGTGCCCGAATCCAAGCGGTTCTGCTGGAACTGCGCACGACCGGTAGGACGGTCCGACCCGGACGGCGAGGCGCCGTCCGAAGGTTGGTGTCCTTACTGCGGAAGTCCGTATTCATTTCTGCCGCAACTAAATCCCGGTGACCTCGTGGCGGGCCAGTACGAGATCAAGGGCTGCATCGCGCACGGCGGGCTGGGCTGGGTCTACCTGGCCTTCGACCGCAACGTCAACGACCGGCCGGTGGTGCTCAAGGGTCTGGTGCATGCCGGCGACGCGGAAGCGCAGAAGATCGCCATGGCCGAGCGGCAGTTCCTCGCCGAGGTGGTCCACCCGTCGATCGTGCAGATCTTCAACTTCGTCGAGCACACCGACCGACACGGCGACCCGGTCGGCTACATCGTCATGGAATACGTCGGCGGGCGGTCGCTCAAGCGCGGCCGGGGAGTGAACCTGCCGGTCGCCGAGGCCATCGCCTACGTGCTGGAAATCCTTCCCGCGCTGGCGCATCTGCATTCGCTCGGCCTGGTCTACAACGACCTCAAGCCGGAGAACATCATGCTCACCGAGGAGCAGCTCAAGCTGATCGACCTCGGCGCGGTGACGCGGATCAACTCGTTCGGCTACCTCTACGGCACGCCAGGGTACCAGGCGCCCGAGATCGTGCGGACCGGGCCGACGGTGGCCACCGACATCTACACGGTGGGACGCACGCTGGCCGCGCTGACGATGACGCTGCGGACCCGCGACGGCCGCTACGTCGACGGACTGCCCGAGGACGACCCGCTGCTGTCCGAATACGATTCGTTCGCCCGGCTGCTGCGCCGCGCGATCGACCCCGACCCGCGGCGGCGCTTTGCCAACGCCGAGGAGATGTCCGGGCAGCTGCTCGGGGTGCTGCGCGAGGTGGTGGCGCAGGACAGCGGGGTGCCGCGGCCGGGTCTGTCGACGAGCTTCACCCGCTCCCGCTCGACGTTCGGGGTGGACCTGCTGGTCGCCCACACCGACGTCTACCTGGACGGCCAGGTGCATTCGGAGAAGCTGACCGCCAGGGAAATCGTCACCGGGCTGCAGGTGCCGCTGGTCGATCCGTCCGACGTCGCCGCGCCGGTGTTGCGCGCGACGGTGCTCTCCGAGCCGGTGCAGACCCTGGATTCGCTGCGGGCAGTCCGGCACGGGTCGCTGGACGCCGAAGGCATCGACTTGTCGGAATCGGTCGAGCTGCCGCTGATGGAGGTGCGTGCGCTGCTGGATCTCGGCGACGTCAGCAAAGCCACCCGCAAGCTCGACGACCTCGCCGAGCGCGTCGGCTGGCGATGGCGACTGGTCTGGTACCGCGCCGTCGCCGACTTGCTCACCGGCGATTACGACTCGGCGACAAAGCATTTCACCGAGGTGCTGGACACCTTCCCCGGCGAGTTGGCGCCGAAATTGGCGCTGGCCGCCACCGCCGAACTCGCCGGCAGCACCGACGGACACACGTTCTACCGGACCGTGTGGAGAACCGACGACGGGGTGATCTCGGCGGCGTTCGGGTTGGCCAGAGCGCTGGCGGCCGAAGGCGACCGGGAGGGCGCGGTGCGCACCCTCGACGAAGTGCCAGCCAGCTCAAGGCATTTCACCGCCGCCCGGCTCACCAGCGCGGTGACCCTGCTGTCCGGTCGGTCGGTCCGCGATATCTCCGAGGAGCAGATCCGCGACGCCGCGCGGCGGGTCGAGGCGCTGCCGCCGACGGAGCCGCGGGTGCTGCAGATCCGGGCGCTGGTGCTGGGCAGTGCGATGGACTGGCTGGAGGACCACGAGGCCAGCACCAACCACATCCTGGGGTTTCCGTTCACCGAGCACGGGCTGCGGCTGGGCGTGGAGGCGTCGCTGCGCAGCCTCGCCCGGGTCGCGCCCACCCAGGCGCACCGGTACACGCTGGTCGACATGGCCAACCGGGTGCGGCCGACGTCCACGTTCTGAAGCGCCTGCCGACGTCCACGTTCTGAAGCGCCTGCCGGCGTCGAGTGTGCGTTGGCGGCGTCGAGTGTGCGCTGTGTGCGTCGAGTGTGCGCTGTG
>NZ_JAVKSH010000059.1:0-10177 GCF_039583805.1 Mycobacterium sp. | reverse complement strand
GCGTCGAGTGTGCGCTGTGTGCGTCGAGTGTGCGCTGTGGGCGCAGAAATCGGCGAAAGCCCGCCCCAGGCGCACAGTCAAGACCGTCAGCGCACAGTCAACCCTCGCGATTGCAGCGCCTGGCGGACCCGTCGCAGAATACCGGCGGGGCGGTCCTCGGCGACGACCCGAACCACCAGCCAGCCCAGCCGGTCCAGGGTCTCCGATCGCCGAACATCGTTGACGTATTGCCACCGGTCGGTCCGGTGCTGGTCGCCGTCATACTCGACCGCAACCAGGTGTTCCGGCCAACCCATGTCGAGGTAGTACATTCGGTCGCCGGCATCCACCGGAATCTGGGTTTGCGGCCGCGGGAACCCCGCATCGACGAGCAACAGGCGCAGGTAGCTCTCCCTGGGCGACTGTGCTCCCGGGTCGACCAGCTCGAGCGCCGTTTCCAGTTGGCGCAATCCCCGCGCACGAGGGTGGCGGCCCGCCAGCAGCGCGACGTCGCCGGGCGTCAACCGGGTGGCCCGGGCGAGCGCATCCAGTTGGGCAACCGCCGCGCGGACCTCCCCGCGCCGGCCGAGGTCGAACGCGGTGCGCTCGGGGGTAGTGACGGCGCGACCGGCCAGGATCTGCACCTCGTCGTCGAGCAACAGCTCACGGCGTGTCACCACACCCGGCGGTGTACGCGGGTTGGAGTGCACCAGTTCCACCACCACATCGCCGTCGATCCACTTCGCCCCGTGCAGGGCGGCCGCCGCAGATCCGGCGATCGTTGCCCGCCGGCCCGACCAGAGCCAGGCCGCGGCGATGCGCTGCTCCAGCGACGGCTCGATCTGCCTGGGCAGGTAAACGTTGGGACACACCAGCCGGTAACGGGATCGCAACTGATGGCGGTTCACCGTGCCCGACGCCAACGCCTCGCTGCCCATGAACGGCTCCTCCACAGCGCGCAGAATCGCACGCCGCATCCGCGCGGCGCCGCATTCCATCCACAGGCCACACAGCGTGCACAAAGGTGATCTCCAGCTTGCGACTTCACACTTGCGCTATGGTCGGCCAGCCTGCTCGTTGGACCGCCACCGCCCGGGCGCTGAGGCGTTGCGGGTTCGGGGTGACCGGCGCGCGGGTCGACGCCATGGCCGGCCAAGACTGGGCAGGCTACGTCGGCGCCGCGCTCGACGCGGACCCGGACGCCGACGCCGGGGCGGTGGCGACACCGATGCCGACGCTGCCGGCGCCGCGCGGCCCCGGCAGGAACGCCGCGATCGCGGCCCGAAAGCAGTACAACCGCCAGCTGTCCGAGCAGATGACCGAGCTGTCGCGCTGGTGGCTGCGCCGCATGGCCGCCGTCGACCAGCCGATGCACGAGAAGCTGACCCTGTTGTGGCACAACCACTTTGCGACGTCCGCCCAGAAAGTCCAGGTCGCGTCCTACATGGCGGAGCAAAACCAGAAGCTGCGCACGCTGGCGCTCGGCGACTTCCGCACGCTGGCCTACACGATGCTGACCGACGCGGCGATGCTGCGCTGGCTGGACGGGCAGAGCAACACCGCCAAAGCCGCCAACGAGAATCTCTCCCGCGAGTTCATGGAGCTGTTCGCGCTCGGGCACGGCAACGGCTACACCGAGGACGACGTGCGGGCCGGGGCGCGAGCGCTCACCGGGTGGGTCATCCGGCCCGGCGGTCAGACAGCGCTGGTAGCCAGGCGCCACGACGGCGGCGCCAAGACGCTGTTCGGCGTGACCGCCGATTTCGACGCCGCGGGTTTCTGCGACACCGTGCTGGCCCAGCCGGCGTCGCCGCGTTACATCGCCGGCCGGTTGTGGCAGCAGTTGGCCACCGACGACCCGCCGTCGGCGCAGGCGCTGGAGCGAGCTGTCACCGCCTACGGTCCGCAGCGTGATCTGCGGGCGCTGACCCGGTCGATCCTCACCGACGACGAGTTCCTGCGCAGCCGCGCGGCGGTGGTCAACACCCCGGTCGAATGGCTGGTGGGGGTGATCCGCACGCTGCAGGTACCGCTGGGCACCCCGGCCCGGCTGAACATGGCCGACGCGACGCTGAAAGCGTTGGGCCAGAAACCCTTCTATCCACCCACGGTCGGCGGGTGGCCACGCGGGCGGGTCTGGCTCTCCACCGCCAGCGCCGGGGTTCGGCTACGGGCCGCCACCAACCTCGCCCGGGCCGGCGACCTGTCCGACATCGACGATGCCGCTGCGCCAGACCGTATCGACGCCGTCGGCTACCTGATCGGCATCGGACAGTGGTCGGACCGGACCGTCGCCGCGCTGCGGCCGCTGGTGCGCAGGCCGCTCCAGCTGGTGGCCGCCGCGGTCAACACCCCCGAATACCTGACGTCCTAGCGAGCTGCCGATGACCGAAATCACTCGCCGCGCCTTCCTGATCGCCGGCGCCGGGGTGGGCGCAGCCGGCCTGCTGTCGGGCGGCGTGGGCCTTTGCTGGCCCGACCTGATGCGCTCCGCGCAGGAGCGACCGTTGGCTGAGGGCAGCGGAATCCTGGTGATCGTCACCCTCTACGGCGGCAACGACGGCATCAACACCGTAATCCCCTACGCCGACAACGCATATCACGACGCCCGCCCCGAGCTCGCCTACCCGCCGGAGGATGTGCTGCACCTGGACTCCCGGCTGGGGCTCAATCCCGCGCTCAACGGGCTCAGCCAGCTGTGGAACGAACGAAAACTGGCCATTGTGCGGGGCGTCAGCTACCCGCACCCCGATCACAGCCACTTCCGGTCGATGGACATCTGGCAGACCGCGTCACCGGCCGAGCCGGTCTCGACCGGGTGGATCGGCCGCTGGCTCGACGCCACCGGCGACGACCCGCTGCGCGCGGTCAACGTCGGCGCCGTGCTGCCTCCGCTGGCGATTGGAGAAAAGTGCACGGCTGCAGCGCTTTCCACGGCAATCTCGCCGGAGGCCCAGGAGCGGTTCGCACCGGTCATGACCGCACTGGGTGCCGACGACCCCGACGACACCCCGGCCATGTCCGCGGTGTGTTCCGCCTATCGCGCCAGCCGAACGACCGACACCACGTTCGGTGTGATCCGCCCGCCCAACCACGACCACAACCCGTTGGCCGCGCAGCTGGACCTGGTGTCGCAGGCCATCCGGGCGCGGGCGCCGACCCGGGTGTACACCGTGCAGCTGGGCGGATTCGACACCCACGCCGACGAACGCGGGACCCAGCAGCGTCTGCTGCAGACCTTCGACGATGCGGTGACCCCGTTCCTGCGCGGCATGGCCGACGACCCTTACGGCAAGAACGTCGTCCTGCTGGCGTACTCGGAGTTCGGCCGGCGGATGGCCGCCAATGCGTCGCACGGCACCGACCACGGCACCGCGGGACCGGTGTTCGTCGCCGGCACCCCGGTCACGGGCGGGTTCTACGGCGACGAGCCCAGCCTCACCGACCTCGACGACGGGGACCTCAAGCCCACCACCGACTTCCGGGACATCTACCACGAGCTGCTGGCGGGCACGCTGGCCAGCGACCCGACGCCGTCGGTCGGGGCCGGCCGGCGCAGCCTGGGTTTCCTGGCCTAGATCGCCCGCAGGCAGTCCCGCGCGATGGCCAGCTCCTCGTCGGTCGGGACGACCAGCACGGCGATCGGCGAGGCGTCGGTGGAAATCCGCCGGGTGGCATTGGCGGACTGCGTGTTTCGTTGCTGGTCCAGCTCGATGCCCAGGGCCGCGAGCCCGCTCACCGCGTCGCGGCGGACGGCGGCGTCGTTCTCGCCGATGCCCGCGGTGAAGCTCAGCACGTCGGTGCGGCCCAGCACCGCCAGGTAGGCGCCGATGTACTTGCGCAGCCGGTGCACGAACACGTCGTAGGCCACACCCGCTGCGCGGTCGCCTGATTCGACCATCTGCCGCAGCCGGCGGAAATCCCGCTCGCCGGCCAGCCCCAGCAACCCGGCGCGGTGGTTGAGCATCGACTCCACGTCGTCGACGCTCATCGCCGCGGCCCGGCACAGGTATCCGACGATGCCCGGGTCGACGTCGCCGCTGCGGGTGCCCATCACCAGGCCCTCCAATGGTGTCAGCCCCATCGACGTGTCGACCGGCCGGCCGGCGGCGATCGCCGACGCCGACGCGCCGTTACCCAGATGCAGCACAATCTGGTTCAGCTCGCCCACCGGCCGGCCCAGAAAGGCAGCCGCCTGCTCGCTCACGTAGTGGTGCGACGTGCCGTGGAACCCGTACCGGCGGATCTGCCAGCGCTGCGCTAACTCCCGGTCGATGGCGTAGGTCGCGGCCGCCGCCGGCAGGTCGTGGAAGAACGCGGTGTCGAACACCGCGACGTGCGGCACGTCCGGCAGCATCGCGCGCGCAACCTCGATGCCGGTGATCGCCGGCGGGTTGTGCAGCGGCGCCAGCGCCGACACCTCCGCCAGCCGGGCGATCACCGCGTCGTCGATCACCGTCGGGCGGTAGAACTCGTTGCCGCCGTGCACCACCCGGTGCCCGACCGCCACCAGCCCGCAGGTCGCCAGGTCGACGCCTGCGCCGGCCAGCCGGTCGAACGCCAGCCGCAGCGCGGCGTCGTGGTCGACGACCGGCGACGAGTGCTCCCCGATCTGCTCGACGGTGCCGTCGGCCAGGGACTCGCCCAAATCAGACTCCACCACGGCGTATTTCAGCGACGACGAGCCAAAGTTGAGCACCAGCACCGCGCGGTCAGCCATGGACACTCTGCGCCTGGATCGCGGTGATGGCAACGGTGTTGACGATGTCTTCGACCAGCGCCCCCCGCGACAGGTCGTTGACCGGCTTGTTCAGGCCCTGCAGCACCGGGCCGATCGCGATGGCGCCGGCGCTGCGCTGCACCGCCTTGTAGGCGTTGTTACCGGAGTTCAGGTCGGGGAAGATCAGCACGGTGGCATGGCCGGCGACCGGCGAATCGGCCATCTTGGTGGCGGCCACCGTCGGGTCGATCGCGGCGTCGTACTGGATCGGTCCCTCCACCAACAGGTCCGGCGCCCGTCGGCTCACCACTTCCGTTGCGGCCCGCACTTTGTCCACGTCGGCGCCGACGCCAGACTCGCCGGTGGAGTAGGACAGCAAGGCAACTCGCGGCTCGATGCCGAACTGGGCGGCGGTGCGCGCCGAGCTGATCGCGATGTCGGCGAGCTGCTCGACGGTCGGGTCCGGGACGATCGCGCAGTCGCCGTAGGCCAGCACCCGATCCGGCAGGCACATCAGGAAAATACTGGAGACGGTGGAAACCTCCGGCGCGGTCCGGATGATCTCGAACGCGGGCCGCACCGTGTGCGCGGTGGTGTGCACCGCGCCGGACACCATGCCGTCGACATCCGAGTTGTACACCATCATGGTGCCGAAATAGGAGGCGTCCTTCAGGACTTCGCGGGCCAGCTCGAGTGTGACGCCTTTGCTTTCGCGCAGCTGCGCGTACTGGGCGGAGAACGTGTCACGCAGCGGGCTCGACCGCGGGTCGAGCACGCTCGCCGCGGACAGGTCGACACCGAGTTCTGCTCCCCGGGAACGGATCTCGACCTCGTCGCCGAGGATCGTCAGGTCGACCACCCCCCGCCGAAGCAGCCTGCCGGCCGCCCGCAGGATGCGGTCGTCGTCGCCTTCGGGCAGCACGATGTGTTTTCGGTCGGCTCGGGCCCGGTCCAGCAGCTGGTAGGCGAACATCTGCGGCGTGGTGACCGTCGGGATCGGAATCGCCAACCGCGCCAACAGGTCGGCGACGTCGACGTTGCGCTCCATCAGCGCCAGCGCGGTGTCGACCTTGCGCTGCGACGCCGCGGTGACCCGGCCGCGGGCTGTCGCCGCGGCGCTGGCCGTGTCGAAGGTGCCAGCCGTGTTGGCGATGATCGGCAACCGCAGACCCAGCCCGGCCACCAGGTTGGCGATGCCGGGATGCAACTGCATCCCGCCGTTGAGGATCAGACACGACAGGGACGGAAAGCCCTCGGCCGCATGTGCAGTCGCCACCGCCAGCACGACGTCGGACCGGTCGCCCGGCGTGATCACCGCCGCGCCGTCGGTCAACCGCTCCAGCACGTGCTCGGCGGTCATCCCGGCCACCAGCACGCCCGTCACCTCGCGGTCCAGCAGCGCGTCGTCGCCGCTGATCACCGTCCCGTCGACGGCGTGCGCCATCTCGGCGACCGTCGGCGCGAGCAGCAGCGGTTCGTCGGGCAGCACGTAGGCCGCCGTGTCGAAGCCGCGCAGCGCGGCGGTCACCGCCGCCACGTCGGCGGGCGCGCACCGGTTGGCCACCACCGCGACGGCATGCGCGTGCTGGGCGGCCACTTCGGCCAGCGACACCTCGACGACCTGCGCCACCTCCGCGGATGTCCGGCCGGCCGCGCGCACGGTCAGCACCACCGGTGCGCCCAGGTTTGCCGCGATGCGCGCGTTGACGCTCAACTCAGCCGGTGTCGCAACCCCGGTGTAGTCGCTGCCGACGATCACCACAGCGTCGCAGCGGGCGGCGACCCCGTGGAACCGGTCGACGATCTCGGCGATCGCGGCGTCGCTGTCGTCGTGCAGTTGCTGGTAGCCGACGCCGGCGCACTGCTCGTAGGACAGGCCGGCGCTGGCGTGCGCCAACAGCAGCTCCAGGACGTAGTCGCGGGACTCGCCGGGCCGGACAATCGGCCGGAACACGCCGACCCGGGCCACCGTCGCGCTGAGCAGGTGCAGCAGCCCCAGCGCAATCGTCGACTTGCCGGTGTTGCCCTCCGGCGACGCGATGTAGATCCCCGAAGGCCCCGGCACGTCAACCCAGCCGTCGCAGCCGCGGCGCGAGGTCCTTCTGGAAAAGTTCCAGGAACCGGCGCTGGTCGTGGCCGGGCGCGTGGAACACCAAGTGGTTCAGGCCATATCCGAGATAGGCGCCGACCCGCTCGACGGCGTCGTCGGGGTCGGAGGCCACGATCCAGCGTTTGGCGACCTGTTCGATGGGCAGCGCGTCGGCCGCCTTCTCCATCTCGATGGGGTCGTCGATGCTGTGCTTTTGTTCGGCGGTCAGCGACAGCGGCGCCCAGAACCGCGTGTTCTGCAGCGCCAGTTCGGGATCCGGGTCGTAGGAGATCTTGATCTCGATCATCTTGTCGACGTCGGCGACCAATCTGCCCGCGGCCGCCGCGCCCTCGGACACGGCCGGCATCAGCTTCTCGGTGTAGAGCTCCTCGCCCTTGCCGGAGGTGCAGATGAAGCCGTCCCCGGCCCGCCCGGCGTACTTGGCCACCGCCGGACCGCCGGCGGCGATGTAGACCGGCACCCCGCCGTCGGGCACGTCGTAGATCGAGGCCCCGCGCAGCCGGTAGTACTCGCCGTCGAAGTCGACGCGGTCGCCGCGCCACAGCTCGCGCATCAGCCGCACCGACTCGCGCAGCCGGGCGAAGCGCTCCTTGAACTCCGGCCATTCGCCGGCATATCCGGTGGCGATCTCGTTCAACGCCTCGCCGGTGCCCACACCCAGGAAGACGCGGCCCGGGTACAGGCAGGCCATGGTGGCGAACGCCTGCGCGATGACGGCCGGGTTGTACCGAAACGTCGGGGTGAGCACCGAGGTGCCCAGTTGGACCCGGGTGGTGCGCTCGCCGACGGCGGTCAGCCACGACAGCGCGAACGGGGCGTGCCCGCCCTGGTGCCGCCACGGCTGGAAGTGGTCGCTGACGGTGGCGCTGTCCATGCCGTGGGCTTCGGCGGCGACGCCGAGTTCGACGAGTTCGCGCGGCGCGAACTGTTCGGCCGACGCCTTGTATCCGAGTTTAAGTGCAGTCACGCTCTCGTTTCTACCCGCATGCTGTTGGCGGGCAACCCGCGGCGCCCGGCCCGCCGCGCCCGGTGCCTACACTCTCGGGCATGGCACCGGTGTGCACAGCCGTCACCGAGACCGTGCACCTCGTCCGGGGTGCAGCGGTCAACTGGCTGCTGGTCACCGACGACACCGGGGTGATGCTCATCGACGCCGGCTATCCCGGTGACCGCGACGACGTGTTGGCGTCGCTGCGGCAGCTGGGCTATCAGCCCGGCGACGTGCGCGCGATCCTGCTCACCCACGCCCACATCGACCATTTCGGTTCGGCGATCTGGTTCGCCAAAACCCTTAACACGCCGGTGTACTGCCATCCCGACGAGGTCGGCCACGCCAAACGTGAATACCTGGAGCAGGCGTCGCCGATCGGCGTCGTACTGCGCAGCTGGCGGCCGCGCTGGGCGCGGTGGGCCGCCCACGTCGTGCGCAACGGCGGGCTGCTCCGCGACGGCATCCCGTCCGCGCAGCCGCTGACGGCGGAGGTCGCCGCGGGATTGCCGGGCCGCCCGACGGCCATACCCACGCCCGGGCACACCGGCGGGCACTGCTCGTATCTGGTCGATCGCGTGCTGGCCAGCGGCGACGCACTGGTCACCGGGCATCCGCTGCTGCGCCGCAGCGGCCCGCAGCTGCTCCCGAAGATGTTCAGCCACAACCAGGACGACTGCGTGCGCAGCCTGGCGGCACTGGCGCTGCTGGACATCGAGATCGTGGCGCCCGGCCACGGGGAGCTGTGGCGCGGCCCGATCCGCGCGGCCGTCGAGCAGGCGAGCCGTCGATGAGCCCGGCCGTGCAACCTCCGATGGACCTCGGCTCCTGGATCGCCCGGCGGGCCGCCGCCACCCCGCGGCTGCCGGCAATCACGTTCGACGGGCACACCCTCACCTACGGCGCGTTCGCCGACCGGATCGACCGGCTGGCGGCCGAACTGGCTGCCGGAGGCGTCGCGCCCGGAGATCGGGTCGGCTACGCCGGGCTCAACCATCCCGACTTCCTGGCCACACTGTTCGCCGCCGCTCGGATCGGCGCGGCATTCGTGCCGTTGAACTGGCGGCTCACCGCCGGCGAGCTGAGCTACATCCTGCGCGACGCCGGCGTGCACACGCTGGTGGCCGATGCCGAGCGCGCAGCCGTGGTCAACCCGGTCCGCGCCGAGACCGAACTCCGGCGCACCATCGCGCTGACGCCGGTGCCGGGCTGGGAATCGTTGGGGGACTTGGTCGCTGTCCGCGAGGCCTGCACCGACCCGATCCACCCCGAACCCGACGACGTCGCGGTGATCATGTACACCTCGGGCACCACCGGCCGTCCCAAGGGAGCGATGCTCACCCATGCAAACCTGTTCTGGAACAACGTCAACGCGCTGCTGGCCTTCGACACCAGCCAGCACGACGTGTCCCTGGTGTGCGCGCCGCTGTTCCACATCGGCGGATTGAACGTCACGACGCTGCTGACGCTGCAGAAGGGCGGGCAGATCGTGCTGATGGCGACCTTCGACCCGGGTCAAGCGCTCCAGCTGATCGCCGACCACCAGGTCACCACCATGTTCGGTGTGCCAGCGATGTTCCTGTTCATGAGTCAGCACCCTGACTTCGCGGCGACAGACCTGTCCAGCGTGCGCTACCTGGTCTGCGGCGGCGCGCCGGTGCCGGAGGCGTTGATCAGCCGCTACGGTGCGCGGGGCATCCCCTTTGCGCAGGGCTACGGGCTGACCGAGACCGCTCCGCTGGCCCTGGTGCTGCGCACCGACGAGGTGGGCGTGAAGATCGGCGCGGCAGGCCACCAGGTGCTGCCGCTGTCCGACGTGCGACTGGTCGACACGGCCAACGTTGCGGTGCCCGCGGGCGTGCGCGGCGAGATTTGTGTGCGCGGGCCGCAGGTGATGGCCGGGTACTGGGGTAACCCAGAGGCAACGGCCGCGGTGATCGACGACGAGGGCTGGTTCCACACCGGCGACATCGGGCGGGCCGACGACGAGGGCTACGTCTGGGTGATCGACCGGGTGAAAGACATGGTGATCTCCGGCGGCGAGAACGTCTATCCGGCAGAGGTCGAGGACGTGCTCTACGGTCATCCAGCCGTTGCCGAGGTCGCGGTGCTGGGCACTCCGCACGAGCGGTGGGGCGAGGCGGTCACCGCGGTGGTCGTGCTGCGGCCGGGGGCCACGCTGACGCTGGACGAGTTGCGCGTCTTCGCCCGGGACAAGCTGGCCGGCTACAAGCTCCCGGTGCGCCTGGAATTCGTCGACGCGTTGCCCCGCACCCAGTCCGGCAAAGTCGTGAAATATCAACTGCGCGAACATCTCGCGGAAAATCCGGACAACCACTGACGAGGAAGTTTGCGCTCAGCGCAGCTCGTACACCGCCAT
>NZ_JAVKSH010000058.1:0-22427 GCF_039583805.1 Mycobacterium sp. | reverse complement strand
GCTGGGTACGAGCGTCGCAACTCTGGACCCCAACACAGGTCTGGATTTCTGCACCGGTTGGATTGGTTTGGACCTAAGCTGTGTTGGCGTGGGTGCCACTGATTGGGCGAGGCCGTCTGATCCATCGGCTGCTTGGAGTCTGTTCTGCGATCCGGCGGCTTGGCTGCTTGGTAACCGGATGCTGCTTAATTGCTTGACGAAGTCTGAGGAAGGTTAGGCCATGGCTCATCGAATTCCCAGGCAGGAAAACCCGACTTCACGCAAAGCGATGGCTCGCCGGCGTTGGCGTGCGGTTGGGTTGACCGGCGCGATCAGCGCGTTTTTGACGTTGGGGCTGGGGCCGCTGGCTTCTGCGCCCAAGGCCCGTGCCGATGAGTTTGACGTAATCATTGACTCGGTCCTCAATGCGATGACGGGTTCGTTGGACGATCTGGCTGCCGTTTCCAGGGCGGTTCCGGAGCTGGGCAGCCTCGGTGTGCGTGCCGCTGATGTGGGTTCGGTGGCTGCGGCCAGTCCGGCTGATGCCTGGTTGCACGGGCTGGAGCAGGACTGGATTGGCAGCGCGTTGGGTCAGCAGGTGGACACCGCGCTCAACACCTGGTTCAACCAGGTCGATCCCGCTGCCGATCCCAGCGCCGGTGCGCAGCCGATGAGTCAGAACTTGCTGGTCGACCCCGGCTTCAAAATGGCCGACCCGTCCGGGTCGGGCTACAGCGGGGTGACCATTCCGGGCTGGACCGAGACCGGCACCCCGACCGTAATCGCTTTCGGCGCCCCGCGCGGTTATCCGTCGCCATTCTCGTTTGCGTTCCCGAAGCTGACGGGGTTACTGGGATTTCCGGAGGCGCCCCCGGGCACCCCCCCGGGCGATGACTATTTCGCGGGCGGCGGGCCCGTGGCCACGTCCAGCATCAGCCAAACCGTCGACCTCAGCGGCGCAGCCGGAACTCCGTACACGCTGAGCGCAGATCTCGGCGGTCAAGGCTTGAACCCGTCCTACACCTCAGAGCAGGTCAGCTTCCTCAACGCCGACGGGGACGTTGTGGGCACCGGCTCGCTCAATCCGGTCACGGTATGGGATCGCCTTTTCCTGAGCGGGTTTGAGCAACGCGACATCTCAGGGACGGTGCCGGAGGGCGCCACCTCCGCGCAGGTGACCGTGACCTTCCACGACGAAAACCCGTTCCTCGGCAACTACAACGGCGCCTACGCCGCTGACGAGTCGTTCACCGTCGGCGATCCAAGCCTCACCGCGGCGCCGCTCACCCCACCGACGTCCGACGTCGGCCACCTGGATCACGTATTCCTGATCTACATGGAGAACAAGGGCGTCGGCGACATCGTCGGCAGCCCCAACGCGCCGTACATCAACAGCCTGATCAACACCTACGGATATGCGGACAACTACTACGCTCTGGGTCACCCCAGCGACCCCAACTACTTCCGGATCATGGGCGGATCGGACTTCGGCATCGACGACAACCAAGCTTCGAATTCGATTGACGCGCCCAGCCTCATGCAAGAAATGGATCAGGCGGGCGTATCGTGGGCAGGCTACGCGCAGAGCATGCCCTACCCGGGTGACATCGTCTCATCGGGTAATTACGCCGTCGACCAATTACCCTTCGCCCAATTCAGCTACGTCTACGACAACACCCCCGCCTACTTGCAGGAACACCTGCTCCCGCTGACGCAGTTGTCCACCGATCTCAAAGACCCGAGTACCTTCCCGGACTTCACCTGGATCGCTGCCAACGAGGCCAACAACATGGAAGGCCCCGTCAATACTCTTGGCGGCTTTGCCCACTTCGTTACCAGCGAGCTCACGAACCACCAGTACAACGTCGCAGCCGGCGACCAGTTCGTCCAGCAAGAGGTGTCCACCATTGAAAACTCGCCAACGTGGACTGACCCGAACCAGAAGGATGCGATCATCGTCACGTTCGACGAAGACAACAACAACCTGTCACTGGGCTTCGGCAACGACGGCAACAACGTTCCGATGATCGTCATCCCGAACCAGGACGCCGTGACGGCCGGAGGGATGCAATCCGGCCCCTTCACCACCGACGCTTACTACAACCAGTACGGCCTGATGGCCACCATTGAAGACGCCTTGCGTGCCACGCCAGGAACGCTGGCCCCGCTCACCGCCAACGACATGTACGCCCAACCCATGAACGCTTTCTGGAAATAACGGTCGACCCCGGCAGCTGCGGCCGAATGCGGAACTTCGGGTCTATCGCTGATTCGGTGTAAGTGGTCCGGCAACGACGCCGACCTGTGTTTCGCGCTGCTGCGCACAAGCGTTACTTTATAACCAATTTGTCACTAAATTATCCGAACCTCTTCAAGTGGCTTTCAACTCGGCGGGAGCACCACGAGAACTTACCGAGGAGTTGCTCGATCTGTCACCGGGACAGCTCCCCTCGGAGCGCCCCATCCTGCCGACGTCGCCGACATCGCCGACAACGGTGATATCGCATACGGCATCGCTTTCGAGCAGCATGCCATCCTCGGGCTGTCGGTGCCGGAGACGCTGTCGGTGCCGGAGACGCTGTCGGTGCCGGAGACGCTGTCGGTGCCGGAGACGCTGTCGGTGCCGGAGACGCTGTCGGTGCCGGGTGATCGTCAGCGCACCGGGCAGCCGGCCTGATGCTGGTCCGCCTCGCGAGATGCCGGTGAAGCGTTAGCCTTGACGGGGCGGGGACAGACCGCCGCGGATGTCAGATGCGCCGGCACACCTGGCGCAATTGGCGGAGTCGAGGAATCGAGGCGAGCAGCTGCTGTGAGCACCACGAATTCGCCGTTCGGGCAAAACGAATGGCTGGTCGACGAGATGTACCGCAAGTTCCGCGACGACCCCTCCTCGGTCGATCCGAGCTGGCACGAATTCCTGGTCGACTACAACCCCGAGCCGACGATCGACACCGCGGCCGACGGCCGGCCGCCCGCCCCGGCCGCCCCGGCCGCCCCGCCGCCGTCGGCACCGGCCCCCGACGTCGGCAACCGCGCCGCCGCCGCGCCGGCCGCACCCGCCACCCCGGCCGCTGCCGACGGCGACGACGTGCAGGTGCTGCGCGGCGCCGCGGCGGCCGTCGTCAAGAACATGTCCGCCTCGCTCGGGTTGCCGACGGCGACCAGTGTGCGGGCGGTCCCGGCCAAGCTGATGATCGACAACCGGATCGTCATCAACAACCAGCTCAAGCGCAACCGCGGCGGCAAAATCTCGTTCACCCACATCTTGGGCTACGCCGTGGTGCAAGCGATCAAGAAGTTCCCGAACATGAACCGGCACTTCGCCGAGGTCGACGGCAAGCCGAACGTCGTCACACCGGCGCACACCAATCTGGGCCTGGCCATCGACCTCGCGGGTAAGGACGGTAAGCGTACGTTGGTGGTAGCGGCCATCAAGCGCTGCGAGACCATGCGTTTCGCCCCGTTCGTCACCGCCTACGAAGACATCGTGCGCCGGGCCCGCGACGGCAAGCTGAGCGCCGAAGACTTTGCCGGTGTGACGATTTCGTTGACGAATCCGGGCACCATCGGCACCGTGCACTCGGTGCCGCGGCTGATGACCGGCCAGGGTGCGATCATCGGCGTGGGCGCGATGGAGTACCCCGCCGAGTTCCAGGGCGCCAGCGAACAACGCATCGCCGAGCTGGGCATCGGCAAGCTGATCACCCTGACGTCGACCTACGACCACCGCATCATCCAGGGCGCGGAATCCGGCGACTTCCTGCGCACCATCCACGAAATGCTGCTCAGCGACGATTTCTGGGACGAAATCTTCCGTGAGCTCGGCATTCCCTACCTGCCGGTGCGCTGGCGGCCGGACAACCCCGACTCGATCGTCGACAAGAACCCCCGCGTCATCGAGCTGATCGCCGCCTACCGCAACCGCGGGCACCTGATGAGCGACACCGACCCGCTGCGGCTGGACAAAACCCGTTTCCGCAGCCACCCCGACCTCGACGTGTTGACCCACGGGCTGACACTGTGGGACCTGGATCGGGCGTTCAAGGTGGACGGCTGCTTCGCCGGAGCGCAGTACATGAAGCTGCGCGACGTGTTGTCGATACTGCGCGACGCGTACTGCCGCCACGTCGGTGTGGAGTACACCCACATTCTCGAACCCGAGCAGCAGCAGTGGCTGCAGCAGCGCATCGAGGTCAAACACGACAAGCCGACCGTGGCCCAGCAGAAGTACGTCTTGAGCAAGCTCAACGCCGCCGAAGCCTTCGAGACATTCCTGCAGACCAAATACGTTGGGCAAAAACGTTTCTCGTTGGAGGGCGCGGAGACTGTCATTCCGATGATGGACGCGGCGATCGACCAGTGCGCCGAGCACGGACTCGACGAAGTCGTCATCGGTATGCCGCACCGCGGCCGGCTCAACGTGCTGGCCAACATCGTCGGCAAGCCCTACTCGCAGATCTTCACCGAGTTCGAAGGCAACCTGAACCCGGCGCAGGCGCACGGCTCCGGCGACGTCAAATACCATCTCGGCGCCACCGGCGTCTACATCCAGATGTTCGGCGACAACGACATTGCGGTGTCGCTGACCGCGAACCCGTCGCACCTGGATGCCGTCGACCCGGTGCTGGAGGGACTGGTGCGGGCCAAGCAGGACCTGCTCGACAAGGGCGCAGGAGAACAGGGTTTCTCGGTCATGCCGATGATGCTGCACGGCGACGCCGCCTTCGCCGGGCAGGGCGTGGTGGCCGAGACGTTGAACATGGCGCTGCTGCCCGGCTACCGGGTCGGCGGCACCATCCACATCATCGTCAACAACCAGATCGGCTTCACCACCTCGCCCGAGCACTCCAAGTCCAGCGAATACTGCACCGACGTCGCGAAAATGATCGGGGCGCCGATCTTTCACGTCAACGGCGACGACCCCGAGGCGTGCGTGTGGGCGGCGCGGCTGGCGGTGGACTTCCGGCAGAAGTTCAAGAAGGACGTCGTCATCGACATGCTGTGCTACCGCCGGCGTGGCCACAACGAGGGCGACGACCCGTCGATGACCAACCCGTACATGTACGACGTGATCGACACCAAGCGCGGGGTCCGCAAGACCTACACCGAAGCGTTGATCGGGCGCGGCGACATCTCGATGAAGGAAGCCGAAGACGCTCTGCGCGACTACCAGGGCCAGTTGGAGCGGGTGTTCAACGAGGTAAGGGAACTGGAGAAGCACGAGGCGCAGCCCAGTGCGTCGGTGGAGTCCACTCAGCAGGTCCCGCGGGGCCTCTCGACCGCGGTGGACAAGGCACTGCTGGCCCGGATCGGCGACGCCCAACTGGCGTTTCCGGAGGGCTTCACCGTGCACCCGCGGGTGCGGCCGGTGCAGGAGAAACGCCGCGAGATGGCCTACGAAGGCAAGGTCGACTGGGCGTTCGGCGAGCTGCTGGCGCTGGGATCGCTGGTGGCCGAGGGCAAGTTGGTGCGGCTGTCGGGCCAGGACACCAAACGTGGCACCTTCTCGCAGCGGCATTCGGTGATCATCGACCGCCACACCGGCGCGGAGTTCACCCCGCTGCAACTGCTGGCCCGCAACGCCGACGGCAGCCCGACCGGCGGTAAGTTCCTGGTCTACGACTCGCCGCTGTCGGAGTTCGCCGCGGTCGGCTTCGAGTACGGCTACACCGTGGGCAACCCGGACGCACTTGTGTTGTGGGAGGCGCAGTTCGGCGACTTCGTCAACGGCGCCCAGTCGATCATCGACGAGTTCATCAGCTCCGGGGAGGCCAAGTGGGGGCAGTTGTCCAACGTGGTGCTGCTGCTGCCGCACGGCCACGAGGGCCAGGGCCCGGACCACACCTCCGGGCGCATCGAACGCTTCCTGCAACTGTGGGCGGAGGGTTCGATGACGGTCGCCGTGCCGTCGACCCCGGCGAACTACTTCCACCTGCTGCGCCGGCACGCTCTCGACGGCGTCCAGCGGCCGCTGATCGTGTTCACGCCGAAGTCGATGCTGCGCAACAAGGCGGCGGTCAGCGATATCAAGGACTTCACCGAGATCAAGTTCCGCTCGGTGCTCGAGGAACCCGCCTACGAGGACGGCGTCGGCGACCGGACCGCGGTGCGGCGGGTCCTGCTGACCAGCGGCAAGCTGTACTACGAGCTGGCCGCGCGAAAGGCCAGGGACGGCCGCGACGACGTCGCGATCGTGCGCATCGAACAGCTGGCGCCGCTGCCCAAGCGCCGGCTCGGCGAGACGTTGGGCCGCTACCCGAACGCCCACGAGTACTTCTGGGTGCAGGAGGAACCGGCCAACCAGGGTGCGTGGCCGCGGTTCGGCCTGGAGCTGCCCGAGATGGTGCCCGACAAGCTGACGGGGTTGCGGCGGATCTCCCGGCGGGCGATGTCGGCGCCGTCGTCGGGTTCGTCGAAGGTGCACGCCGTCGAGCAGCAGGAGATCGTCGACCTGGCGTTCGCCTGAACCCAGCTGCGCGAGCGTGCGTAAAGTGTCAGCGACCACTTAAGTCTGAGGGCGCGTCGTCGTACAGACACGCACGCTCGCGCAGTGAGGGAGAGTTCATGCAGGGTTTTGCGGGCAAGGTCGCCGTGGTCACGGGCGCGGGTTCGGGCATCGGGCAGGCGCTGGCCGTCGAGTTGGGCGGCTCGGGTGCCCGGCTGGCGATCTGCGACGTCGACACCGAGGGGCTGGCGCAGACCGAGGAGCGGTTGAAGGCCATCGGCGCGCCGGTGAAAGCGGACCGGCTCGATGTGACGGAACGGGAGGCGTTCCTGGCCTACGCCGACGAGGTCCACCGCCACTTCGGCAAGGTCAACCAGATCTACAACAACGCCGGGATCGCCTTCACCGGCGACGTCGAAGTCAGCCAGTTCAAAGACATCGAACGGGTGATGGACGTTGACTTCTGGGGCGTGGTCAACGGCACCAAAGCCTTCCTGCCGCATCTGATCGCCTCCGGCGACGGCCACGTCGTCAACATTTCCAGCATCTTCGGGCTCTTCTCGGTGCCCGGGCAGGCCGCCTACCACTCGGCCAAATTCGCGGTGCGCGGCTTCACCGAGGCGCTGCGTCAGGAAATGATGCTGGCCGGGCATCCGGTCACGGTGACGTGCGTGCACCCCGGCAGCATCAAAACGGCGATCGCCCGCAACGCCACCGCCGCCGAAGGGGTGGACGCCGACGCGGTGGCCGAGCTGTTCGACAAGCTGACCCTGACCAGCCCGCAGCGGGCCGCGCGGATCATCCTCGACGCCGTGCGCAAGAACCGGGCGAGGGTGCTGGTCGGCCCGGACGCCAAGGTCCTCGACCTGCTCGTGCGGCTGACCGGCTCGGGCTACCAGCGGCTGTTCGCGGCGGCGTGGGGACGGATGATGCCGGCAGCGCGCTGACGCGTTAGCGCCCCAGCGGGTGTTCGCCCAGCCACGCGTCGGCGACCGCCTGCGGGTCGGCGCCGGCGGCGACCTGCCGGCGCATGTCGACCAGCGCGGCGGTGTCCAGTACGCCGGCCACCTCGTTGACGGCCAACAGCTGCCGGTCGGTCAGCTCGTTGCGGCGGTACAACGGCACCACGTTCTCCGCCGCGATCAGCGCGGGCTTGCCGTCGGCCAGCACGACCGCGTCGGCCGGAACGTCGGCGGCGGCGGTGGTGGTCCACGCGGCGGTCAGCTCGCCCGCTCGTAGCGCACCGAAAAGCATTGTCGCGTCAAGGAATTCGTGCGCCGAGGGCAGCCGGCAGCTGCTGATCTGCGACGGCGTCCGGGCCCCGACGAGCGAGCCGACGACCAGTCCGGCGCAGTGCCGCGGCAACACGCTCAGATCGTCGGAGCCCCACGCGTGAGCCGTCGACCGGGTCACCGCCAGAGCGGGCTTGTCCTGCGCCACGGTCGCGTAGTCCCCGGCCGCGATCCCCTCAGGCAGCGCCCCGACCATCGCGCGATAGACCTGCTCGTCGGATCGCACCTTCGCGCCGGGATCGAAGGCCTGCAACACCTGTCCGGTGAATCCGGGCACGACGGTGAACGCACCGGAGTCAAGCCTGGCCAGCGGGTCGGCCGCCGAGGCAGAGCGCGCCGGGAAACCGTAGGAGCGCAGCGCCGCGACGTAGACGTCGGCGAGCAGCACCGACGGCGCGTCCGGCCGGGACCCGACCGCCAGCTCATGTACGGCGGGTCGCGAGCGGCCACATCCGGCCGGCACCAGCGCGGCGGCGAGCGCCAGCGCAGCCGCTACAAACCTGACGGGGATCACCCCGCGCGGTCTGCAGCGGCGGCCACCGCGGCAGCGACCGCCGGCGCGACCCGGGGGTCCAGCGGGCTCGGAACGATCCGGTCCGGCGCCACGTCGTCGCTGACGACGGCGAAGATCGCCTCGGACGCAGCGATCTTCATCTTCTCGGTGATCCGCCGTGCCCCGGCGTCCAACGCACCCCGGAACACCCCGGGGAATGCCAGCACATTGTTGATCTGGTTGGGGAAATCGCTGCGCCCGGTCGCGACGACGGCCGCGTATTTGGCGGCCACGTCGGGGTGGATCTCGGGGTCGGGGTTGGACAGCGCGAACACGATGCCGCCCGGGGCCATCGTCGCGATCAGCTCCTCGGGAACCAGGCCGCCCGAGACGCCGAGGAACATGTCGGCGCCTTCCAGCGCCTCCACCATGCCGCCGCGGAGCCCGTCGGGGTTGGTGCGCTGCGCCAGCGCCGCCTTGACGCTGGTCAACTCGTCGCGGCCGGGATGCAGGATGCCCCGGGAATCCAGCACGGTGATGTCCGAAATCCCCGCGGACAGCAGGATGTTGGCGCACGCCACCCCGGCGGCGCCGACCCCGGAGATCACGATGCGAAGCGACTGCATATCGCGGTCGAGCACCTTCGTGGCGCCGAACAACGCCGCCAGCACGACGATCGCGGTGCCGTGCTGGTCGTCGTGCATGACCGGGCAGTCCAGCGCGTCGATCAGGCGGCGCTCGACCTCGAAACAGCGCGGGGCAGCGATATCCTCCAGGTTGACCGCGCCGAACGACGGGCGCAGCCGCACCAGCGTCTGCACGATCTCGTCCGGGTCTTTGGTGTCCAGCACCAGCGGGATGGCGTCCAACCCGCCGAACGTCTTGAACAGCGCGCTCTTGCCCTCCATCACCGGCAGCGCGGCCGCGGCGCCGATGTCGCCCAGCCCCAGCACCGCGCTGCCGTCGCTGACCACCGCCACCAGCCGGTGCGCCCAGGTGTAGCGGGCCGCCAGGGTGTGGTCCGCGGCGATCGCCCGGCTGACCTGCGCCACCCCCGGGGTGTAGGCGATCGACAACGCACGCCGGGTGTCCAGCGGGGCCTTCGGCTGCACCGAGATCTTCCCGGCGACGTGGGCCTCGAAGATCTCCTCGTCCGCGACGACGATCCGGGGGCTTGTCACCGGGAAGCTTTCCGTCGCGTGCGGGTTGTCGGGCACCGCCTCAGGGTACTGCGCGTTCAGATCAGCCCGAGCGAGGTGACCGCCGCGCGCTCATCGGCGAGCTCGGCGGTGGACTTGTCGATCCGGCCGCGGGAGAACTCGTCGATCTCAAGTCCGCCCACGATGCTCCAGTCGCCGCCCGCGGTGGTGACCGGGAACGACGAGATCAGGCCTTCCGGCACGCCGTAGGAGCCGTCGGAGATGACCGACATCGAGGTCCAGTCGCCCTCGGGAGTGCCCAGCAGCCAGTCCCGGGCGGCGTCGACGGTGGCCGACGCGGCCGACGCGGCCGACGAGGCGCCTCGGGCGTCGATGATCGCCGCGCCGCGCTTGGCGACGGTCGGGATGAACTCGTTCTCGATCCACGATTGGTCGCCCACCACCTCGGCGGCGTTGCGACCGCCCACCTCGGCGTGGAACAGGTCGGGGTACTGGGTGGCCGAGTGGTTGCCCCAGATCGTCATCTTGGTGACGTCGGTGACCTTCGCACCGGTCTTCTTCGCCAGCTGCGAGATCGCCCGGTTGTGGTCCAGGCGGGTGAGGGCGGTGAATCGCTCCCGCGGGATGTCGGGGGCGTTGCTCATCGCGATCAGCGCGTTGGTGTTGGCCGGGTTGCCGGTGATCAGGACACGGACGTCGGCGGCGGCGACGGAGTTGAGGGCCTTGCCCTGCGCGGTGAAGATCGCGCCGTTGGCCTCCAGCAGATCGCTACGCTCCATGCCCGGCCCGCGCGGACGGGCGCCGACGAGCAACGCCAGGTTGACGCCGTCGAAGATCGTGTTCGGGTCGGCGCCGGTTTGCACGCCGGACAGCAGCGGGAAGGCGCAGTCGTCGAGTTCCATCACGACACCCTCGAGCGCCTTCATCGCGGGCTCGATCTCGAGCAGCCGCAGCTCGATCGGGCGATCCGCACCCAGCAACGAGCCGCTGGCGAGGCGGAACAGCAGGCTGTAGCCGATCTGGCCGGCGGCGCCGGTGACGGCGACCTTCAGGGGCGTTGTGCTCACGTCGAGAACTCCTCGTGCAGAAGGACAGGTGGCGGGAGGTTGCCGCGTCGAAACTAGCGCACTCACCCGCGCCGGGCCCGCCGGGTCCGGGACCGATGGTCGCCCACCGTGTCGACGGCACGGGTCGGCGCAGCTCAACGGACCGGACCGTGGGCGGCTCCGTACGAGGCGCGTAGCATGGCCGTCGCTGGAGCAGCTTCGACCGGAGATCGACCTGATGCCATCGTTTCGCGCGCTACCGCCATCGCTGCGGCCGGTGGCACGAGCCGGGTCCGCCGAGCCGGGAACCCGGCCGGCTGGCAAACCGGTCGAGCGGGCCATGGTCGACTGTGGCGTCTATGCCGACGGCCACCGGCTGCCCGGCGTGTACTCGCACTCCGCTGCGCTGGCCAAGGTGCGCGAGATCGAGGACGCCGGCCAGGACGCCTTCGTCTGGATCGGGCTGCACGAGCCCACCGAGCACCAGATGCAGGAGGTGGCGGAGGTTTTCGGGCTGCATCCGCTGGCCGCCGAGGACGCCGTGCACGCCCACCAGCGGCCCAAGCTGGAGCGCTACGACGAGACCCTGTTCCTGGTGTTGAAAACGGTGAACTACGTCAGCCACGACTCGGTGGTGCTGGCCCGCGAGATCGTCCAGACCGGCGAGATCATGATCTTCGTCGGCCGCGACTTCGTGGTCACCGTCCGCCACGGCGAACACGGCGGGCTCTCCTACGTGCGCAAGCGGATGGATGCCAACCCCGAGCACATGCGACGGGGTCCGTTCGCGGTGATGCACGCCATCGCCGACTACGTCGTCGACCACTACCTCGAGGTCACCAGCCTGATGGAGACCGACATCGACGCCATCGAAGAGGTGGCGTTCGCGCCCGGCCAGCGCACCGACGTCGAGCCGATCTACCAGCTCAAGCGCGAGGTCGTCGAGCTGCGCCGCTGCGTCACCCCGCTGTCGGTCCCGTTCCAGCGGATGCAGACCGAGCACAAGGACCTGATTGCCAAAGAGGTGCGCCGGTATTTGCGCGACGTGGCCGACCACCAGATGCAGGCCGCCGAACAGATCGCCGGCTACGCCGAGAATCTCACCTCGCTGGTGCAGGCCGCGCTGGCCCGGGTCGGCATGCAGCAGAACACCGACATGCGCAAGATGTCAGCCTGGGCGGGCATCGTGGCGGTGCCCACCATGTTCGCCGGAATCTGGGGAATGAACTTCGAGTTCATGCCGGTATTGCACGTCATCTGGGGCTACCCGGCGGCGCTCGCGCTGATGGTCGGTGCGTGCCTGGTCCTCTACCGCAACTTCCGCCGCCGAGACTGGCTGTAGCGCACGGCTTCTGGGCCGATTACTCGGGTGGGCGCCGCGACCGGGCGGCGCCTCACGAGTCCGCGGGCGCCGGCAAAGTCAGGTTGACACCGGTGTCGGCGTCGAAGACAACCAGTTTCGACGTGTCGACAGCCAACTCGATCGAGTTGCCCTTCGTGGCTTTCGTCTCCGACGGAACCCGGGCCACGAATTCGTGCTCACCGCCGGTGGGTTCGGCATCCAGGTCGGTGAGCTGCTCGGAGCGCACCACAGCGCCCTCGGTGGTGAAGTACACGTACTTCTCGGCGCCCAACGACTCGACCATGTCGACTTTCGCCTCGAACGTCAGCGCCCTGATGCGCTGGTAGCCGTCGATCAACGCGGCGTCCTGCAGATGCTCGGGCCGCACCCCGACGATGACGCTGTCCGGGCTGCGGTGCGATGCGAGCACGTCGAGGACCGGTTGGGTCAGCGTGACCTCGCCGAACGGCAGGTTCAGCCCGGTCGGCGTCAGGGCGGCGGGGAAGAAGTTCATCGCCGGCGAGCCGATGAACCCCGCGACGAACAAGTTGACCGGCCGCTCGTACAGCTCGTCGGGGGTTCCGATCTGCTGCGCCACCCCGGAGCGCATCACCACCACCCGGTCGCCCAGCGTCATCGCCTCGGTCTGGTCGTGGGTGACGTAGACGGTCGTGGCGCCGAGCCGTCGCTGCAGCCGGGCGATCTCGCCTCGCATCTGCACCCGCAGCTTGGCGTCCAGGTTGGACAACGGCTCGTCCATCAGAAAAGCCTTGGGATGGCGCACAATCGCACGGCCCATCGCCACCCGCTGCCGTTGACCCCCTGACAGCTGCGCAGGCTTACGGTCCAAAAAACCAGTCAGGTCAAGGATTCTCGCGACTTCGTCGACCTTCTCCGCAATGTCCGCCTTCTTCATCTTGGCCAATGTCAGCGGAAACGCGATGTTCTGCCGCACCGTCATGTGGGGATAGAGCGCGTAGGACTGGAACACCATCGCGATGTCCCGGTCTTTGGGCGCCTTCTCGTTGACCCGCTCACCGCCGATACGCAACTCGCCCGAGGAGATATCTTCCAGTCCGGCAATCATATTCAACGTTGTGCTCTTGCCGCAGCCGGACGGCCCGACCAAGATGACGAACTCGCCGTCGGCGATCGTCATGCTGAGATCCTGCACGGCCGTCGCGCCGTCGGGGTAACTCTTGGTCAGGTGGTCCAACACAATCTCGGCCATCGCGCTATCCCTTCACCGCCCCGGACGTCAAACCGGCGACAATCCGTCGTTGGAAGATTAGAACAAACACGATGATCGGGACGGTGATCACCATCGCGCCGGCGGCAATCGACCCGGTCGGCTCTTCGAACTGCGAACTGCCGGTGAAGTTGGCGATCGCCACCGGAGCGGTGATCGCCGCCGTGGTTGCGGTCAGCGAGAGCGCCAGCAGCAGGTCGTTCCAGGCGAAGATGAACACCAGGATCGCGGCGGTCACGATGCCCGGGGCTGCCAGCGGGGCGATCACTTTGCGAAAGGCCTGGCCCGGTGTGGCGCCGTCCATCTTGGCCGCCTTCTCCAGGTCCCAGGGGATCTCGCGGAAGAACGCCGACAACGTGTAGATGGCCAGCGGCAAGGCGAAGGTGATGTAGGGAATGATCAGGCCGGCCCAGGTGTTGAACAGGCCGACCCGGCGTTCGATGTTGAAAATCGGTGTGACAAGCGATATTTGAGGGAACATAGCGATCAACAGAGCGGAACCGATCAGCAGCCGCTTGCCGGGAAAATCCAGCCGGGCAACCGCATACGCAGCCATGGCGCCGATCACCACGGCGATCACGGTGGTGATCAACCCGATCCCGAGCGAGTTGACCAGCGCCGAGCTGAAGATGTCGCCGCGGAAAATCCCCCGGTAGTTGTCGAACGTCACCGACGACGGAATCAGCTTGCCGTCTTTGACCTGTGGTGTCGGCTTCAGCGACAGCGACAGGATCCACAGCACCGGCAGCAGCGCGTAGCTCACCACCAGGGCGTCGATGACCGCCCAGCCGACGGCCCGCCGCGCACCGATGCGCTCAGCCATGGCCGTCACCGCCGGGCGCCGACGCACCGAACACCGTGACGAAGACGAACGCGATGAGGGCCACACACCCGAAGATCAACACCGAGATCGCCGAGCCGAGGCCGACGTTGAAACCCTTGAACAAGTTGTCGTAACCCAGCATCGACACCGAGTCGGTGTCGTTGGAGCCGCCGGTGAGCACGTAGATGTTGTCGAAAATGCGGAACGCGTCCAGCGTGCGGAACAGCAGCGCGACCAAGATGGCCGGTTTGATCAGCGGCACGATGATCCGCACCAGCCGTCGCCAGGCGCCGGCCCCGTCGACCTGCGCTGCTTTGAGCAGATCCTCCGGGATCAAGGCCAGCCCCGCGAGCAGCAGCAGCGCCATGAACGGGGTCGTCTTCCAGACCTCGGCGACGACGATGATGCCCAGCGACGGAATCTGCTGTGTCAGCGGCGCGCTGCCGCCCGGCAGCAGGTTCGCCAGGTAGCCGGTGCCCGGCGTCCAGGCGTAGTACCAGCTGTAGGACGCAGCCACCGTGACGATGCCGTACGGGATGAGCACAGCGGTGCGCACCGTGCCCTTGCCGACCAGGGTCCGGTGCATCACCAGCGCCAGCGCCAGGCCGAGCACGAACTCGATCGCCACCGAGATCACGGTGATCGCCGACGTCACCGCCAGCGCCGTCCACCACAACCGGTCGGTCAGGATGGTGTGGTAGTTGGCCAGGCCGACGAATGCGGTGTCGGCGGGCGCGGCCAGGTTGTTTCGCTGCACGCTCAGCCATACCGCGTAGCCGATCGGGTAGGCGGTCACCGCCAGCATCAAGATCACCGCCGGGGCGATCAGCGCGACGGCCAGTCGCCGCTCGGACCTTCGGTTCTCGGCGGGCGCGGCCGCCGGCGCCGCGGTGGCCGCCGTCATGGGATCAGGCCCTGTCCGTCGATGGCCTTGCGCACCTGCACGGCGAGCGCGTCGGCGGTTCGCTCCGGGTCGATGGCGCTGATCGGGGCCAGCGTCGCCGAGATCCGGGTCGACACCGCTTGGTACACCGGTGTCACCGGCCGCACCGCGGCGTCGGTCAGCTGCCGGCGGATGATCTCATACATCGGGTATTTCGCCTGGAACTGCGGGTCGGAGTACAGCGACGCGCGCACCGCGGGCAGGCCGCCCTCGACCGAGACGTACCTCTGGTTGCCCACGCTGCGCAGGCATCTGACGGCCTCGAACGCCTCGGTTTTGTGACGGGTGGTCCTGGCCACCGCGAGGTTCAACCCGCCGATCGTCACTGTGGCCGCCTTGTCGGCCCGCACGCCGGGATACGGCGCGAAACCGAACACGTCCCGCGCGGCGTCGTAGGCCGCCCGGTACTGCTCGTCGGTGGGAATGAACGTGCCGAGGTTGTCGACGCTGCCGGCGAGGCCGGGCCGTTTGTCCAGCGGCAGGAACGCCACCCCTCCCTTCACCGCGTTCTCCAGTATCGAGGGCAGCACGAACGGCCAGTTGACCTCGAGCGCGGCCTTGCCCTCCTCGAGGGCCAGCCGCGCCGTGGCCTCGTCGGTCTGGGTGATCGACGGGTCGGCGCCGGGCGCGGTCGCCACCGACTTCATGATCTGCAGTGCGGTGACGGTGGCCGCCCGATGGGCGGGCGTGTCGGTCAGCGTGACGGTCGTGCCGTCGTCGGCGAGCACCCGGCCGCCGGCGCTGGCCAGCAGGGTGTTGAACCACACCATCAGGCCCTCGTACTGCTTGGCCTGCACCGCGATCCAGCTGGGCTGACCCGCGGCGTGCAACCGGATCGCCTCGGCCACCGCGGCGTCCCAGGTGGCGGGCGGGCTGTCCATCAAATCCGCCCGGTACCAGAGCAATTGGGTGTTGGTGGTGACGGGTGCCGCGTAGAGCCTATGCCGCCAACGAGCCGTCTCCAGCGGGCCCGGCAGGGTGTCGTCGACGGCGTCGGCCTCGGCCCGGCCGGCGGGGTCGTCGGCAAGCGGAACGATCCAGCCCGCGTCGGCGAATTCCGCGGTCCACACCACGTCGAGGGCCATCACGTCGAGGCTGCGGTCGTTGCCGGTGAGCCGACGGGCCAGCTGCAGCCGCTGGTCGTCGGCCGATTTCGGCAGGCTGAACTGCCGGATGGTGAATCGCCCGCCGAGCTGATCGGTGCAGCTCTTGGCGATCGCGCTGAACGTGGCGGCGTCGTCGGCCGGCGTGTAGACGCCGACCACGTCAGCGTTGCAGGCCGACGAGCACGATGCCAGCACCGAGGCGGCCGTCAGCGCGGCTGCACCCAGCCGGCGCGCGCGCCCGCGCGGACTCGCCACCGCACCCACCTCTCGTTCGTCGACCCCGCGCCAGAACCGTAGAGCCCACCGCGCGTGCCGTGCAACACGCCGCGTGCGCCGGTGTCACAGCGCAAGTCGCGCCAGCAGATCGCGGGCCTTCTCGGCGTTCTGGGGATCGCACAGCACGTCGTAACGGCCCGCGACCAACTGCATCGTGGAACTGAAATCCCGCGTGCCGCGCGCCATCGCGTACGGGACCGCCGAGGTGATCAGCCCGAAGAACACGCCGGCGATCAGACCGGTGGTCAACGCCGCCCACGGGTTGGGGCTGAAGAAACCCAGCACCAGCCCGATGAACAGGCCGAGCCAGGCCCCGCTGAGCACGCCGCCGCCGAGCACCTTCGGCCAGGTCAGCCGGCCGGTGACCCGCTCGACCTGCATCAGGTCGACGCCGACGATCGTCACCTGCTGCACCGGAAACTGTTGCTCGGACAGGAAGTCGACAGCCCGTTGCGCCTCGGCGTAGGTGGGGTAGGACCCGACCGGCCAGCCCCTGGGCGGGGTTGGCAATCCGGGGGTGGCGCGCCCGCCGGCGGGCGTGGCGCGGGGAACCTGTCCGGGCTGGTAAGGGCTGGTCATCGCGACCTTATTCTGCTCCGCACTGTTCTGATTGTCCTGCTCCGCGTCATTCTGCTCCGCGACGGCGACCGGCGTCGCGCTATTCGGCCGATCAGGCCGTCGGCGGCACGAACGGGCCGGACGTGCGCGCCATCCCGGCGGCACGCCCCTTGGCGGCGATCACCAGCGCCATCTTGCGGCTGGCCTCGTCGATCATCTCGTCGCCGAGCATCACCGCTCCCCGGGCCCCGCCCGCGGCGGAGGTGTGCCAGGCGTAAGCCTCCAGAATCAGCTCCGCGTGGTCGTACTCGGCCTGGCGGGGGCTGAAGATCTCGTTGCCGGCGGCGATCTGATCCGGGTGCAGCACCCATTTGCCGTCGTAGCCCAGCGCCGCCGAGCGGGCCGCCACCCGCCGGAATGCGTCCACGTCGCGGACCTTAAGGTACGGGCCGTCGACGGCGGCGATGCCGTGCGCGCGCGCCGCGACCAGGATCGTCATCAACACGTGGTGGTAGGCGTCGCCGACGTCGTAGCCGTCGGGCTGCTCGCCCACCACCAGCGTGCGCATGTTGAGGCTCGCCATCAGGTCCGCGGGGCCCAGCACCAGCGCCTGCACCCGGGGCACGGCCGCAATCGCGTCGACGTTGCGCAGCCCGCGGGCGTCTTCGATCTGCGCGTCGATCCCGATGCCGCCGACCGGCAGCCCGTGCAGGGTTTCCACCTGGGTCAGCAACAGGTCGAGGGCCTGCACGTGCGAGACGTCGGAGACCTTGGGCAGCACCACGACATCGAGCCGGGCGCCGGGTGCGGCACCGACCGCCGACACCACCTCGATGACGTCTGCGTGGGTCCACGGCGTGGCCCAGCCGTTGACGCGGACCCCGCGCAACTGGCCCGCCCAGCCGGCGCCGGCGAGCGCGGCGGCGACCCGGGTGCGGGCCGGGCCCTTGGCGTCGGGTGCGACGGCATCTTCCAGGTCGAGGAAGACCTGGTCGGCGGGCAACGTTGTGGCTTTGTCGATCATCGTCGCGCTGCTGCCCGGAACCGACAGGCAGGTCCGGCGGGGTCGATAGGCCGTGGTCACCGTTTCACTCCTACTCTGTGGATCATGACGTCGATCGACAGGGTCTACGCGGCGCGGCTGGCGCGCATGCTCGTGCTCGGCCCGATCGGCGAGTCGCTCGGCAGGGTGCGCGACGTCGTCATCAGCATCAGCATCGTCCGCCGGCAGCCCCGGGTCCTCGGCCTCGTCGTTGAATTGCCCACCCGCCGAAGGATTTTCGTGCCGATCCTGCGGGTCGCGGCAATCGAGCCGCATGCGGTGACACTCAACACCTCCAGCGTGTCGCTGCACCGCTTCGAGCAGCGGCCCGGCGAAGCGCTGGCGCTGGGGCAGCTACTCGACACCAAGGTCCGGGTCAACGATCCCGGGCTGCCGCAGCTGGCCGACCTCAACGTCGTCATCACCGACGTGGGCATGGAACAGACCCGGACCCGCGACTGGCTGGTCACCCGGGTCGCCGTCCGCCTGCCGCGGCGGCTGGGCCGGCGCGGGCGCGTCTTCGTGGTGGACTGGCACGACGTGGTCGGCCTGACGCCGTCGACGCTGGCCCTGCCCGGGCAGGGGGTGGCGCAGCTGCTGCACCAATTCGAGGGCCGCCGTCCGATCGAGGTGGCCGACGCGCTGCGCGACCTGCCCCAGAAGCGGCGCTACGAGGTGGTCAACGCGCTCGACGACGAGCGGCTGGCCGACGTCCTGCAAGAGCTGTCCGAAGAGGACCAGGCCGACGTCCTGCGTCAGTTGGGCACCGCACGCGCGGCCGCCGTGCTGGCGGAAATGGACCCCGACGACGCCGCCGACCTGCTCGGCGTGATGAACCCGACCGACACCGAGACGCTGTTGGCCCTGATGGAC
Source organism: Mycobacterium sp. (assembly GCF_039583805.1). Classification (GTDB taxonomy): domain Bacteria; phylum Actinomycetota; class Actinomycetes; order Mycobacteriales; family Mycobacteriaceae; genus Mycobacterium. The sequence continues at coordinate 3,800 of NZ_JAVKSH010000058.1, read as the reverse complement.
CCCGGCGAGTCGGATCCGGTGCGACGCCTACTGAGGCATTCACCCGACACCGCGGGCGGCCTGATGACTCCCAACCCGGTGGTGGTGGGGGCCGACACCTCGGTGGCCGAGGCGCTGGCCCGGGTCCGCGACCCGGACCTGACCACTGCCGTGTCGTCGCTGGTGTTCGTGGTCCGCCCTCCGACAGCCACGCCGACGGGGTATTACCTGGGGTGTGTCGCGCTGCAACGGTTGCTGCGCGAGCCGCCTGCGGAGCTGGTGGGCGGTCTCGTCGACACCGACCTGCCCGGCCTGGCGCCGGAAACCTCACTGCCGGCGCTGACCCGCTATTTCGCGGCCTACAACCTGGTCTGCGGACCGGTGGTCGACGACGAGCATCACCTGTTGGGTGCGGTGACCGTCGACGACGTGCTCGACCACATGCTGCCGCACGACTGGCGGGTCAACCCGGACGCGCCGGCGCTGGGGGCCGCCGGAGGAGCGCGGTGAGCAACTCGCCGTCGCGCCAGCGGCTGTACACTCCGCGCACCTCGCGGGTGAGCGCGCCCCGGGTCGATCCGGAGGCCGTCGGCCGGCTCACCGAATCGGTCGCCCGGTTCTTCGGCACCGGCCGATACCTGCTGATGCAGACCGCCGCGGTGGTGGCCTGGATCGGGCTGAACGTCTACGCGGTCAGCCTGCGCTGGGATCCGTACCCGTTCATCCTGCTCAACCTGGCGTTCTCCACGCAGGCGGCCTACGCGGCACCGCTGATACTGCTGGCCCAGAATCGCCAGGAGAACCGCGACCGCCTCGCGCTCGACGAGGATCGCCGCCGCGCCCTCCAGACCAAGGCCGACACCGAGTATCTGGCCCGCGAGCTGGCCGCACTGCGCCTGGCCATCGGCGACGTGGCCAAGACCCGCGACCACCTGCGCCGTGAGCTCGAAGGGCTGCGCGTGCTGCTCGAACAACGGCACCCGGACCGCGTCGAGCACGCGTCGGCGCGTCCCGCCGACGGCGCGTCCCGCCACTCCGCGAAAGCCGAGTAGACCGCGGACACCGCCCCGCCGGCTGCCGCGCCGACACAGACGTCGGAAAGAGTGCGCCATTGTTGCCACTCGCGTCCCACGAGTTATGTATGGTGACTTCAGTTCACGAGACCCAGGCGGGTGTCGGGAGCGCCCGGATATCGCTCGAGTACTCAAGGACGGTCGAGTGCGCACAGGGGGTCGCTCGGGTGGACGCCGAGCCTTTGCCGCACTGCGGCAGCGGGCAATTCGGCTGGCCCACACCCCGGCACTGGGCATCGTCGCGATCACCGCGCTGGTCTTCGCCGGGGTCGTCGGCGCGGAGGCTCCGCCCTACCCGCCGCCGCGGCCGACGATGCACGGCGCCGACATCACCCCGGTGGCCGCCGTCGTGCCGACATCCAAGAATGCCAACGGCCCGCGGGTGGTCGCAGCGCGGCGGGCGCCGCGCGGCCTGCACATCGCGGCGGCCACCACATCCGCGCCGCCTCCATCGAGGGTCGTGACTTCGCCTGGCGCGCTGGGCATCCCGACGATGGCACTGTCGGCATACCGCAACGCCGAACGGATGATGGCCGCGGCCGACCCCGCATGCGGGATCAGCTGGAACTTGTTGGCCGGCGTGGGGCGCATCGAATCCATGCACGCCAACGGTGGCGCGACCGACGCCCGCGGCACGGCGGTCCGGCCCATCTTCGGCCCGGCACTGGACGGCACGCTGCCCGGAAACGAGGTCATCGTCGCGAGCAACGTGGGCGGCCGGGTCATCTACGCCCGGGCGATCGGGCCGATGCAGTTCCTGCCCGGCACCTGGGCGCGCTACGCCGCCGACGGCGACGGCGACGGGACAGCCGACCCGCAGAACCTGTACGACTCCACGTTGGCGGCCGCTCGGTACCTGTGTTCCGGCGGGCTCAATCTGCGTGACCAGTCGCAGGTGTCGGCCGCGATCCTGCGCTACAACAACTCGATGCCCTACGCCCGCAACGTGCTCGGCTGGGCTGCGGCGTACGCCACCGGCGTGGTGCCGGTCGATCTGCCGCCGCTCACCGGTCCCGCGCCACCGCTGGGCGACGTCCACCTGGAAAGCCCGGAAGGACTCGGACCGGGCCTGCCGCTCAACATGCACGGCTTGCCGTCCACCGACCCACTGGCGCAGTCGCCGCTGATCGACCTGAGCCCGCCCGGGGCCGCCACCACGCCGATGTGGCCATGGCAGGCGACGGCGCCGCGGGCGCCGACGTGCACCCTGATCTGCGTCGAGCAGCAGGACGCGGCGGCCCAGCAGCCGCCGTGGCTGAGCCAGCCGCCGTGGCTGAGCCCGCCGTGGCCTCCTGCACCGCCACCCGAGGCCCCGCCTCCGCCACCGCCACCGCCTCCGCCCCCGCCTGCCGTCCCGCCGGCTGGTGCGCCCGTCGTCCCGCCGGCCGGTGCGCCTGCCGTCCCGCCGGCCGGTGCGCCTGCCGTCCCGCCGGCTGGTGCGCCTGCCGTCCCGCCGGCTGTCCCACCGTCGGGTCCCGGGCCGCTGCCCGGCCCGGCGGGCTGAGCGGCACTCGTCGCCGGACGCCTACACTCGGCGGTGATGTCCGCAACGCCTGATGACGCCGCCGAACTGACTGCCCGCATCCGCACCGCGCTTGCCAGGGTCATCGACCCCGAGCTGCGTCGCCCGATCACCGAACTCGGGATGGTCAAGAGCATCAGCGTGGACGCCGGCCACACCGTGCACGTCGAGATCTACCTGACCACCGCCGGCTGCCCGAAAAAATCCCAGATCACCGAGGAGGTCCGCACGGCGGTCTCCGACGTCCCCGGCACCGGCGCAGTCACGGTCAGCCTGGACGTGATGAGCGACGAGCAGCGCACCGAACTGCGCAAACAGCTGCGCGGCGACGCCCATGAACCGGAGATCCCGTTCGCCCAACCCGGCTCGCTGACCCGGGTGTACGCCGTGGCGTCGGGCAAGGGCGGCGTCGGGAAATCCAGCGTGACCGCGAACCTGGCCGCGGCGATGGCCGCACGCGGGCTCTCCGTCGGGCTGCTCGACGCCGACATCCACGGCCACTCCGTCCCGCGGATGATGGGCGTCACCGATCGGCCCACCCAGGTCGAGTCGATGATTCTGCCACCGATCGCCCACGACGTCAGGGTGATCTCCATCGCGATGTTCACCCAGGGCAACACCCCCGTGGTGTGGCGCGGCCCGATGCTGCACCGGGCGTTGCAGCAGTTTTTGGCCGACGTGTACTGGGGTGATCTGGACGTCCTGCTGCTCGACCTGCCGCCGGGCACCGGCGACATTGCCATCTCGGTGGCCCAACTGGTCCCGAACGCGGAGATCCTGGTGGTGACCACACCGCAGCTGGCCGCCGCGGAGGTGGCCGAACGGGCGGGCAGCATAGCGCTGCAGACTCGCCAGCGCCTGGTCGGCGTGGTGGAAAACATGTCCTGGCTGGTCTTGCCGGACGGCTCACAGCTGCCGGTGTTCGGCGAAGGCGGCGGCCTGCAGGTCGCCGAACGACTGACCCGCGCCGTCGGCGTCGACGTCCCGCTGCTCGGTCAGATCCCGCTGGATCCCGCTCTGGTGGCCGCCGGCGACGCCGGCGTGCCGATCGTGCTCAGCGCCCCCGACTCGGCCTGCGGCAAGGAACTACGCGGCATAGCCGACCGCCTGTCCGCCCGGCGCCGCGGCCTGGCCGGCATGTCGCTGGGGCTGGATCCGGCCCGCCGGTAGGCCGGTTCGGCGGCGCCCCACCCGCTTCAGGTCGCGTCGGCGTCGAAGGGCGCCGG
>NZ_JAVKSH010000057.1:6377-22738 GCF_039583805.1 Mycobacterium sp. | reverse complement strand
GCCGGTCAGCGGCGCGGCCGGTGAGGTGTGCCGATGCGGACACGCCGGTCACGAAACGCTATCCCACTCCTCGTCGGCAACGTTGGCCAAGCACTGGTAGGCGATCACCGCGGTCCCGGGCTGCGCCACGCCGCCGAACACGTTGAGGCAGGGACCCAGAGCGCTGGTGACCGTGCCGTCGGCCTGGTGATCCCAGCGCTCGTTGTTCGCGTTGGCCTGACAGCGCGAGAGCGCCACCGCGGTGTTGTCCGCTGGGCCACTGATGCTCAGGCAATTGCCGGGGAAGGCCACGCTCTCGATCTGACCGGCCGGGGTGAAATCCCAGAGCTGGGATCTGGACCCGTCGCAGGGGTTGACGACCGCCGCAGTGTTTGTCCCGTTCGGGCCGTCGAGACACCAATTGCCCAGCCGGCTCCGCACCTGGACCGGGCCGGCAGCACTGGCCACGCCGGCGCCGAGAAGGGCGGCGCCGAGCAGCACGCCGCCGACGACAAGAGGCCGGCGCACGCCCATCGAACGCGACACGCCCATGTCGGGTCCATCATGACACCGGGACCGCCACCGCCACAGCCGGTTTGACGTAGCCGCCCCGCTTCAGCCGGCAGCACCCAATCCAACCACGTCGCGGCTGTGCATCATGATGTATCTAGCTGATGTTATGATGCCACAGTGCGCACGACGGTCAACATCGACGACCACCTGCTCGCCGAGGCGAAGGTTCTGGCGGTGAAAACATCGCGATCGCTCGGCGCGGTGATCGACGACGCATTGCGGGCGGTCCTGCAGCACCAGACCGACCACACGCGTCGTCGGGAGTTTCGGCTCCCGACGCATGGGGCCGGCGGGTTGCAGCCCGGCGTGGACTTGGAGGACAAGGAGGCCCTCGCCGAACTGATGGGCGAGAATGCTGCTCCTTGACGTGAACGTGTGCGTGCACGCGATCCGCCACGACAGCGCCGACCACCAGGCCTACCGCACGTGGGTTGAAGGCGTCCTCACCGGCGACGAACCCGTCGCGATGAGCGACCTCGTGCTATCGGGCGTCATTCGACTGATCACCAACCATCGGATCTTTCGACAGCCGAGTTCGACGGCTGAGGCACTCGACGCCTGCCGCGCACTGCGCTCCGCCCCGGCGGCCATTCCGTTACGACCGGGCCAACGACACTGGGAAATCTTCGATTCGCTGTGCACCGGGGTCGGGGCAAAGGCCAACACCGTTCCAGACGCCTACCATGCCGCGCTTGCGATCGAAAACGGTGCGACGTGGGTGACCACCGACCGCGCATTCGCCCGGTTCCCGGGCCTGCGCTGGCGGGGCCCCTTCGACTGAGACAGGGCTCCCCGAGTTGCCGCACGAGGACCCCGGGCGGGTCGCCACGACGCTGCTGACGTTGCTCCGGTTGGCCTCACGCCGGCAACCGTATATGCCGGTATCAGCTCTACGTGTGCATATCGACTGGGTACGCTTTATATATGGCACGCACGGTTGTAGATGTCGATGACGATGCTCTCGCTGCTGCGGCACAGGTGCTCAAGACATCCACCAAGAAAGACACGATCAACGCGGCGCTGCGGGAAATCGCGCAGCGAGATATCCGTGCGCGAATGCTCGATCGGTTCGCCGACGACCCCGACTACTGGGCCGGGCAGCAGCAAGCTCGGGAACGAACCTGGCGACGAGAGCCCGAATGAGTCCCGTCTACCTGGCGGACACCTCGGTGTGGCACTGGGCGCGTCATCCGGTCGCACGAGCGGCGCTGCACGCCGAGATCGATCGTGGCACAGTCGCCACCTGCGCGATCATCGACGCGGAACTGATCGTCTCCGCGCGAAGCGAACGCGAAGCCCTGGAGATGAGCGACGAACGGCGTGCCCTGCAATGGCTGCCGAGTCCCGACGAGATCTGGGATCGCGCCCTGGCGAATCAGCTCGCCCTTGTCCGACACTCAAAGCACCGGTCGGTGAAACTGCCGGATCTGATTATCGCCGCAGTCGCACACCGGCACGACGCCACCGTGCTGCACTACGACCACGATTACGACGTGATCTCGACAACGACCAACCAACCGACCCGCTGGCTCGTGACGCCGGGATCGCTTGCGCCGTAGCGGCTTTCCTGATTTCGGTGCGGCGCCCTACTACAGCCAGGTGTCCCGGGTGGTCGTCGTCAGAAACGCCTCGAGGTCGTCGCGCCACTGCGCAGGTGTGGTCTTGTCCGGTTCGATGCCAGTGTAGTCGCCGCGGTAGAACAACAGCGGCCGCGGCTTGACCAGAGCCGGCTCGGACAGCGACTGCACCGCCCCGAACACCACGAAATGGTCTCCGCCGTCGTGCACCGACGCCACCGTGCAGTCGATATGGGCCAGCGAACCGTCGATCATCGGTAAGCCCAACGGCGAGGGATGCCAGTCGATCCCGGCGAACTTGTCGGCTTCCGTCGAACCGAACCGCGCGCAGACGTCCTTTTGCCTCTCAGTCAGCACGTTGACGCAGAACTTCCCGCAGGCCTCGATCGCCTGCCAGGACCTCGACACCTTGGTGGGGCAGAACAGCACCAGCGGCGGGTCCAGCGACAGCGCCGCGAACGACTGGCAGGCGAAGCCGGCCGGGACGCCGTCGCGCACCGTGGTGATGATGGTGATCCCGGTGCAGAACTGACCCAGCACGTTGCGAAACGCGCGCGGGTCGATCGGCGCGGCAGTCATTACTGTGCGCGGGCACCGACCGTGAAGTCGTGACCCCACAGGCTCACCGCGGTGCTCTCCCGGGCGATCCAGCTATGGTCGTCGACTTGCCTTCCTTCGCAACCGAATTCGACGTCGAACCCGCCCGGCGTCTTCATGTAGAACGACAACATCAAGTCGTTGACGTGGCGGCCCAGCGTGGCCGACATCGGCACCTTGCGGCGCAACGCCCGGTCCAGGCACAGCCCCACGTCGTCGGCGTTTTCGACCTCGACCATCAGGTGCACGATGCCGCTCGGCGTCGGCATCGGCAGAAACGCCAGGCTGTGATGACGCGGGTTGCAGCCGAAGAACCGCAGCCAGGCCGGCGGGCCGTCGGCGGGCCGGCCGACCAGCTGCGGCGGCAGCCGCATCGAGTCACGCAACGTGAAACCCATTACGTCGCGGTAGAAGTGCAACGCCTCGGCGTCGTCGCGGGTGCACAGCACCACGTGGCCCAAGCCCTGATCCCCGGTGACGAACGTGTGGCCGTACGGGCTGACCACCCGACGGTGCTCCAGCGCGGCACCGTGGAACACCTCCAGACTGTTGCCGGACGGGTCGTGGAACTGGATCATCTCGTCGACCCGCCGATCGGCCAGCTCCCCGGCGGTGGCTTCCTTGTACGGGGTGCCCTCCACGTCGAGCCGATGCCGGATCTCCTGCAGGCCTTCGGCGTTCGCGCATTCCCAGCCGGCCGCCGACAGCCGGTCGTGCGTACCGGGCACGATCACCAGCCGGGCCGGAAAGTCGTCCATCCGCAGATACAGCGCCCCGTCGGTGGCGCCCTTGCCTTCCACCATGCCCAGGACTTTCAGGCCGTACTCCCGCCACGCCGCCACATCGGTGGCCTCGATGCGCAGATAGCCCAGCGACCGGATGCTCATCGTCCACCTCCCAGGAAGTCGACTGCCAGCTTGTTGAACTCGTCGAACTTCTCCACCTGTGCCCAGTGTCCACATTGCCCGAAAACGTGCAGCTGAGCACGCGGAATGGTCTTCACGGCGACCAGCGCGCCGTCCAGCGGGTTGACCCGGTCCTCGCGGCCCCAGATCAGCAACACCGGCTGACGCAGCCGATAGCATTCGCGCCACATCATGCCGGCCTCGAAATCAAGCCCGGAGAACGACTTTCCCATCGCCATCGTCGCGGCCAGCGATTCCGGCGTGCTGGCCAATGCGAACCGTGCGTCCACCAACTCCGGTGTGATGAGGCTGCGGTCGTAGACCATGACTTTGAGGAACGCCTCGAGGTTCTGCCGGGTGGGCTCGACAGCGAACTTGTTGAGCCGCTTGACGCCCTCGGTCGGGTCGGGGGAGAACAGGTTGATGCTGAGCCCGCCCGGGCCCATCAGCACCAGCCGGCCGGCCCGGTCCGGGTGATCCAACGCGAAGCGGACGGCGGTGCCCCCACCCAGTGAATTGCCGATCAGCGGCGCGCGCTCGATGCCGAGCTGATCGAACAGCGCCTTCAGAGCTGTTGCGGCGTAACGGTTGAACTGCGGATGCTCGGTGCGTTTGTCGGAGTGGCCGTAACCGGGCTGGTCGACGGCCAGCACGTGGAAGTGCTGGGCCAGCGCACCGATGTTGCGGGCGAAGTTCGTCCAACTCGACGCGCCGGGACCGCCGCCGTGCAGCAGCACCACCGTCTGCGGATTGCCCACCCCGGCCTCGTGGTAGTGCAGCCGCAACGGGCCCTCGACGTCGACGTGCGCGTACCGCGAGGTGGCTTCGAAGGTCAACTCTTCGAGCGCCGTCATTCTCACACCATGGTGTCGCCGGGCGGCAACCCGAACTCGTGGTTGCCGAAGATCACATACGCCCGCTCCGGGTCGTTGGCGGCGTGCACCCGGCCGGCGTGCGCGTCGCGCCAAAACCGTTGAATTGGAGCGTCATCGGCCAGCGCGGTGGCACCGGACGCCTCGAAGAGCCGGTCGACCGAGGCGATCGCCCGCCCGGTGGCGCGCACCTGGTCGCGCCGCGCACGGGCACGCAGCTCGAACGGAATCTCCTTGCCCGCGGCCAACAACGCGTACTCGTCGCTGACGTTGCCGATCAACTGCCGCCAGGCCGCGTCGATGTCGCTGGCGGCCTCGGCGATCCGGACCTTGGCGAACGGGTCGTCCCTGGCCTTCTCGCCGGCGAAGGCCGCGCGCACCCGCTTGCCCTGATGCTCCACGTGCGCGGCGTAGGCGCCGTATGCCATCCCCACAATCGGAGCCGAGATTGTCGTGGGATGCATTGTGCCCCAGGGCATCTTGTACACCGGTGCGGTGTTGGTGGCCAGCCCGCCGGCGGTCTGGTCGTTCATCGACTTGTACGACAAGAACCTGTGCCGCGGCACGAACACGTCCTTGGCCACGACGAGGTTGCTGCCGGTGCCGCGCAGACCGACCACATGCCAGACGTCGTCGATACGGTAGTCGGCGCGCGGGATCAAAAAGCTGCCGAAGTCCACCGGCCGGCCGTCCTTGATGACCGGCCCGCCCAGAAAGCACCAGGTGGCGTGATCGCAGCCCGACGACCAGTTCCACGAGCCGTTGACCAGGTAACCGCCGTCCACCGCAACCCCGGCACCCATCGGTGCGTACGACGACGAGACGCGCACCGTCGGGTCCTCGCCCCACACGTCCTCCTGGGCCTGCTGGTCGAATAGCGCCAGGTGCCAGTTGTGCACGCCGATGATCGAGCTCACCCAGCCGGTCGAGCCGCACGCGCTGGCCAGGCGGCGAACCGCCTCGTAGAACAGTGCCGGATCGCATTGCAGGCCGCCCCACTGCTCGGGCTGCAGCAGCGTGAAGAAGCCGACCTCGTCCAGCGCCTTGACGGTCTCGTCGGGGAGCCGCCGCAGATCCTCGGTGGCCTGCGCGCGCTCGGCGACTTCCGGAAGCAAGTCGTCGATGCCGGCCAGGACCGCCTGCGCGTCACGCTGTTGAATGGACGTCACGTCATCGCCTTCCCGTCGTGGCCTTCCCGTCGTGCGTGGCTTAGCAAGAGACTAGAACACGTTACGATTTGTGTCGAGTGACGTGTTCCTGCGGCTGGTAGCGATAGCCAGCTGGTTTTCTGTAACATGTTCTAGTTATGACGGACGCAGTACCGGACGAGCCGCTCGGCCGCCACGTCCTGGAGCTGGAGGTCGCCGACGTCATCTCCGAGACCGACGAGGCGCGCTCGCTGGTGTTCCGGGTGCCCGGCGGCGCCGACATCCCGGCCGACCGACTGCGATATGCGCCCGGGCAGTTCCTGACCCTGCGCATCCCCAGCGACCGCACCGGTTCGGTGGCGCGCTGCTACTCGTTGTGCAGCTCGCCGTTCACCGACGACGCGCTCACCGTCACCGTCAAACGGGACGGCTACGCCTCGAACTGGCTCTGCGAGCACGCCCACCCCGGGATGCGGATCCACGTGCTGGCCCCGTCGGGCACCTTCGTGCCCGAGACCCTCGACGACGACTTCCTGCTGATGGCCGCGGGCAGCGGGATCACCCCGATCATGTCGATCTGCAAGTCGGCGCTGTCGCAGGGTGCCGGGCAGGTGGCGCTGATCTATGCCAACCGCGACGAGCGGTCGGTGATCTTCGGTGACGCACTGCGTGAGCTGGCCGCCAAATACCCCGACAGGCTGACGGTGGTGCACTGGCTGGAGTCGCTGCAGGGCCTGCCCAGCGCCGCCGCGCTGGCGCAACTTGCCGCGCCGAACACCGGCCGGCCGGTGTTCATCTGCGGGCCCGGCCCGTTCATGGCCGCGGCGCGGGAGGCCCTGGACACCCTCAAAGTGCCTGCGTCGCAAGTCCATATCGAAGTGTTCACCTCGCTGGCCAGCGATCCGTTCGCCGCGGTGACGATCGACGACACCGGCCAGGAGCCGCCGGCCACCGCCGTCGTCCGACTCGACGGGCAGACCCACACCGTGCCGTGGCCGCGCAGCGCCAAACTGCTCGACGTGCTGCTCGACGCCGGCCTGGACGCGCCGTTCTCCTGCCGGGAAGGTCACTGCGGCGCCTGCGCCTGCACGCTGCGCAGCGGCCAGGTGACCATGGCCGTCAACGACGTCCTCGAGCAGCAGGACCTCGACGACGGCCTCATCCTGGCCTGCCAGTCCCGTCCGCAGACCGATTCGGTCGAGGTCAGCTACGACGACTGACCGCGTCGGTGCGCCGACGAGGCGCTCATCGCGGCAGGCCGAGCAGCCGTTCGGCGGCCAGGGTGAGCAGGATCTGCTCGGTGCCGCCCGCGATCGTCAGGCACCGGGTGTTGAGGAAGTCGTAGACCGCCGGATCCTCGACGATCCCGGAGCCGTCGGTCAGCTCCATCCGGAATTCGGCCAGGGCCTGCCGGTAGCGGACCCCGATGAGTTTGCGCACACTGGAATCCGCGCCCGGGTCCCGGCCGCCGACGGCCAGCGCGGCGATCCGCTGGTCGAGCAGCGAACCGGCCTGGGCGACGAGGATCAACCCGGCCAACCGGTCCTGCTGGGCAGCGTCCAGGTCGACGTCGGCGGCCTCCTGGAGCAGCTCTTCCATCGGGTTGCCCAGCGCCGTGCCGACGGCCATCGCGACCCGTTCGTTGGCCAGCGTGGTGCGGGCCAGCCGCCAGCCGTCGTTCACCGCGCCGACCACCATCTCGTCGGGCACGAACACACCGTCCAGGAAAACCTCGTTGAACAGCGCGGCGCCGGTGATCTCACGCAGCGGACGGATCAGGATGCCGGGCGAGCTCATGTCGACCAGGAAGTAGGTGATGCCTTGGTGTTTCGCGGCGTGTGGATCCGTGCGGGCCAGGCACACCCCCCACTGCGCCTTGTGCGCCGACGACGTCCACACCTTCTGCCCGGTCAGCGACCAGCCGCCATCGACCCGCTCCGCCCTGGTGCGCAGCGACGCCAGGTCCGAGCCGGCTTCCGGTTCGGAAAAAAGCTGGCACCAAAAGATCTCGCCGCGCAACGTGGCCGGCACGAACCGCTGCACCTGGCCCGGCGTGCCGTGCTCGAGGATCGTCGGCGCGGCCCACCAACCGACCACCAGGTCCGGCCGGGCCACACCCGCCGCCGACAGCTCCTGATCGATGAGCAACTGCTCGGCCGGTCCGGCGCCGCGGCCGTACGGCGGCGCCCAATGCGGCGCCAACAGCCCCGCCTGCGCCAGCGCCACCTGACGCTCGGCCACGGGCAGGGCGGCGATGTCGGCCACCGCTGCGGCGATCTGCGGCCGCAGATCGGCGACGCCGCCCAGGTCGACGCCCAGCCGGCGCCGCACACCGGCCTGGGTCAACGCGACGGTGCGGCGCAGCCAGCGCGCCGAGCCGCCCAGGAATTGTCCGATGCCGTACGCCCGACGCAGATACAGATGCGCGTCGTGCTCCCAGGTGATGCCGATACCGCCCAGCACCTGGATGCAGTCCTTGACGTTGGCCTTGGCGGCCTCGACCCCGATGCCGGCGGCGATGGCTGCCGCGAGGGACAGCTGGCGGGGGTCCGGGTCGGCGGCGGCGCGCGCGGCGTCGGCGGCGGCCACCGCGGCCTGCTGCGCCCGGCACAGCATCTCCGCGCAGATGTGCTTGACCGCCTGGAAGCTGCCGATCGGCTTGCCGAACTGCTGACGCACTTTCGCATAGGCCACGGCGGTGTCCAGCGCCCAGCGGGCGAGTCCGGCCGCTTCGGCGGCCAGCAGGGTGGCGGCCAGGTCCTCGACCGGCTGGTCGGTGAGCACCGTGGCCGGCGCCGACGTCAGCACCACGCGCGCCAGCGGCCGCGAGAAGTCGGTGGCGCGCAGCGGCTCGACGACCACACCCCCGGCGGCGGCGTCGACCAGCAGCCAGCTGCCCCCGGCCGGCACCAGCAGCAAGCTGTCCGCCGTCGCACCCAGGACCCACGGCAGGACGCCCGAGGCGCGGGAGGTCGCGGCGTCGACGCTCACCTGGCCGGTCAACGCCACCCCGGTGACGCGTTCGCCGGACACCAGCAGTTCGCGCGGCCCCGGGTCGCAGACCACCAGGGCGGCCAGCGCGGTCGTCGCCACCGGGCCCGGTACCAGGGCGTGCGCGGCCTCGTCGAGCATGGCGCACAAGTCCTCGGCACTGCCGCCGGCTCCCCCGCAATCCTCCGGCACGGCGACGCCGAACAGCCCCAGGCCCGCCAGGCCGTCGAACACCGGTCGCCACGCGTCGGCCATGCCCTGCTCGATGTCGCGGATGGCGGCGCCGGCACCGGCACCGGCGGCCCAATCGCGCACCAACTCCCGAGCCGCGAACTGTTCATCGGTGATGGTGGCCGGCACGATCGACTCCTGGTTCGACATGAAGAGCGCGTTGTCACGCACTAGAACGTGTTCTAATAGTGCCAGCGATCTACCGTCAAGTCGAACGCCATCACACCAGGACATCCCGGTGTTCCGGCCGCACGGAGGTAGGAAACTCGCGCTCGGCGTGCGTATCGTTTCGAGCGGGAACGAGAGAGTAGGAGCTGTCCGCCAGATGTCCCCTCAGATACCGGGGCCAGGGAGAACCAACTCTCGACGGGACCCGGGCGACTCCGGTGCGCAGCCCCGCGAGGTGATCAACGTGGCGGTGCTGGCGGAGTCCGAGCTGGGATCGGAGGCGCAGCGCGAGCGCCGCAAGCGCATCCTCGACGCCACCATGGCGATCGCCTCCAAGGGCGGTTACGAGGCGGTTCAGATGCGCGCGGTGGCCGATCGGGCCGACGTGGCGGTCGGCACGCTGTACCGGTATTTCCCGTCGAAGGTGCATCTGCTGGTCTCGGCGCTGGGGCGGGAGTTCGAACGCATCGACGCGAAAACCGACCGGTCCACGGTGACCGGCGCAACGCCGTTTCAACGGCTGAGCTCCATGGTCGGCAAACTCAATCGGGCGATGCAGCGCAACCCGCTGCTGACCGAGGCCATGACACGCGCGTACGTGTTCGCCGACGCCTCGGCGGCCGGCGAGGTCGATCACGTCGAGAAGCTCATCGACTCGATGTTCGCCCGGGCCATGGCCGACGGCGAACCGAATGAGGACCAGTACCACATCGCCCGGGTGATCTCCAACGTCTGGTTGTCCAACCTGCTGGCCTGGCTCACCCGACGGGCGTCGGCCACCGACGTCAGCAAGCGGCTGGACCTGGCGGTGCGGCTGCTGATCGGTGACGCGCAGGACGCGAAGCCCTGACGTGGTCGCGGTCGACATCAACGCCGACCTGGGCGAGGGCTTCGGTGTCTGGCGGCTCGGTGACGACGACGCCATGCTCGGCATCGTCACCAGTGCCAACATCGCGTGCGGCTTTCACGCGGGCGATCCTGCCGGCCTGTTACGCGTGTGCCGCGCGGCCGCCGAGCGGGATGTGCGGATCGGCGCGCAGGTGGGCTACGGCGACCTGGCCGGGTTCGGCCGACGTTTCATCGACGTCGCCCCCGAGGACCTGTTCGCCGACGTCGTCTACCAGATCGGTGCGCTGCAGGGCCTGGCAGGAGCTGCCGGGTCGACGGTGTCCTACGTCAAACCCCATGGCGCACTGTACAATACGATCGTCACGAATCGGCAGCAGGCGGCTGCTGTCGCGGAGGCCCTTCGTGCCGTCGATGCCGGGCTGCCGGTGCTCGGACTGGCGGGCTCGGTGTTCTTCGACGAGGCCGCGCGGCGGGGACTGCGCACCGTTGCGGAGGCGTTCGCCGACCGCGCCTACCGGCCGGACGGGCAGCTGGTGCCCCGCCGGGATCCCGCTGCGGTACTGCATGATCCAGCGGCCGCTGCCGAGCGGGCGGCCACCATGGTGAGGTCGCGTTCGGTCACGGCCGTCGACGGGTCGACAGTTGCGCTCAGCGTGGAATCGATTTGCGTACATGGCGATTCACCGAATGCGGTGCAGATCGCTTCAGCCGTGCGGGATCGGTTGGAAGCAGACGGCGTCGACGTGCGGGCGTTCGTCTGATGCGGCTCAAATTCGGTCGTCCCGACATCACCAGCTACGCCGATCGATTCACCATGCCCGCCGCGAAACACGATGCGCCGCTGGCGGTCACGTGGCTGGGGGTGTCGACACTGCTTCTCGACGACGGCTCGTCGGCGGTGCTCACCGACGGCTATTTCTCCCGGCCCGGCGTGACGCGGGTGGCGCTGGGCAAGGTGGCGCCGTCCCCGGGGCGCGTGGACGGCTGCCTGGCCCGGGCCAAGGTGCGGCGACTGGACGCCGTCATCCCGCTCCACACACACCTCGACCATGCACTCGATTCCGCGCTGGTGGCCGACCGTACCGGCGCGCTGCTGGTGGGCGGCACGTCGGCGGCCAACATCGGCCGCGGCTACGGACTGCCCGAAGGCCGCATCGTCGTCGCGACATCCGGTGAGCCAATCATGTTGGGTGCGTTCGAGATTACCCTGGTACAGTCCCGGCACTGCCCGCCAGACCGGTTCCCCGGCGACATCACCGCGCCCGTCGTGCCACCGGTGAAGGCGTCGGCGTACCGCTGCGGGGACGCCTGGTCGACGCTGGTGTATCACCGGCCGTCGGGCCGGCGGATGCTGATCCAGGGCAGCGCCGGTTTCGTTCCGGGCGCGCTGGCCGGCCGGCGCGCCGAGGTCGCCTACCTCGGGGTGGGTCAGCTCGGGCTGCTGGCGGAGTCCTACCTCGTGGACTACTGGACGGAGACCGTGCGCGCCGTGGGGGCCCGCACGGTGGTGCCGATCCATTGGGACGACTTCTTCCGTCCGCTGTCAAAACCGCCGCGGGCCAACCTTTATGGCGTCGACGACCTGGATGCCTCGATGCACGTCCTGGACAAGCTCGCCACACAGGACGGCGTCGCAGTGCAGATGCCGACGGTATGGCGGCGCGAAGACCCCTGGACCTGAACACCCTTGTCCCTGCTTCTGGCGCTGCTGCTGCTTGCGGTGGTCCTCGGGTTCGCGGTCGCCCGTCCGCAAGGCTGGCCTGAGGCATTTGCCGCCGTCCCGGCGGTGGTCATTTTGATTGGGGTAGGGGCGATTTCGATGCACGACGCGGTCGCCCAAGTGGCCCAGCTGGTGCCCGTGGTGGCGTTGCTGGGGCCGGTGCTGGTGCTGGGCAAGATGTGCGACGACGAAGGGCTGTTCGAGGCGGCCGGGGCGGCGATGGCACGCGGCCGGCTCGAGGCCAAACGCCTGCTGAGGAAGGTGTTCGTCATCACCGCCGCCATCACCGCCGTGTTGAGCCTGGACGCGGCGGTGGTGCTGCTGACACCGGTGGTGCTGGCCACGGTCCGGCGGCTCCGGGCACCGGTGCGACCACACGCGTATGCCAGTGCACATCTGGCCAATGCCGCCTCGCTGCTGTTGCCGGTGTCCAATCTGACCAACCTGCTCGCCTTCCACCTCGCGGACCTGTCGTTCACCAGATTCGCGGTGGTGATGACGCTGCCGTGGCTGGCCGCAATCAGCGCCGTCTACCTGATCTTCCGCTGGTTTTTCGCGCGCGATCTCAGCTACGCACCCGTCCGCCGGGAAATCGGGGCGCCGGCCCGCCCGCCGGTGTTCGTCCTGGCGGTCGTGGCGCTGACGCTGGCGGGGTTCGCGCTGGCTGAGGCGGCCGACGTGACCCCGGCCTGGGCCGCGTTGGCCGGCGCGACGGTGCTGGCGCTACGCAGCCTGGTCCGCCGGCACACCTCGGTGGCCGAGATCGTGCACGCGGTGAACGTGCCGTTCCTGGTGTTCGTGTTGGCGCTGGGCGTGGTGGTGCAGGCCGTCATGGTCAACGGGCTCGCCGGCGGGATGCGCGCGGTACTGCCGTCCGGCACCAGCCTGCCCGCGCTGCTGGGTGTCGCCGGGGTGGCCGCGCTGCTGGCCAACGTCGTCAACAACCTGCCCGCGACGCTCGTGCTGCTGCCGCTGGCCGCGACCGGCGGGCCGCCGGCGATCCTGGCGGTGTTGATCGGCGTCAACATCGGACCGAACCTGACCTACGTCGGGTCGTTGTCCAACCTGCTGTGGCGTCGGGTGCTGCGCCGCAATGACGTCGCGGTCAGCGTCGGCGAATTCACCCGCCTCGGGCTGTGCACCGTGCCGGCCGCCCTGACCGCAGCAGTCGTGGCACTGTGGGCCAGTATGCGGCTGATCGGTCTGTAGCGACGGCGGCGGGCCGGCGCGTGGCTCAACGCCTTCGCTGACGGGCGATGTCGGCGAGCACCACACCGGCGGCCACCGAGGCGTTCAGCGATTCGAACTCACCCGCCATCGGGATCGACACGACAGCGTCGCAGGTCTGCCGCACCAGCCGCGACAGGCCTTTGCCTTCGGATCCGACCACCACGACGGTCGGGCCGGTGCCGTCGAGGTCATCGAGCGCAGTGTCGCCGCCCGCGTCCAGCCCCACGAGCTGCACGCCACTGTCGGCCCAATGCTTCAGCGTCCTGGTGAGATTGACCGCCCGCGCGACGGGAATCCGGGCTGCCGCGCCGGCGCTCGTGCGCCACGCCACCGCCGTCACCGCGGCGGACCGGCGCTGCGGTATCACCACGCCGTGGCCGGCGAAGGCCGCCACCGAGCGCACGATCGCACCCAGGTTGCGAGGATCGGAGATGTTGTCCAACGCGACCAGCAGCGCGGGCGGGTCAGCCATAGCGGCCGCGAGAACGTCGTCGGGGTGGGCGTACCGGTACGGCGGCACCTGCAGCGCGATGCCCTGGTGCAGTCCGTTGGTGGTCATCCGATCCAGGTCTGCGCGTGGCACCTCGAGGATGGCGATACCTGAATCTGCTGCGCGCGTTACGGATTCGGTGAAACGCTCATCGGCCTGGGCGCCGAGCGCGACGTAGAGTGCCGTCGCCGGCACGCCGGCACGCAGACATTCCAGCACCGGGTTGCGGCCCAGCACCGTCTCGGGGTCGTCGGCGGGACGGCGGGCCGGGCGCTGCGGCTGCGCCCTGCGCCTTTTGGCGGCCGGATGGTTGGGGCGCAGGTGCGCAGGCGGCGTCGCCCCGCGGCCCTCCAGCCCGCGGCTGCGTTGCCCGCCCGAGCCGACCGTCGCGCCCTTCTTGGTGCCGGGTTTGCGCACCGCCCCGCGGCGCTGCGAATTGCCCGGCATCTACCCGGTCCCTCTCAACGACCACTGCGGGCCGTCGGCGGTGTCGGTGACCTCGATACCGGCGTCCTTGAGCCGGTCGCGGATCTCGTCGGCGAGTTGCCAGTCGCGCTGTTCGCGCGCCCTTTGGCGGCGCTGAAGCTCGGCACGCACGAGCACGTCGACGGCGGCCATCGCAGCCAGGGTCTCGTCGTGGGATTCCCAGCGTTCGTCGAGCGGATCGCAGCCCAGGATGCCCATCATCGCGCGGAGCGAGGTCGCGCGGTCCAGGGCGCCGTCGTGGTCGCCCGCATCCAGCGCCCGGTTTCCCTCGGCCCGAGCGTGGTGCACCTCGGCCAGCGCCACCGGCACCGCCAAGTCGTCGTCGAGAGCCGCGGCGAACCGCGGCGTCGGCTGCCCGGGAGCGACGGCGCCGACCCGGCTGCGGACCCGATGCAGGAAGTCTTCGAGACCGAGGTACGCCTTGACGGCGTCGGCCAGTGCGGCGTCGGAGAACTCCAGCATCGAGCGGTAGTGCGCGCTGCCCAGGTAGTAACGCAGTTCGGCGGGACGCACCCGCTGCAGCATCGCCGGAATGGCCAGCACGTTGCCCAGCGATTTGCTCATCTTCTCGCCGCCCATGGTCACCCAGCCGTTGTGCAGCCAGTAGCGGGCGAACCCGTCGCCGGCCGCCCGGCTCTGGGCAATCTCGTTCTCGTGGTGCGGGAACACCAAATCCATCCCACCACAATGGATGTCGAACTCCGGACCCAGGTATGTGCGAGCCATCGCCGAGCATTCCACATGCCAGCCGGGGCGCCCGCGGCCCCACGGCGTGGGCCATGACGGCTCGCCGGGCTTGGCGCCCTTCCACAGCGTGAAGTCACGCTGGTCACGTTTGCCGGTGGCCGCGCCCTCGCCCTGGTGCACGTCGTCGATCCGGTGGCCGGACAGCCGGCCGTAGTCGGGGTAGCTGAGCACATCGAAATACACGTCGCCACAGCCGGTATAGGCGTGGCCGGTGGCGATCAGGCGTTCGATCAATTCGATCATCTGGGTGATGTGCCCGGTGGCGCGGGGCTCGGCCGACGGCGGCAAGACACCGAGGGCGTCGTAGGCGGCGGTGAACGCGCGCTCGTAGGTGGCCGCCCACTCCCACCACGGCCGGTCCGCGGCGGCGGCCTTGGTGAGGATCTTGTCGTCGATGTCGGTGACGTTGCGGACGAAAACCACGTCATCACCGCGCGCCGTCAGCCAGCGGCGCAGGATGTCGAACGCGACCCCGCTGCGGACGTGCCCGATGTGCGGCAGGCCTTGCACGGTGGCCCCGCACAGGTACACGGAGACGTGCCCGGGCCGCAACGGAACGAAATCGCGCACGGCGCCGGCCGCCGTGTCATAGAGCCGCAGCGGGCCGCGATCGGTCACGACGTGCCAGCTTACCGGGCTATTCCGGATCGATTACCGGATGCCCGCCGACCACCAACGCCGTCGCGACGGCAGCCAAGCCTTCGCCCCGGCCGGTCAGCCCCAGCCCGTCGGTGGTGGTCGCCGACACCGAGACCGGCGCGCCCAGCAACCCTGACAACAACTCCTGGGCCTCGGCGCGGCGCGGGCCGACCTTGGGCCGGTTGCCGATGACCTGCACGGCCGCGTTGCCGACGCGATAGCCGTGGCGCGATGTCAGGGCTACGACGTGGCGCAGCATGTCGGCGCCGCTCACCGTGTCCCAGCGCGGGTCGTCGACGCCGAACACACCGCCGATGTCGCCCAGCCCGGCTGCCGACAGCAGCGCGTCGCACAGGGCATGTGCGGCGACGTCGCCGTCGGAGTGCCCGGCGCAACCGTCGACACCGGGAAACAGCAGGCCCAACAACCAGCACGGACGGCCCGGCTGGATCGCATGCACGTCGGCGCCCAGGCCGATCCGCGGCAACTCGTTCACGTCGCCACGATCGCATGGGCCAGTAGCAGATCCAGCGGAGTGGTGATCTTGAAGGCCAGCGGGTCGCCGTCGACAACCTGAACCTGACCGCCGAGGTGCTCGACCAGCGACGCGTCGTCGGTGACGTCGGCGGCCGCGACGCTCTGATAGGCGCGCAGCAGCAGCTCAGCGGCGAAACCCTGGGGAGTTTGTACCGCGCGCAGACCGGCCCGCTCCGGCGTCCCGAGCACCGCCCCGTTGGCGTCGACGGCCTTGATGGTGTCGGGCACCGGGAGCACCGGCACCACCGCCGAATGCCCGGCCCGCAGCG
The DNA here is from genome assembly GCF_039583805.1 of Mycobacterium sp. Lineage (GTDB taxonomy): Bacteria > Actinomycetota > Actinomycetes > Mycobacteriales > Mycobacteriaceae > Mycobacterium. The sequence continues at coordinate 6,730 of NZ_JAVKSH010000057.1, read as the reverse complement.
CCTCGACGACGCGCACCACCAGCCCCGGCGGTGTCAGCGCCCGCGCCGCGTCGTGCACCAGCACAAACTCCGGGTCGTCGGCGCCGCTGCAGGCCGCCAGCGCCAGGCTCACCGAGTCCGCGCGGCTGGAACCGCCGGCCACGACGGTCGCTGCGTGGCCGAGAATCAACGTGGCTTGATCGGTCCGGTCGGCCGGCACCGCCACCACGACACGATCAACGACGCCGGACTCGAGCAAGCCGGTAACGGCCCATTCCACCAGCGTGCGGCCGTCGAGATCGACAAACGCCTTCGGGACGCCGGCGGCCAACCGTTCCCCCGACCCGGCGGCGGGAACCACCGCGACAGTGCCG
>NZ_JAVKSH010000057.1:0-6277 GCF_039583805.1 Mycobacterium sp. | reverse complement strand
TCATTTACGAGCCGGTCATTTACGACGCGGCGGCCAGCACCTCGTCGAGAATGGTCTCCGCCTTGGCGTCGTCGGTGCTTTCGGCCAGCGCCAACTCGCCGACCAGGATCTGCCGCGCCTTGGCCAGCATCCGCTTCTCGCCGGCGGACAGGCCGCGCTCCTGATCCCGGCGCCACAGGTCACGCACGACCTCGGCGACCTTGTTGACATCGCCGGAGGCCAGCTTCTCCAGGTTCGCCTTGTACCGGCGGGACCAGTTGGTCGGCTCTTCGGTGTGCGGGGCCCGCAGCACCTGGAACACCTTGTCGAGGCCTTCCTGGCCGACCACATCGCGCACGCCGACGTACTCGGCGTTATCCGCGGGGACTCGGACTGTCAGGTCTCCCTGCGCCACCTTCAAGACGAGATATTCCTTTTGTTCCCCTTTGATGGTCCGGGTTTCAATCGCCTCGATCAACGCAGCGCCGTGGTGTGGATAGACAACGGTGTCTCCGACCTTAAAGATCATCTGGTTCGAGCCCCTTTCGTTACTTCATTCTAACACGGCGCCCCGACACGCGCGGAACAACGATGCAGGTCAGAGGCACCGCACGCGAAGAGTGGGGGTTGACAGACGGGCGAATTCATGCATGACACTGGCATACGGGAAACCTGTCCTGGCCCCAGCGCAAGCTCACGGCGAGCCCAGCCCGAGGCCGGGCCTCATCTTACTGCGCTGCTCGCAGTCTTGAGCTACCGGCCGCCCGGTCAACCTACTACTGTGCATAGTCGAACCCCGTGCACAGGCGAACCCCGTGCACAGGCAAACCCCGCCGCTCCGAGCAGGAGGCTGTGAGTGAACCCCGTCGTCCGTGCTCTGCCACACCGCCACTCAACACGCTCAATCCGCCGCCCGGTCGCGGCCTTCACGCTGGCCGCCGGAAGCCTGATCGGCGCCCTCGCCCTCGCCGGCTGCGGCTCCGGCCAGATCTCCCAGACCGCCAACCAGTCGGCCGCCGTCAACGGCAGCCATGCGACCGTGCACAACGTGGCGCTGCGCGACGTCCACATCCGAGCGCTGCAGACCGGCGACGCGCTGGCGCCGGGCACCACGGTCGACCTGGTGCTGGTTGCCACCAACCAGTCGCCGGACGTCGTGGACAAACTCGTCGCCATCACTTCCGACATCGGCCCGGTGACGCTGACCGGGGACACCCGGTTGCCCGCCGGCGGGTCGCTGTTCGTCAGCGCCGCGGCGGGCCAGCTGGTGCAGGCGCTGGACGCTGTCGAGTCCGCCGATGCCGCCGCGGCGACGGTGGCGTTGAACCGGCCGATCAGCAACGGGCTCACCTACACGTTCACCTTCGATTTCGAAAAGGCCGGGCCCATCAGCCTGTCGGTGCCGATCTCGGCCGGCTCGCCGTCACCGCGGGACGGCTGTCCATGCGTTTCCAGACACCGGTAGGCCCGCCGGCTCAGAGCGGGAACCTGTCGGACCCTCCGGTTAGTGTCGCGGCGTGGCGAAGGAACATAGGCAATACCGCTGCTCACAATGCCGGCACGGCACCCCCAAATGGGTGGGGCGCTGCCTGGAATGCGGCACCTGGGGCAGCGTCGACCACGTGGCGACACTCAGCGCCGCCCGCGGCGCTGCCGCCCGGCCGGTCGCGCCGTCGTCGCCCGCCGTCCCGATCAGCTCCGTCGAACCGGGCCGCACCCGCCACTGCGCCACCGGTGTGGGCGAACTCGACCGGGTGCTCGGTGGCGGCGTGGTGCCCGGCTCGGTGACCCTGCTCGCCGGCGATCCGGGCGTGGGCAAATCCACGTTGTTGCTCAAGGTCGCCCACGAATGGGCACGCTCCGGACGGCGAGCGCTCTACGTGTCGGGCGAGGAGTCGCTCGGCCAGATCCGAATGCGTGCCGACCGGACGGGGTGCAACCACGACGAGGTCTACCTGGCTGCCGAATCCGACGCCCAGACGGTGCTGGCCCACATCGACGCCGTGCAGCCCACCCTGGTCGTGGTGGACTCCGTGCAGACCGTGTCCACCACCCAGGTCGACGGCGTCGCCGGGGGCGTCACCCAGGTTCGCGCGGTGACCAGCGCACTGACCGCCTCGGCGAAAGCCAGTGGTGTGGCGATGATCCTCGTCGGCCACGTCACCAAGGACGGCGCCATCGCCGGGCCCCGGTCGCTGGAACACCTGGTCGACGTGGTGCTGCACTTCGAGGGCGACCACAACTCGCTGCTGCGACTGGTCCGCGGCGTCAAAAACCGGTTCGGGGCCGGCGATGAGGTCGGTTGTTTCCTGCTGCACGACAACGGGATCGAGGGCGTCGCCGATCCGTCCGGGCTGTTCCTGGACCAGCGGCCGCGACCGGTCCCCGGTACCGCGATCACGGTGACGTTGGACGGCACGCGGCCGCTGGTCGGCGAGGTCCAGGCGCTGCTGGCCGCACCCTCGGGCGGCCCGCCCCGGCGCGCGGTCAGCGGCATCGACCGCGCTCGCGCCGCGATGATCACCGCGGTGCTGGAGAAGCACGCCGAAATGACGATTTCGCCCACCGACATCTTCCTGTCCACCGTCGGCGGCATGAGGTTGACCGATCCGTCGTCGGATCTGGCCGTGGCGATCGCGCTGGCGTCCGCGTACGCGGGACTGCCGGTGCCCACCACCGCAGTGGCGATCGGGGAAGTCGGCCTGGCCGGTGATCTGCGACGGGTCAGCGGGATGGACCGCCGGTTGGCTGAAGCCGCACGGCAGGGGTTCACCATCGCGTTGACTCCGCCGGGGTGTGCCGCGCCGCCGGGTTTGCGAGTGCTGCCGGCGGCCACCATCGTCGCGGCGTTGCAGCACATGCTCACCATCGCCGAACAGCGCGCCGAAGCGCCCGCCCTACCGGGTCGGCTCCACGCCGCCACCGCAGCGCACAATGGCAGGCGATGACTGCCGGAGAAGCAAACGGTAACGGGACGGTGCCGACGCCGCGGCCGACCCTGCGGGATGCCGTCGGCCGGCTGGCTCCGGGCACCGGGCTGCGCGACGGCCTGGAACGCATCCTGCGCGGCCGGACCGGCGCGCTGATCGTGCTCGGCTACGACGAGAGGGTGGAGGCCATCTGCGACGGCGGCTTCTCCCTGGATGTGCGCTACGCGCCGACCCGGCTGCGGGAGCTGTGCAAAATGGACGGCGCAGTGGTGCTCTCCACCGACGGCGGCCGCATCGTGCGCGCCAACGTCCAGCTGGTCCCCGACCCGTCGATACCCACCGACGAATCCGGGACGCGGCACCGGTCAGCGGAGCGGGCCGCCATCCAGACCGGGTACCCGGTGATCTCGGTCAGCCACTCGATGAACATCGTGACCGTCTACGCCGCCGGGGAACGCCACGTCCTGGCCGACTCTGCGACCATCCTGTCCCGGGCGAACCAGGCCATCGCGACGCTGGAGCGCTACAAGATCCGGCTCGACGAGGTCAGCCGGCAACTGTCGCGGGCCGAGATCGAGGACTTCGTCACGCTGCGCGAGGTGATGATGGTGGTGCAGCGCCTGGAGCTGGTCCGCCGGATCGGTCTGGTGATCGACGACGACGCGGTCGAACTCGGCACCGACGGACGCCAACTACGGTTGCAGCTCGAAGAGTTGCTCGGCGGCAACGACACCGCCCGGGAGTTGATCGTGCGCGACTACCACGCCAACCCCGAGCCGCTGACCAAAGCCGAAGTAACAGCCACCCTCGACGAGCTGGACGCGCTGTCAGACACCGAGCTCCTCGACTTCACCACGCTGGCAAAGGTTTTCGGATATCCGTCAACGGCGGAAGCGCAGGACTCGGCGATGAGCGCACGGGGCTACCGGGCGATGTTCGCTATCCCGCGGCTGCAGTTCGCCCACATCGACCGGCTGGTCCGGGAGTTCGGCTCGCTGCAGGGCCTACTGGCGGCCAGCGCCGCCGATCTGCAGTCGGTGGAAGGCATCGGCGCTATGTGGGCCCGACACGTGCGGGAAGGGTTGTCCCAGTTGGCCGAGTCGACTATCGCCGATCCGCTCGGCTAAGTCAGTTTCCGGGGGCACCCGGCTGCGGACCCGGCGGCGGGCCGGGCGGAGCGGGCATACCCGGCGCCGGAGTACCGGGCTGCGGGGCGGGTACCAGGGCGAACGGAACCGGCGCCGAGCGGAGGTTGCCCAACTGCACGACGAGGTTGTAGGTGCCCGCTCCGATCGGCTGCCGCGGGAGCGGGCAGTGCGGCGCCGACCCCATACCGGTCCAGGTCACCGCCGTCGTCACCTGCTCGCCCGGGGTGAACGTCTTCACCAGGGTCTCGTTGGACGGCGCGCAGTCCAGGTTCGACCAGAGCCGCTTGTTGTCCAACGAGTAGACGTAGGCCGCCAGCACCGCGGCTCCGACGTCTCGCTTGCAGGCCACCAGCCCGATATTGGTGACGACCATGGTGAACCTCGGCTGGTCACCGACAAGGTACTGGGGTGCGTTGGTCAGGCCCTTGACCGCGAGCGTGGAGTCAGGACAGTCGTCGCCCTCTTTGAGCACCGGTGGCAGTTGCACGGCGGCGGTCGGCGTCTCTGTGGGAGCCGAGTTCGGCCCGGCCGGCGACTCTATCGGGGTCTTGACCTCGGGCTGCGGACCCGGGGTGGCGGCCGGATGGTTTTGCGGTGCCGCCACGGCGGCCGGCGTCTCGGCGGCTGCGGTTTTGGCGCCGGTGCTGTTGCCCGTCACGGCGAAGACGATGGCGACCGCGATACCAATCGCGACAGCCCCGATGCCCAGGGCCAGTCCCCTGCGGCGCCAGTAGATCTCCGGCGGTAACGGACCACGCGGTTCCAGATCCAGCACATCGCTACCGTAAGCCCTGGTCACGCCGAGGCGGGCGACCGCGCTCGGCGTGTCGCTTTTCCCGGAACCGCTGGACAGTCGCTGCGTCGGCTCCGACACTGGGTGTGACCGGAACGGAGAACTATGACCTGCTGCATTGTGGGCACCCTGATTCTGTTGGCGGTGCGGGGCGTTCGACGACGCCCGGGTGTCGGCCCCGGCAACGCCGCGGCCCTGTTCGCCCCGGTCGCGTACCGGCCGGGCGCAGGCGTGGCGGCGGTTGTGCCCGGCCGGTGCGCGACCGCGGCAGTCGAGCCGTCGGCCCGCGGTGCGCGCCGCCGCGCCGGCCTGTTCGGCTACTGCGCGCTGGGTGTCGCCGTGAGCCTGGCCGCTGTGCCGCTGCTCATCTGGGTCGGTGTCGCCCGCAACGCCGGCACACCGGCGGTGTGGTTGGCCCGCAACGCCTTCTACGTTGCGTTGGCCATCGCCGTGCTCGGGCTGAGTCGACAGGTCACCAGGTTTTCGACGCCGCGCGGAGTCGGCTGGCTGCTGATGGCGGTAGGCATGGTGACTTTCGAGCTGGGTGTGCTCGACATGCACGTGTTCCGGGTGTTCCGGTTCGCCGACGAATACGTGCCCTGGGACGGCCTATTTCACGACGCCGGCCCGCTACTGGCCGCGGCCGGTGCGCTGCTGGTGGTCGGGCAGAGGGTCACTTCGCGGCGGCCGTCGAGATCGACGTCGACGAGCGCGCAGCCGTCAACGTCGGCGATGACGGTGTCGTCGACCCCGCCCGTGACCGCGTAGGCGCGCAGCGGGACCAGACGTTCGATACCCAAACTGGTTCGCCCGGAGCCGTTCCCGGGTCGCAGCACCAAGTCGAGGGCCGACCCGTCGCTGACGGCGCGAGCCACCAGGACATCCGGGTAGGCGGCCCGCGCCAGGATCGGCCCGGTGCGCCACACGTCGGGGATGTCGCCGCTGATCAAGTCCCGCATCGCGTTCTGCCGGGTGAACCGCGCGAGCACGTGGCCCGCGTTGCCCCAGCTGGAGATTCCGGCATAGGCCCGTGCGCCCTGCCGGCGCACGATCTGGTAGCGCTTGTCCAGCGATGCCTCCATCGCGTCGGCCAACTCGTCGTCGCCGAACTCCTTGGCCGCGGCCATCACCGAGACGCGACTCATCCCGTCCCCCCGCGTGTAGTTGCCGGGGTCCAGTGTCTCCCACAGGGTCGCTTCGATTCTGACGTCGTCGGATTCGATGTGCACCAACCGGTCTCGGACGATCTCCCAACTCCGCTCGGACTGATCGGGCATGGTGAAGTGCAGCCAGTAGGCCATCACCGCGTCGTTGCCGACGGCCGGCCCCATGAAGATTTTCAACGGTCCCCGCGCGCTGATGAACCGGCCGTCGTTGCGGAGATATTTGTGCCGGCGGAACGCTGACCGCATCCGGTCGATGCGGTC
>NZ_JAVKSH010000056.1:18745-22803 GCF_039583805.1 Mycobacterium sp. | reverse complement strand
CCGTGTTACGCTGCAGTGCTACAGTACCGTGTATGGCACAGACATTGACCATCCGGCTGGACGCCGAAGATAGAGCGGCCCTGGAGGCCGCCGCCCGTGCGCGGGGCAAGGGGCTGAGCACGTACGTTCGGGAACTCGCCGAAGCCGAGGCGCGGCACGTACGGCGGGCAGGGATCCGCGCAGACGGCGAACGGGTGATGTCACATCTCGCCGAGCACCCCGAGGCCCGCAGCGAGCTCGACGAGTTCGGCACGCCGCTGGCTGATCTTCCGTGAGCCGCTATACCGCCGGCAGCATCGTCGTCGTCGACTGGCGTGGCGGTGCGTTGGGCCACGAACCAAGCCGGCTACGCCCAGCCGTGGTGGTCGAGGATGACGAGCTGTTCCCCGAGGAATACCCCGACACGCTCGTCGTGCCGTTGACGCGAGATGAGGGTCTTGCGCACCGTTCGTTTGCCGAGCGGATCGACCCGGACGACGACAACGGCGCCGAGACGACATGCTGGGCGCTCGCTCATCACGTCACGAGCGTCGCGCTGCACCGCGTCAACCCGACCTCTTCGCGGATCACACCCGATCAGTTGTCGAGCATCCGACGACGCGTCACCGTCGCCGTAGGGGTCACCTGACGCCGTCGCAGAGGCGCCCGCCCAACGCTTTTCGTGGCAACTGCAGAACCCGCGTTGTTCAGGGCGCGGCGTCGGCCTCGTAGGGAAACAGGTTGGCCCAGCCCCCTGCTCGGCTCCATAGCAGCACACGCCGGGAGAATGCCGGCGCGAAGCGCGTCGAACGAGTCACGTTCGTCGGCGTCGGCCTTCGCGAACGTCATCCGGCCCCGCCGCTGGATCCCACCCCAACCGGACAAAGAGGCCGACAGACAGCCGCTTCGCAGATGAGGATGATGTTCTGATACATCTTTTTGAGCCGTGGCGAGTCGCCCGGGGAGCCGACCTGGATGTCCCAGCACCACGCACCGGGTAGCGGCCCTCGATGGTTGTCGCGGGCCGGCAGATTAGCGGTGTTCCAGCGGCAGCCAAGACGTTCACGCGCTGACGATCGCCGAACGCGCCGCCGACGTCGCGTAGATCCGCTGACCGCTCGGCGCAGGGCCGGGTTCGCCTGCTACATCAGTCATTACTCAGCGGACTGTAGCGCCGGGTGATGCGGTTGCCAGGCCAACCTCGCGGCAGCCGTCCACCAAGCGCCGGTCATAGGTGACGAACGCGGTGAGTTCCTGCTCGATCTGGGCCGCGGCCGCGAGATGAAGAGCATCCAGAGTGCGAAGGGTGGCCGGGCCGATTGTTTCGGCCAGCGCGATCACGGGTTCGGAAAGCGGGAGGATGTCCAGTCCGCCGAGCAGGTATCGAGCACGCTCAGCCTGTCCCGGTTCCCCATACCGGGCAACAACTCTCATCAACTCGACCCGGCCAATCGCGCTCGTCACCGCGTACTCACCCTGGCCGTGCTGCGCGTGGAGCCAGGTCTGCAGTGCGGGTGTCTCCGGCTCGGCGACCAGGAGCTTGGTCAGAGCCGAAGTGTCCAGGTAGATCACCGTTCGTCGCGCATCTCGTGCAGCACATCGGACAGTGTGCGCGTGCGTTCTCGCGCGGGCGCGGGCGTGACGTCCAGCAGGTTTTGTGGGTTGCGCGCCGGAATCAGCGCGCCTGCGGCGACCAGTGCTGCGCGAGACCGTGCGGCAACCTGCACAGGGACGAGTCGGGCCACCAGCCGTCCGTTGTTGGTGACGCCGATCTCCTCGCCGGCTTCGACCCGGGCGAGGTAGCGCGATGCGTGCTGGCGCAGCTCGCGGACTCCGATTGCCTCCACGGGCTTACGGTAGCACGTGATGTGCTACTCCGCTGCGGCTTACTAGCGTTGCCAGCAACGGCTACCTCGGTCCCAGATGACGCCGTTGTCGCTATGGGCGTTCAAGGGGCTGCGCTCCGGTGTGAGCATCGGAAAATCTGTCGAGTGTGCGGTTTCGTACGCGACACGCCGACGCTGGCGTAGGAAACCGCACACTCGACGAATAGCTCTGCTCGACGCGAGCGCCGACCAGGGCTTTTGCGCAATTGTCGCGCAGAGGCGGGCACAACCGCACATCCTCGCCGCGCCGGGACTCCTGTGACAGGCATCCCGTCATCAAGGCGCCGAGCCTACAACCGCCACCACGGCTCGACGTCGCCAACCGCCGCCGGGTCCACCCGCTCCCCCGGCCTGGGCACCGCCACCGCGACGCCGGCGGCAGCAGCGGCAACCAGCAGCCGCTCGACCGGCTCGGCCCACGGATGCGGCGCCAGCCGGAACGTGCACCAGTGGATCGGCACCAGGAGCCCGCCCCCCACGTCGAGATGCGCTCGCACCGCCTCCTCGGGGTTCATGTGGATGTCCGGCCACGCCCTGTTGTACGCGCCGACCGGCATCAACGTCACGTCGAACGGTCCATGCTCGGCGCCGATCCGCGCGAAACTGGCGGTGTAGCCGGTGTCGCCGCCGAAATAGGCGCGATGACTCGGGCCGATCACCGCCCACGACGCCCACAGCGTGGCGTTGCGGTGCACGAAACGCCCGGAGAAGTGCCGCGCCGGCGTACACACCAGCGTCAGCTCGCCGACCCGGGCCCGCTCGTGCCAGTCCAATTCGACGACGCGCTCGTCGGGAACACCCCAGGCGCGCAGATGCGCCCCGACGCCCAGCGGCACCACGAACGGCGCCCGCTGGGTGCGCGCCAGCGCGCGGACGGTGTCGATGTCGAGGTGGTCGTAGTGGTCGTGGCTGACAACGATCGCGTCGAGCGCCGGCAACGCCTCCAGCTCCACCGGCGGCGGATGCATGCGTTGCGGGCCGACGACATCCGACGGCGAACAGCGCTCGCTCCACACCGGGTCGGTGAGCACCCGATACCCGTCGACGTCCAGCAGCGCCGTCGCATGGCCGAACCAGCTGACCCCCAACCCGCCGGCACGGCCGTCCAGCGCCTCGGGCGCGGCCAGCGGGATGGGCGCCGCGGGCCGGCTGGCGACGCGGCCCTCGACCATCTCACGCGGGAAGAGCCACTTCTGCTCGCGGGTCAGGTTCAACAACGACCCGGGTTCGAGGTTGACGAACACCCCGTCGCGACAGTGCGGTGAGCCGTCGGCCACCGCACGGATCTCCGACGGTCCCGCGCCCAGCGCCGCGGGCGCGCCGTGCAACGCACGCAACGCCCACCCGCCGGCCGCGAACGTGGCCGTGCCGGTAGCCAGCCGCAGCGCCCCCCGCAGCATCGGCTCACGCGCCCTGGAACTTCGGCGGCCGCTTCTGCACCCGGGCCACCTGCGCTTCGACAACGTCCTGGCTGGCCCACGCCTTGTCGAACAGTTCCCGGTGGACCGGCAGGGCCTCGTCCATGGCGCCGTCGTCGTGAAGCACCCGTTTGGCGTGCTGCAACGCCAGCGGCGCCAGGCCGGCGATCTCGGTGGCCCAGGCCTGGGCGTCGGCCACTGTCCCCATCCGGTTGGCCATCCCGGTCTGCAGGGCCGTCTCGGCGGTCATCTTCTCCGCGGTCAGCAGCATCGCGCTGGCGCGGCCGTGGCCGACCAGCGAACACAGCCGGCGAATGCTCCAGTTGTCAAGCGCCAGACCGTATTTAGCCGTCGGGAATTGGAAGAACGCGTCAGGAGAGACAACCCGCAGGTCGCATCGCATCGCCAGCTGCAGACCCGCGCCGATCGCGGGGCCGTTGATCGCGCCGATCACCGGCATGGGCGCCGCATCAATAACCTTGTGCAACTCGATCAGCCGGTCGGGATAGTCGGCGGCGAACGCGTCGCCGGAAAGGTCCGCCCCGGCGCAGAACACCGTGCCCTGCCCGGTCAGCACGATGGCACGAACGGCGGCCCCGGACGCCGTCTGCACAGCCTCCCGCAGATCCTCGACAAGCTGGGAGTTCAGCGCGTTGCGCCGCTCGGGCCGCTGCAGCTCGATGGTCAAGACGTCATCGACGCGGGTGACACCGATCATGGGTTCAGATTAATGAACAGGAAATGCTCCCGGGCGACCAGCGGGGCACCGCGGCGA
>NZ_JAVKSH010000056.1:15360-18645 GCF_039583805.1 Mycobacterium sp. | reverse complement strand
ACGCGGGTGACACCGATCATGGGTTCAGATTAATGAACAGGAAATGCTCCCGGGCGACCAGCGGGGCACCGCGGCGATCCTCCCACTGCCACGCCCGACAATCAGGCATCATAAGCGGCATGGACACTGCAGTGACCTCACCCCGGGTGCTGGTGGTCGACGACGACTCCGACGTGCTGGCATCGCTGGAACGCGGACTGCGGCTGTCCGGTTTCGAGGTGTCGACGGCGGTCGACGGCGCCGAGGCGTTGCGCAGTGCCACCGAGACCCGGCCCGACGCGATCGTGCTCGACATCAACATGCCGGTGCTCGACGGAGTCAGCGTGGTCACCGCGTTGCGTGCCATGGACAACGACGTTCCGGTCTGCGTGCTCTCCGCCCGCAGCTCGGTGGACGACCGGATCGCGGGCCTAGAGGCCGGCGCGGACGACTACCTGGTCAAGCCATTCGTGCTGCAGGAGCTGGTCGCGCGGGTGCGCGCATTGCTGCGCCGCCGCGGGTCGAGCGCCACGTCCTCGTCGGAAACCATCACCGTCGGCCCGCTGGAGGTGGACATCCCGGGCCGGCGGGCGCGCGTGCACGGCGCCGACGTCGAACTGACCAAACGCGAATTCGACCTGCTGGCGGTGCTGGCCGAGCACAAGACCGCGGTGCTGTCGCGCGCCCAGCTGCTCGAACTGGTCTGGGGATACGACTTCGCCGCCGACACCAACGTGGTCGACGTTTTCATCGGATACCTGCGCCGCAAGCTGGAGGCCGGCGGGGCGCCGCGGCTGCTGCACACCGTGCGCGGAGTGGGGTTCGTGCTGCGCACGCAGTGATCAGCGGCCGCCCGGTGCGGGCGCCGGGCCCGGCGGGCCGGTCGGCGTGACGGGACCGCCGATCCCCATCGTGTCGACGATGTTCAGGTCCGGCCACGCGTCCGTGGCCGCCTGCTCGATCGCGTCCTGCTGGCTCGCCGACGAGACCGTCCCGGTCAAGGTGATGCTGTCGCCGCTGACCGACAGGCCGAAGTCGGGAACCGACGCCGCGGCTTTGAAAACCTTTGCCGCCTCGGAGAAGTCGAGTGACGTGACGTCGGGGTTGATCCCCAGGTAGTCGATCACGTTGGCGGTCGGGCCCACTGCCGCGATGACCGCGTCCAGCAGCGCCCTCTTAGCCGCCCCGTCGGGGAACTCGCCGCGCAGAATGACGTCGTTACCCGTGCGGGTGACGGACACCGGCGCCAGCGACAGCGGCGCCATGGTCGGCGGCGTGGGCGCGTTCAGGGTCGGCAGCACACCGCTGGGGCCATTGTCCTGCGAGCTGCCGCGGTCCTGCATGCCGTAGCCGATCACGCCCAGCAGCAGCGGCACGACCAGCAGGGCGATCAGCCACGGTAGACCCGGAGACCGCCGGTAAAACCTTGTGGCTGCACGCCATTCGGTGGTGTCGGGTGAATTGTCCAGACCCTGCGCCGTCGACTCGCTGCTCTCGGCGTCCGTCTTCGCCACTGCGCCGGCCGCGACGCCCGCAGTAACCGGCACTTCGCGCTTGACCCGCCGCACCGTTAAGGCGAACGTCATCGCCAGGCCGAGCAGGAGGGCCAGCGCCATCAGCCACCAGCTGACGTCGTGCATCATCTGCCTCCTATCTCACGAGATGCGGGCAATTCAGCCAGCGCCTCTTCCTCGCTGGTGCGGTGGATCGACAGAACGGCGACCAGCCAGGCGACCACCGAGGCCGCCGCGAAAGCGATTAGGTACCACAACCATTGGACGATGAAATCCATCTCGAGTTCTCCTCAGCTGATGACGATCACAACGCGGCGGTGCTGCATGCGGCCGGCAGCACGGCAGGGCAGATGCGGCCGCTGCGGCCCGGGCTAACGTGCGTCGATGGTGGCGTAGTCGCGTTCAGTGTAGCCAGTGTAGATCTGGCGGGGGCGGCCGATCTTGCTGTCACCCTCGTCGTGCATCTCACGCCAGTGCGCGATCCAGCCGGGCAGCCGGCCGAGCGCGAACAGCACGGTGAACATCCGGGTCGGGAAACCCAGCGCGCGGTAGATGAGCCCGGTGTAGAAGTCGACGTTCGGGTAGAGCTTGCGTTCGACGAAGTAGTCGTCGGTTAGCGCCGCCTCCTCCAGATCCTTGGCGATGCGCAGCAGGTCGTCGTCGCCGCCGAGCTTGGCCAAGATCTTGTCGGCCTGCTCCTTGACGATGCGGGCCCGCGGGTCGTAGTTCTTGTAGACGCGGTGGCCGAAGCCCATCAATTTCACGCCCGCTTCGCGGTTCTTCACTTTGCGCACGAATTCGTCCACAGCCATGCCGCTTCCGCGAATCTGCTCGAGCATCTCGAGCACCGCCTGGTTGGCGCCGCCGTGCAGCGGGCCCCACAGCGCGTTGATGCCGCCGGAGATCGACGTGAAAAGGTTGGCCTGCGACGAGCCGACCAGCCGCACCGTCGACGTGGAGCAGTTCTGCTCATGGTCGGCGTGCAGGATGAACAGCATGTCCAGCGCCCGCACGACCTCGGGGTCGACCTGGTAGGGCTCGGCCGGCAGCCCGAACGTCATCCGCAGGAAGTTCTCCACCAGCGTCAGCTTGTTGTCCGGGTAGAGGAACGGCTGGCCGACCGACTTTTTGAACGCGTAGGCGGCAATGGTGGGCAGCTTTGCGAGCAGCCGGATGGTCGACAGCTCGACCTGGTCGCCGTCCATCGGGTCCAGCGAATCCGGGTAGTAGGCCGAGAGCGCGTTGACCACGCTGGACAGCACCGGCATCGGGTGGGCGTTGCGCGGGAAGCCGTCGAAGAACCGCTTCAGGTCCTCGTGCAGCATGGTGTGCCGCTGAATCTGGAGGGTGAACGCGGCCAGCTGATCTGAGGTCGGCAGCTCGCCGTGGATCAGCAGGTAGCTGACCTCGATGAAGGTCGACTTCTCGGCCAGCTGCTCGATCGGGTAGCCGCGGTAGCGCAGGATGCCGGCGTCGCCGTCGATGTAGGTGATGGCGCTCTTGGTGGACGCGGTGTTGACGAAGCCGGGGTCCAGGGTGGTGTATCCGGTCTTGGCCAGCAGCGAGTCCAGCGCGATGCCGTCGGCCCCCTCGCTGGCGTCGGCGATCTGCAGGTCCAACTCACCACCCGGATACGTCAGGGTGGCTTTCCCAGCGTTTTTGTCCCCAGAGGACTTGTCCCCAGAGGATTTGTCCCCAGTGGCTTTTTGCCCAGTGGCTTTGTCGTCGGGTGCGGCCACGAGAACCCCTTTGCGTGCGTGTCTCGATGATCGGCGGGATACAGCGTAGAACC
>NZ_JAVKSH010000056.1:0-15260 GCF_039583805.1 Mycobacterium sp. | reverse complement strand
GGCTTTGTCGTCGGGTGCGGCCACGAGAACCCCTTTGCGTGCGTGTCTCGATGATCGGCGGGATACAGCGTAGAACCTAGTCGCCTTTGCGAGCGCGCGCCTGCCGGGGTTCCGTCACAGGTGCCCGGCGTCGGGCCGGGCTCACGGCTGCAGGCGTTCGACGCGGCCGCCGATCACCCGAATCCGGTTGTGCAGGCGGTTCTCCCGGCCCTGCCAGAACTCGACCACGTCGGGGGCGATGCGGTAACCGCCCCAGTTCGGCGGCACCGGGATGCTCTCGGTGTCGGCGAAGCGGGCGGTGACCTCGGCGAGCTGGCCGAGCAGCGCCGCGCGCGAGGAAATCGGTTGCGACTGGTGCGACGCCCAGGCCCCCAGCTGCGAACCGCGCGGCCGCTTGGACCAGTAGTCCTCGGTGGCCCCGCGATCGACCCGGGTCACCGGGCCGCGGATGTGAAACTGCCGGCCCAGCTGGTACCACGGGAAGGTCGCCGACGCGTAGGGCGTCGCCGCCAGCTCGGCGCCCTTGGCCGAGTCGTAGTTGGTAAAGAAGACGACGCCGTGCTCGTCGACGGCCTTGCACAGCACCGACCGGCTGACCGGGCGCCCCGATTCGACGGTGGCCAACACCATGGCGTTGGGTTCGGCCACCTCTGCGCGCTCGGCGTCGGCGACCCACCTGCGCACCAGGGCAAGCCACCCGTCGTCGAGCCAGTCGACGTCGAGGTCGTCGCTGCCGTCCTTCTCGACGGAGCCGTACTCCACCCGCATGGCTGCCAGGCGTTCGGCCACGCGGTCCTCGTCGGGTCCTGCCACCGCGCCCACGCTACCCCCGACCTCGTTACCGACCGGTAGCGACCGGTCCGGGCCGACATGCAAGAATTTCCCCATGACTGTGGTCCCGGAGAATTTCGTCGCCGGTCTCGAAGGCGTCGTGGCCTTCACCACCGAGATCGCCGAGCCGGACAAGGACGGCGGCGCGCTGCGCTACCGCGGTGTGGACATCGAGGATTTGGTCGGCCGGCACGTCACCTTCGGCGACGCGTGGGCATTGCTGGTGGACGGCAAGTTCGGCCGCGGGCTGCCGCCCGCCGAACCGTTCCCGCTGCCGATCCACAGCGGCGATGTGCGGGTCGATGTGCAAGCGGGTCTGGCCATGCTGGCCCCGATCTGGGGATACGCGCCGCTGTTGGACATCGACGACGCCACCGCCCGCGACCAGCTGGCCCGCGCGTCGGTGATGGCGCTGTCCTACGTGGCGCAGTCGGCGCGCGGCATCTACCAGCCGGCTGTGCCACAGCGGATCATTGACGAATGCCGCACTGTCACAGCACGTTTCATGACCCGATGGCAGGGCGAGCCGGATCCGCGCCACGTCGAGGCCGTCGACGCCTACTGGGTGTCGGCCGCCGAGCACGGGATGAACGCCTCGACGTTCACCGCGCGGGTGATCGCCTCCACCGGCGCCGACGTGGCGGCGGCACTGTCGGGTGCCATCGGCGCGATGAGCGGCCCGCTGCACGGCGGCGCGCCCGCCCGGGTGCTGCCGATGCTCGAAGAGGTCGAGCGCACCGGTGACGCCCGCGGCCTGGTCAAAGGCATCCTGGACCGCGGCGAGAAGCTGATGGGATTCGGGCACCGCGTGTACCGCGCGGAGGACCCCCGGGCCCGGGTGCTGCGGGCGACCGCCCAGCGGCTGGGCGCACCGCGCTACGAGGTGGCGGTGGCGGTGGAGCAGGCGGCGCTGTCCGAGCTGCGGGAGCGCCGCCCGGACCGGGCGATCGAGACCAACGTCGAGTTCTGGGCAGCGGTGATCCTCGACTTCGCCCGGGTGCCCTCCAAGATGATGCCGGCGATGTTCACCTGCGGGCGCACCGCAGGCTGGTGCGCGCACATCCTTGAACAGAAGCGGCTGGGCAAGCTGGTCCGCCCGTCGGCCATCTACGTCGGCCCAGATCCGCGCAGCCCCGAGGCGGTCGAGGGCTGGGACCAGGTCCACGCCGGCTGACGCCGGGCGACGAGGGTCACTTCTGCCACAGCAGTCTCCGCGCGGCGGGGGCGTGTGTGACAGACGGGAAACCGCGCTACACCAACCGACCCAGTCCGTCAGCCAGCCGTTGCCGCAGTGAGGGTTTCGGTGCGTTCGCGGCGACCGCCAGCATGTCGGCGATCGAGGTGAACTTGTCGCGGGGCCGCTCGTCGGCGGCGCCCCGGGCGATCTCGGTGGCGTCGATCGCCCGCCAGCCGGCTGCGTCGACGACGTCGGGCTGGCGGGCGTGCACCAGCCTGACCAACGCGCGCGGCCCGGCCACCGGATCGGCGAGCAGCCCGGCGTTGAAATCATCGACCAACTGCTCGACGGTGTGCATCGCGCACGACTTGTTGGTACCGATGAAGCCGGTGGGGCCGCGCTTGATCCAGCCGGCTACGTACGCGCCCGGCACCGGCCGTCCGGAGCTCGGGTCGACGACGCGGCCGCGGTCATTCGGCACAACACCAGCCTTCTCGTCGAAAGGCAGACCGCGAATTGCGTTGCCGTGGTAACCAATCGACGTCAGAATCAGCCCGGCATCGAGTTGGCGCACCTCGTCGGTGCCGGTCACCGAGAACTCCATGCCGGTGGCCCGCCGCGACCCCAGGAACCGTTTGGGTGTCAGCTGGTAGGCCAGCCGGATCCGCGGCCGCGACGCCGGGGGCGGCCCATCGACGCCGGCGTCGCCGAGTTTGCCGAGGACTTCCAGCTTCTGGCGGGTCGCGCCGTCGGACGCGGCAGCGAGATCACGCCGCACCAGCTCGTGGTCTTGCGCGTCGAGCACCACCTCGGCCGCGCCGGTCAGCCCGATCAGTTCGGGCAGCGTGAACGCCGACTGCGCCGGACCCCGCCGGGCGGCGATCACCACCTCCTGCACCCGTGACCCGCGCAGTGCCGCCAACGCGTGGTCGGAGATGTCGGTGCGGGCCAGGTCGTCGGGGTCCGCGGTGAGCACCCTGGCCACGTCCAGCGCGACGTTGCCGTTGCCGACGATGACAACCCGCTCATGGCTGAGATCGACTGGCAGAGAGGTGAATCCGGGATGACCGTTGATCCAGGCCACGATCTCGGTGGCGGTGCCGGTACCGGGCAGTCCCATGCCGTCGACGTCCAGCCGGCGATCGTCGGGTGCGCCGACGGCGTAGATCACGGCGTGGTGGTGGGCCAGCAGGTCGGCGTGGCTCAGGTGCCTGCCCACCTCGACGTTGAGATAGAACTGGAATTCACGGCGCTGAGCGACCCGGTCGAAGAGCCCGGTGACCCGCTTGGTGGCCTGGTGGTCGGGGGCCACCCCGGCGCGGACCAAACCATAAGGCGTGGGCAGCTTTTCGAACACATCGACCCGCACCCCCGGCTGGGTCAGCAGTTCGTCGGCGGCGTACATGGCGGCCGGTCCCGACCCGACGATCGCCACGGTCAGCGGGCCGCGCCGTACCTGCGGGGCCGGCATCACCGGCGCGAGTTTCGATGTGGGCGGCAGCTTCTGGCCGGCCGGGCGCTGCGGATAGTAGGACGCGTTGACGGCGACGAACGGCTGCTGGTCGGGCCCCAGTCGGGTGTCGGGCGCGATGGCGCCGACCGGGCAGGCTCGCACGCACGCGCCGCAGTCCACACACGCCACCGGATCGATGTAGAGCATCTCGGAGGTGGCGAAGCCGGGCTCGTCCGGTGTCGGGTGGATGCAGTTCACCGGACACGCGAACACGCAGGACCCGTCGTTACAGCACGACTGGGTGATGACGTGCGGCATCAGACAGCGGACGCGTCAGGCGGCCGGTGCGGTGACCAGGTGCTGGCGCTGCGGCTCGCTGCGGTAGCGCGAGGGGTGGCCGTCGATCTTGCAGATCCGCCACACCAGCTTGGCGACGGGGTTCATCAGGCCGGTGTCCCCACAGAGCATCCGCACGTCGGCGAACATGTCGCGCAGCGTCTGCCGCGACTCCGGTGAACGGAAGAACACGTCTTTGCGGACGCTGCGCGGGATGTCGAACTCGTTCCAGAAGGCCTTCGGCGGAACCACGATCGCCGAGCACAGCACCCGCATCACCACCGGCACATTCAGCGACAGCCAGAACCGTTGCCCTCGGGACAGGAGCGGAACACGTTTGCGCAGATACTCGTGGGCAAACGAGATGTGCCGGGCCTCCTCGGCCACGTGAATGGCAATCACCCGTTCCATGATCGGGTGCAGCGTCTTGCCCTCGCGCAGCAGGTTCTTCTGGGTGTGGTCGATGGGCTCTTCGCCGGCGAGGATGCCGAACCAGAACGGGACCGGCAGCGGACCGGCCACCAGCGGGATCAGCGGCTGCAGCCACTTCAGCAACCGCGGCATGCCCGGGACGTCGGCGCCGATGCGATTCACCATCTCTTGGAACATCATGGTGTGGTTGCACTCTTCGACCGCCTCGTGCAGGCAGTAGCGGTACTCCGGGGATCCGTTGGGCACCCAAAACGCGTATTCCATCAGCCCCCGGATCAGGATGGACTCGAAGTGCAGGCCGACTTTGGCCACGTTCGCCTGGCGCCACATGCCGATCTTGATCTGGCGTTCCTCGGACTGCGCCCGGTACCACGGGTGGCGTCCGAGCGGGTCGCTGGCCGCCAGCTTCCAGCGCGGGTCGTTGTCGACGACGGCGAACTCCGGTGACTCCCAGTCGATGTCGGTGTAGGGGTTGAAGTTGCGGCGCACCGACCCCTCGGACAGTGTGCGCAGCATCTCGGCGTACTCGGTGTCGTCGAGCACATCCATGTTGCGACGCCAGCGCCGCACGATCCTCGTCCGATCCACGTGAAGCCTCCCCGCGCAGGTTTACATTGGGAACTGGTGTGTCCACAGACGGTACCGCAGGTATCGCATTCTTGCCAGACCCTATTCGCTGCGGTGGCGCACCGCCGGTCGACCACCCCGTGTGACCCGGCTCACAACACCGCGGTCACTACCCTGATGCCCATGGCTGAGGCGCTCGCAGATTCCCTGACCATTCCCGGGGCCATCAAGCCCGGCGACGGCCGATTCGGATCGGGACCCTCGAAGGTCCGTCCCCAGCAGCTGCAGGCGCTGACGACCAGCGCCGCGGCGCTTTTCGGCACCTCGCACCGGCAAGCCCCGGTGAAAGGCTTGGTCGGCCGGGTGCGCACGGGGCTGCGGGAGCTCTTCTCGGTGCCCGACGGCTACGAGGTGGTGCTCGGCAACGGCGGTGCGACCGCGTTCTGGGACGCCGCCGCGTTCGGGCTGATCGACCAGCGGTCGCTGCACCTGAGCTACGGCGAGTTCAGCGCGAAGTTCGCGTCGGCGGTCGCCAAGAACCCGTTCGTCGGCGAGCCGATCGTCATCACCGCTGATCCCGGCAGCGCCCCGGAGCCGCGCAGCGACCCGTCGGTCGACACGATCGCGTGGGCGCACAACGAGACCTCGACCGGGGTGGCGGTGCCGGTGCGTCGCCCCGCCGACTCCGAGGACGCACTGGTTCTGATCGACGCCACCTCCGGCGCCGGCGGGCTGCCGGTCGACATCAGCCACACCGACGCCTACTACTTCGCCCCGCAGAAGAATTTCGCCAGCGACGGCGGCCTGTGGCTGGCGATTCTGAGCCCGGCGGCACTGGCGCGCATCGACGCCGTCGCCGCGTCCGGGCGCTGGGCGCCCGAATTCCTGTCGCTGCCGATCGCGGTGGACAACAGCCTTAAGAACCAGACCTACAACACCCCGGCGATCGCAACCCTGGTGTTGCTGGCCGAGCAGATCGACTGGCTGCTGGGCAACGGCGGGCTGGACTGGGCGGTCGCCCGCACCGCCGACTCGTCGCATCGGTTGTACTCCTGGGCGCAGGACCGCCCCTACACCACGCCGTTCGTCGCCGACCCGCGGCTGCGCTCGCAAGTGGTGGGCACCATCGACTTCAGCGACGACGTGGATGCGTCTGCCGTCGCAAAAGTGTTGCGTGCCAACGGGATTGTTGACACCGAGCCGTACCGCAAACTCGGCCGCAACCAGTTGCGGGTCGCGATGTTCCCCGCGGTCGAGCCCGACGACGTCAGCGCTCTCACCGCCTGCGTCGACTGGGTGGTCGAACGGCTCTAGCCGCACTCCAGCCGGCAAACGGATCGCCCGCGTGTCAGCACGGTTATCGCCGTTCGCTGTACTAGAGTCCGCACCTGACAGGCCCGGCCGGTCTGCGAGCAGCCTCGCGAGGAGACGCCATGCGAGAACTCAAGGTCGTTGGACTCGACGTCGATGGCAAACACATCATCTGCGAAGGCTGCGACGACAACGGGGAGCCAGCCGACACCTTCAAGCTGCGCGCCGATGACCGGTTGCGGGCCGCGGTGCGCGGCGACGGCGCACGCGTCGGTCAGACCGAGATCGATATCGAGGCCAGTACGATGCTGCCGCCCAGGGAGATTCAGGCGCGCATCCGTGCGGGTGCATCCGTCGAGCAGCTAGCGGCCAGCGCCGGAGTCGACATCGAACGGGTCCGGCGATTCGCCCACCCGGTGCTGCTGGAACGCTCGCGGGCAGCCGAGCTGGCAACCGCCGCGCACCCGATTCTGGCCGACGGCCCCACCGTGCTGACCCTGCTGGAGACCGTTTCCGCAGCTTTGGTGGCGCGCGGCCTCAACCCCGGCGGCATCACCTGGGACGCCTGGCGCAACGAGGACGGACGCTGGACGGTTCAACTGGGCTGGAAGGCGGGGCGCTCGGACAACCTCGCGCATTTCCGCTTCACTCCCGGGGCCCACGGCGGGACGGTCACCGCTGTCGACGACCCCGCCGGCGAGCTGATCGACCCGAACTTCGACCGCCCGCTGCGTCCGGTCGCCCCGGTCGCCCAGCTCGACTTCGACGAGCCCGCCACCCCACCGGCCGGCGACCCGACCCCGCAACACCAGACCCGGCCCGCACGGGCACACCGCGGCAAGCCCCCGGTGCCCGCCTGGGAGGACGTGCTCCTGGGCGTGCGCTCCGGCGCCGTGCAGCGCTGACACCCCGGCCCCTACCCGAACGCCGCCATGGTGAGCAGCGTCAGCCAGGCAGCCGCCACCCCCACCGCCGCGCCCAGCACGAACCAGCGCAACACCGGGGTACGCCGCCACCCCCACAGCGTCGGCGCCAGCCCGCCGGCGGCCACCACGTTGAGCCCGACGGCCAACAGCGGATGCACCCGTATCAGCCCGCGACTCAGCACCACGATCGCAACCCCGATCACCGCGGCGACGAACCCCGCCACAGTCAAACCCGTTGCCCACGGGGTGGATTCATCGGTCACGAGCCGACCCTAGCCCGGCGGCGACGCGGGCCGCAGCCGCCCCGGAGCAGCCTCCGGCTATCAGGTTCGAGCCCGCGCGTAGCGGGCCGGTCGGTCGCCCCCGTCGAAAGCTTTTGCTCTCAAAGGCTTTCGCCGACCAGAGCCAACATCAGATCGGCCGCTTCACGCAGGATGTCGCGCTCGGAGCCGGACAGTGACGCGAGTTGCTCCGCGAGCCATTCCCGGCTGGCCCGGCGTTCAGCCTCCATCAGCTCGGCACCGGCATCGGACACCTCGACCAGAACCTGACGACCGTCGCCGGGGTGGGGCGAGCGGTCCACGAAACCCAAATCGGCCAGCGACGCGATCACCCGCGTCATCGACGGCGGGCGAACGCGTTCCCGGATGGCCAGCGCGCCGGGTGTCATCGGGCCGTCCTTGTACAGCGTCGCGAGCGCAGACAGCTGCGACAGCGACACCGGGGAGTTCGGGCGCCGAAACCGCAGCTGGCGGGACAGCCGCATGACGGCCAGCGACAGGTCGCTGGCCAGCCCGGTGTCGACGTCGGCCACAGCGCGAAGGGTACGACACCGCGCCGTGCCGTCGACCGTGATTCGCCGACTCGGATCGTTTCCGTGGACGCCCGGCGCGTGGCTATCGTTAGGGCGATGTCCGACGAGCCCAGCCGAACTCCGCCGCCGCCGGCCGCACTGCTGGCGGTGTGGCCGGTCATCGCGGTGGGCGCAGTGGCGTGGCTGGCCGCCGCCGTCGCCGCGTTCGCGGTCCCGGCGCTTCAGAGCTGGCGGCCGGTGACCGTGGCGGGGCTGGCCGTCGGGCTGGCCGGCACCGCGATCTTCGTGTGGCAACGTGACGCGGCGCGGCGCGGCGCGCGCGGCGCCCAGACCGGACTGGAACCCAACCGCAACTCCCAGGAGGTATGACGTCCATGGCAGCTCCGCTCCTACAGGCACAGGTCGACATCAACGCGCCAGTTGGCACGGTGTGGGCGTTGATTTCCGACTTGCGCCGCATGCCGCAATGGAGCCCCCAGTGCCGACGGATGCAGCCGCTCGGCCCGTTGCGCCAGGGCACCCGCACCCTCAACCTCAACCGCCGCAACCGCCTGTTCTGGCCGACGACCTGCACCATCACCGAGGTGATCCCCGAGCAGAAGCTGGCCTTCAAGGTCAACGCCAACAACACCGTCTGGAGCTACGAGTTGCAGCCCATCCCGGAGGGCACCCGGGTTATCGAGAGCCGGCACGCCGAGACCGGCGTCGCGGCGATATCGAACCTGACGGTAAACGCGCTGTTCGGCGGGGTGGCCAACTTCGAGCGGGAGCTGGTGGACGGGATGAACGCCTCGCTGGCCAAGATCAAGGCCGCCGCCGGGAGTTAGCCCGTCGACTCCGCCGGGCCGCCGGTGACGTCGAGCACCCCGTCGTCGTAGGGCTCGTACGCCGGTGACCCGCCGCCCGCGGTCGCCGGCGTGTCCGAATGCGCACCGCAACCGTACTGGTTGTCGACGACGTGCCCGTCGGCGGCGAGTTCGTTGCCGCACACCCCGAACATCGCCCCCAGCGACCCGGCCAACGGCACGAAGAAGCCGCAGTCCCGGCACACCCGCCTGGTGGAGCGCGCCATCGACGAGTCGGGCCCGTAGTCGCCGTCGTGCCACCGCTGAGCCGCCTGCGCGCGACCCCAGGGACTCATCACCCAGCGCCGACCCAGGCCGATCTGCGCAGCGGTGTCGTCGACCAGCGGGTCACCACTGGCGGTATGACCGGGCACCAGCCGCGGATCATCCGCTGCCGGCGCGAGCAGGTCTCCCGGACTCAGGTCGCCCGGACGGATCCGCTGATCCCACGGCACCCACTCGGGCGCCAGCAACGCCGTCGGCCCCGGCACCAGCACCACCTCGCTGATCGTGGCATGGTCTGATCCCGGGTAGGCGGCCACCACGACGGCCCACTGCCACCCCTGATAACCGGGCAGACGGGCCAGGAACCGATGCGTCGCGGCGGTCGGGTCGTCGACGCCAACCCCCAGGTAGTCGCCAACCGTGTCGGCGCCGCTGAACTCGGCGACGGCCGCGCGCGCCTGCTCGACCGCACCGTTGAGAACCGCCGCCACCTCGTCCGGCGGTTCGGCCGTCGTGGATGGCCCGGCGGGCCCGGTAACGCTGTCCGCTGTCTCCATAGGCCTCCAATACTGCCGTAGAACCACGCCGGACAGCCACACCCGTTGCCTGCCCACCCGATCGGCTGGGATAGGTGAGAATTGATGCGTGTCCGGACGTCCACGCGATCACCGAACCGAGCATCCCGGGGTGGCCAACTACCCGGCGGACGGCGCGGCGGCTCGCCGACCGCGACGCCCGTCGCCGATACCCAGCGCCAACCGCTACCTGCCGCCGCTGGGCCAGCCGTCAGAGCCCAACCGCCGCGCCGACCCCCCGCGCAGATCTGCCGGCGACGACCGGGTCACCGTCACCCGCGCGGCGGCCCAACGCAGCCGCGAGATGGGTTCCCGGATGTACTGGTTGGTGCACCGGGCCGCCACCGCCGACGGCGCCGACAGGTCGGGGCTGACGGCGCTGACCTGGCCGGTGGTGGCGAATTTCGCGGTCGACTCCGCGATGGCCGTCGCACTGGCCAACACGCTGTTCTTCGCCGCGGCCGGCGGCGAGAGCAAGGACCGGGTGGCGCTGTACCTGTTGATCACCATCGCGCCGTTCGCGGTGATCGCCCCGCTGATCGGTCCGGCGCTGGACCGGCTGCAGCACGGCCGGCGCGTCGCGCTGGCGCTGTCGTTCGTGCTGCGCACCGCCCTGGCGGTGGTGCTGATCACGAACTACGACGGCGCCACCGGCAGCTTCCCGTCGTGGGTGCTCTACCCGTGCGCACTGGCCATGATGGTGCTGTCGAAGTCGTTTTCGGTGCTGCGCAGCGCGGTGACGCCTCGGGTGATGCCCCCGACCATCGACCTCGTGCGGGTCAACTCCCGGCTGACCGTGTTCGGTCTGCTGGGCGGCACCATTGTCGGCGGCGGCATCGCGGCCGGCGTTGAGTACGTGTTCGACCACCTGTTCGCGCTGCCGGGTGCGCTGTTCGTCCTCGTCCCGGTCACCGTGGCCGGCGCCTGGTTGTCGATGCGCATCCCGCGCTGGGTGGAGGTGACCGCGGGCGAAGTGCCCACCACGTTGAGCTACCACTATCCGCACGCCGTTTCCAGCGGGTCCGAGCAGCGCCGCCGAACCAGTGCTGCTCTTCGACAACCGTTGGGCCGCAACATCATCACCGCGCTGTGGGGTAACTGCGCAATCAAGGTGATGGTGGGCTTCCTGTTCTTGTATCCGGCGTTCGTCGCCAAGGCGCACGACGCCAGCGGGTGGGTGCAGCTGGGCATACTCGGACTGATCGGCGCCGCGGCCGGCGTCGGGAACTTCGCCGGAAACTTCGCCAGCGCACGGCTGAGGCTGGGTCGGCCCGCCGTGCTGGTGGTGCGCTGCACCACCGCCGTCACCGTCGCCGCGCTCGCGGCGGCGGTGGGCGGCAACCTGCTGGTCGCCGCGGTCGCCACGCTGGTCACGTCCGGGTCCAGCGCTATTGCCAAGGCCGCCCTCGACGCATCCCTGCAAGACGACCTGCCCGAGCAGTCGCGTGCATCGGCGTTCGGGCGCTCGGAGTCGACGCTGCAGCTGGCCTGGGTGCTCGGGGGCGCGCTGGGCGTGCTGGTGTACACCGAGCTGTGGGTCGGGTTCAGCGTCGTCAGCGCTTTGCTGATCCTCGGCCTGGCGCAGACGGTGGTCAGCTTCCGCGGCGACTCGTTGATTCCCGGGTTCGGCGGCAACCGACCGGTCATGGTCGAACAGGAAAGCGGCCGTCGCGGCAGCGATACCGCGGCGGCGGCGCGGGGGTGACGCGCCGCGTCACCGCGCTGCTCGCGGTCGTGCTGCTGGCGTCGGCCGGCGGCGTCGGTGCGTGGCAGCTCGCGCGTCCGCACAGCCCGGTGCAACCCGAGATCAGCGCCTACTCGCACGGCCATCTGGTCCGGGTAGGGCCGTATCTGTATTGCAAACCGTTGGACCTCAACGAGTGTCGGACCCCGCAGACGCAGGGCGAGCTGCCGGTGAACGCGTGGGAGCCGGTGCAGCTCTCGGTGCCGACGGCGATCGGACGGGCGCCGTGGCGGCTGCTGCTGGTGTACCAGGATCCGGTCGACGCCACGACGACCAATTTTCGGCCCGGCACCCGGCTCGCGGTCACCATTCCGACCGTCGACCCGCAGCGCGGCCGGCTGACCGGCGTCGTCGTGCAGTTGCTGACGCTGATCGTCGACCCGGCCGGCGAGCTGCGCGACGCCCCGCACGCGGAGTGGTCTGTGCACCTGGTGTGGTGACGGCTGTCAGGGGCCGTGGCCATCGGGCACTCGTTCGGCGTCCGGTGGCGCTGCGGGCGGCGTGCCGTCGCCGAAAGGCCTGCCGCCCAACGCTTCTCGGCCATGCGATGTCAGCCAGCCTGACAGTTCCGGGCCGTCGGGCACGATGCGGGTGGGATTGATGTCGGCGTGCACGATGTAGTAGTGCTGCTTGATCTGCACGAAGTCCACGGTGTCGCCGAACCCCGGTGTCTGGAACAGGTCACGCGCGTAGGCCCACAGCACCGGCATCTCGGACAGCTTCGACCGATTGCACTTGAAGTGCCCGTGATAGACCGGGTCGAATCGGGCCAGCGTGGTGAACAGACGAACGTCGGCTTCGGTGATGGTGTCCCCCGCCAGATATCGCTGCCGCGCCAGCCGATCGCTCACCCAGTCCAGCGCGGTGAACAACCGTTCGTAGGCCACGTCATACGCCTGTTGTGAGCCGGCGAAGCCGCAGCGGTACACACCGTTGTTGATCTCGGTGTAGATCCTGCGGTTGACGTCGTCGATCTCGGCGCGCAACGGCTCGGGGTAGAGCTGTGGTGCTCCGTCACGGTGGTAGGACGTCCATTCGGTGGAGAAGTCCAGGGTCAGCTGGGCGAAGTCGTTGGTGACCACCGCGCCGGTGGGCACGTCGACGATCGCCGGGACCGTGATGCCTTTCGGGTAGTCCGGGAAGCGCGCGAAGTAGGCGTCTTGCAGCCGGGGAATTTTCAGCACCGGGTCGACGCCGTGCGGGTCGAGGTCGAACGTCCAGCTGCGCTCGTCGTGCGTGGGACCGCAAAACCCCATCGAGATAGCACTTTCCAGCCCCAGCAGCCGTCGGACGATGATGGCCCGGTTGGCCCACGGGCAGGCCCGCGCGACGATCAATCGGTAGCGGCCGGGCTCGACCGGATAGCCTTCACGTCCGTCGGCGGTGACGCGGGTCGTGATGTAGGCGGTGTCGCGGGTGAACTCGCCGGCTTCGGCGACGTAGGAAGCCACGTCCTCAGGATTCCGGCACCGTCAGGAACCGTCGGGCAAGGTTGCGCTGCGTCGAGGCGCAGGACTCCCAGTGCGCGATCCACGGTCCGGTGCCCTCCGACTGATCGATGATCCCGTCCTCCAGCCAGGTGTAGCGGCCCCCCAGCACATCACGCGCAAGCGCGGAATCGGTGGCGTCGGTGTTGGCCCACAACGCGTGGAACAGTGCTTCCACCCGCAAGGTGGCCTGCGCACAGAACGCGTCGGCCAGCACGTATGCCTGCCTGCCTTCGGCGGGGTCGGCGGATCTCTGCGCCTCGGCCCGCACGCACGACGCCGCCATGGCGAACAGCTCCGCGCCGATATCCACGATTCGGCCCAGGAACCCTTGCTTTTCCTCCAAAGCGGCCTGCCAGCGCGCCATTCCGTAGAAGGTGCTGCGGGCCAGCTTGCGCGCGGAACGCTCGACGAAACGCAGGTGGGCAGCCAGGTTGCCGAACTCGCGATATGCCGTCGGCTTCTGCCCTTCGCCGAAGGCCAGCTGCGGCAACCACTTTGCATAGAACCTACTGGCCGCGGGGGCCGCCTTCGCCTTCTGCCGGATGCCGGCCGTGGGGTCGGCGAGGTCCCCGGCTGCGGTCAGGTGCGTATCGACGGCCTCCCGGGCGATCAGCAGCCGCATGACCTCGCTCGACCCTTCGAAGATGCGGTTGATGCGCAGGTCTCGCACCTGTTGCTCTGCCGGCACCGCACGTTCCCCGCGGGCGGCCAGCGACTCAGCGGTCTCATAGCCGCGACCACCGCGGATCTGGACCAGCTCGTCGGCGATCACGCAGGCCACCTCGCTGGACCACAGCTTGGCCAGTGCCGCCTCGATGCGGATGTCGTTGCGGCCCTCGTCGGCCATCTGACCCGACAGTTCCACCACGGCTTCCAGCGCGTAACAAGTCGCGGCGATGAATGAGATCTTTTTGGCCACCGCCTCATGCTCACCGACCGGCTTGCCCCACTGCACGCGTTCGCGCGACCATTCCCGCGCGATTTTCAGCGACCACTTGGCGGATCCGGTCACCATCGCGGGTATGGCCAGCCGCCCGGCGTTGAGAGTGGTCAGCGCGATCTTCAGGCCGTCGCCTTCACGCCCGATCAGGTTCTCGCGGGGCACCCGCACCCGGTGCAGCCTCGTCACGCCGTTCTCAATGCCGCGCAACCCCATGAACGCATTCCGCCGCTCCACGGTGATGCCGGGCGAATCGGCCTCCACGACGAACGCGCTCACTCCCCCCCGATGCCCTTCGCTTTTGGGCACGCGCGCCATCACCACCAGCAGATCGGCCACCACCCCGTTGGTGGTCCACAACTTCACGCCGTCGAGCTCATAGGCCTGCCCGTCGTCGACTGGCGTCGCCGTCGACGCCAGGCGCGCCGGGTCCGAACCCACGTCCGGTTCGGTGAGCAGAAACGCCGAGATCGCGCCGGCCGCACAGCGCGGCAAGAACTTCCGCTTCTGCTCGGGTGTCCCGGCCAGCTTCAGCGGTTCCGGCACCCCGATCGACTGGTGGGCCGAGAGCAGCGCACCGAGGCTGGAATGCACCGTCGAGACCATCATCAAGGCCCGGTTGTAGGCCACCTGCGACATGTTCAAGCCGCCGTACTCCGACGGGATTTTCATACCGAAACAACCCAGCTCGGCAAAGCCCTTCACGTACTCGTCCGGAATCCGGGCGTCCCGCTCGATGACGCTGCCGTCGACACCGCCGAGAAACTCCCGCAGCGTGACCAGGAACGCCTCGCTGCGGGCCGCTTCCTGGTCAGTGGGCCGGGGAAAGGGGTGAATGAGCTCCAGCGAGAAGCGGCCGAGAAAGATTTCCTTGGCGAACGACGGCTTGTCCCAACCGCTTTCGCGCGCCTCCTCGGCGACAGCTCTTGCTTGCTCCGCGCTGACGTGCACCTGCTGCACCACTGGAAACTCCCTGGTTCGAACCGACTGACGTTTCGGTTACCAGTGTTCCCGATAGCGCACTTTGTTACACCGGAAATCGCGTTCTAGGCGTCCAATTCCCGGGCTACGGCTTTGACCACCTCGGAGACCCGCCGTGCGGTTTTGCGGTCCGGGTAGCGACCCTTGCGCAGTTCGGGCTGCACGCTGCTCTCCAGCAGCGTGATCATGTCCTCGACCATGCCATGCAGTTCGTCGGGGCTGTGCTTGTGCTCCGCGGGCCCCTCGCGACGGGTGCGAAGCAGGCTCGGCGGCGGGTCGATCAGCTTGAGGCTCAACGCCTGCGGTCCCCGCCGACCGGTGGCCAAGCCGAACTCGACCCGCTGCCCGGCTTTGAGGTCTGCGACACCCGCGGGCAACGCCGAGGAACGGACGTACACGTCTTCGCCGTCCTCCTGGGACAGGAAGCCGAAGCCCTTCTCGGGGTCGTACCACTTCACCTTGCCGGTCGGCACTGGTCTCACCTGCTTGTCTGACGGGATTTCCGGCTTGTTCGACGGAATTTCTGGCTTGTTCGACACAACGAAGCGCCCCGCCGGCGCAGGACGCGATGTCAGGAGATGCTACTCGGACCGCGGCCTTTCGATCATCCCGG
>NZ_JAVKSH010000055.1:12678-23189 GCF_039583805.1 Mycobacterium sp. | reverse complement strand
CACCGGTGACGCGCTACCTCGTCGACACCCAGGTGTGGCTGTGGATGCAGTCAGACCCCGATCGGCTCCGCGAGGAAACCGTTATCGCATGCGCCGCTCGGGAACGTCTCCGCTGCCCGTCGATCACGCGCATGTGTTGCGGACGGCCGAGCTTCCGGATCACCATCGGGATCCGTTCGACCGCGTCCTCGTCGCCCAGGCGCAGTTGCTCGATCTGACGATCGTCACCAACGACGGGCAGCTGTCCGCTTACGATCTCGCGGTCATCGCCGCCTGAGCACCGCGTCGCCGTGCCGCGTTGCCGTGCCGCGGTCAGCTGAACACCGTCTGCCCGTCGGCGTCGAGCAGATACCTTTCGGTGCCGTGCTCGACGCGCGGCGCGTCGCCGCCCAACGCCACCGCGACCTTGTTGCTGGCATTGCGCATCACGTCGAAGGTCAGCTCGACGGCCTCGTCGTCGGAGAAGTGCTTCCGCACCCCGGCAGTGACCCGGCGGTCGATCTGCGCGGGCGTCCAGATCAGGGCGTCGACATAGCGCAGCGCGGCCTGCTGCCGTGCGGTGAACAGCGCCGAGGTCTCGAAGTGCGAGATGTCGTCGTACAACGTGTCCGACCCGCCGGCATCGAGCGCCGTCGTCTCGCGCAGCGACTGGCACAGCCGGCAGTGGTGCTGCGCCGCGCCGCGCAACCGCACCAGCTCGGCGGTCAGCGCATCGAGTGCCCGGAGCCGCGCCACCGCCGGCAGAAAGCCGTTGAACACCACGTCGGACGGATCGCTGCTGTGATCCCACGCGATCGGGGCGCGCGTCCACTCCAGGTATTCCCGGCCGATGCCCAGCGCGTCCAGCCCGGCCCGCACCCGCGGCGCGAAGTCGGCGATGTACATCTGCACGACAGCACCAAACGCCTTGTCCCCCAATGCAGACACCAGCCGGGAACGCTGCTCGCCGATCATCGAGACGTCGATGCTGAACTGCTCGGCGAACTCGGCCACCACAGCCTCGGCGCCCGGGTCCGGCCCGTTCACCGCGATCTCGACCGGCAGCGGCGGCAACGACAACGTCCGCGCACAAACCCGCCGGACCAGCGAGCCGATCCGGCCGCCGGACAGCGCCACCAACTGCGTCAGCAATCCGTCCACCGGAGAATTATTGCGCCTGGCTGACCGACGACATGTGAAAGTCGGGTATCCGCAGCGACGGCATCGCCGCGCGGGTGACCCAGTCGCCCCACTCCCGAGGCAGGGTCACCTCGCTGACCCCGGCCTCAGTGGCCCGTCGCAGCAGGTCCAGCGGGCTCTCGTTGAACCGGAAGTTGTTGACCGCGGACGTGACCGCGCCGTCCTCGACCAGGTACACCCCGTCGCGGGTGAGCCCGGTGAGCAGCAGCGTGGTGGGGTCGACCTCGCGGATGTACCACAGCGTGGTCAGCAGCAGCCCGCGCTCGGTACCGGCGATCATGGCGTCCAGCGCCGCGTCACCGCCGGTCATCAACAGGTTGCCGGCGGCCACCGCCACCGGGGCGCCGAATTCGGCGGCCGCGGCCCGCGGGTAGGCCAGCGCATTGATCACCCCGTCGCGCACCCAGTCCACCCGCTCGATCTGAAGGCCGTTGTCGAACACCGACACCGTCTCCGAGGAGGCGCTGGCCGCCACGAACGGCGTGCACGCCAGGCCCTGCGCCGCCGGATCGGAGTACAGGGTCAGCGGCAGGTCGGTGAGCCGCTCCCCCACCCGGGTTCCGCCGCCGGGCGCCGACAGCGCGGTGCGGCCCTCCTGCGCGCCGCGACCCGACATCGTCCACGCCAGGTAGATCATCATGTCGGCCACCGTCGAGGGCGGCATGATCGTCTCGTAGCGCCCCGCGGGCAGCTCGACGGTGCGCTGCGCCCAGCCCAGCCGCGTGGCGAGCTGCTCGCGCAGCAGATCCGTTGGGACGTCGATGAAATCGGGTGTGCCGACGCCCGCCCAGGCGCTGGCGTTGCCGCGTTTGGCGTTGATCTCCACCGATCCGCTGCGCTGGGTGTGGCGCCGGCGCAGCCCCGTCGACGCCGCCAGGAACGTCGTCTGCACCGCGTGATGGGCGAACCCGTACAACTGGTCGGCCCCGTCGAAGCCACGCTGCAGCGCGCCGGCGAGGTCGGCGAACACCTCTACCCCGGTGCCGGGCACCGGCGCGTCCCAGTCGTCGGGCACCCCGGTGCCGGCGAGCAGCGGTGCGGCATCGCGGGCCGGCGGCGCCGCGCCGGCCGCCTCCGCCGACGCCGACACCAGCCCGGGGATCAGCGACGGGTCGACCTCGGCGCTGCGCAACGCTCCCACCTGTGCGGTATCACTCTGTCGCGCAATGGAAATCACGGTGGTGCTGCGGCTGGTCGACACGCCGTTGGTGGTCATCGTGTTGTTCGCCCAGCGCAGCGACGCGTCGCTGCGGTCGGTGACCAGCACGATGGTCTCGTCGGCGCGGGCCTGGCCGAGCACGGTGTCGACGACCTGTGCCGCCGGGATCATCGGCCGGCCTCGGTGCGGGTGTTGAGCACGCTGACACCGCGGAACAACGCCGACGGGCAGCCGTGGCTGACCGCGGCCACCTGCCCGGGCTGGGCCTTGCCGCAGTTGAACGCCCCACCCAGCCGCCACGTCGAGCGCCCGCCGACGGCTTCCATCGCATTCCAGAAGTCGGTGGTGGTGGCCTGGTAGGCGACGTCGCGCAGCTGCCCGTCCAGCCGGCCGTGGCGGATGCGGAAGAACCGCTGCCCGGTGAACTGAAAGTTGTACCGCTGCATGTCGATCGACCAGGATTTGTCGCCGACGACGTAGATGCCGTCCTCGACCCGGGCGATCAGATCCGCGGTGCCGACGTCGCCGGGAGCGGGCTGCAGCGACACGTTGGCCATCCGCTGGATCGGCACGTGGTGCGGCGAGTCGGCGTACGAACAGCCGTTGGAGCGCGGCCGGCCCAGCCGCGGCGCGAACACCCGATCCAGCTGATAGCCGACGAAGACCCCGTCGCGCACCAGATCCCAGCTCTGCGCGGCCACGCCCTCGTCGTCGTAACCGATACTGGCCAAACCGAACTCGACGGTGCGGTCGGCGGTCACGTTCATCGCCGGCGAGCCGTAGCGCAGGCTGCCCAGCTTGTCCGGGGTGGCGAACGAGGTCCCGGCGTAGGCGGATTCGTAACCGATGGCGCGGTCGTATTCGGTGGCGTGGCCGATGGATTCGTGGATGGTCAGCCACAGGTTGGTCGGGTCGATCACCAGGTCGGTGGGACCGGGGGTGACACTGGGCGCTTTCACCTTTTCGGCCAGCAGCGCCGGCAGCTGCGCCAGCTCGTCGGTCCAGTTCCACACCTCGTCGCCGGCCAGCACCTCCCAGCCGCGCGCGGTGGGCGGCGCGCACGTGCGCATGGTGTCGAAGCCGTCGGCGGTGACGGTAACGGCCTCGCACCTCGGCATCATCCGCACCCGCTGCTGGGTGATCGCCGAGCCGGCGGTGTCGGCGTAGAAGGTCTGCTCCTTGACCGCGGTCAGCCCCGCCGACACGTGGTCCACGCCGGCCCCGCCCTTTTTCGACGCCAGCAGCCGGCCGGAGTAGTCGGCCAGCACCGCGATCTTCTCGGCGGTGGGCACGGTGAACGGGTCGATGCGGTAACTCGACACCCAGGTGGCGTCGGGGTACACGGGTTCGGGCGCCAGCTCGATGCGCTCGGCGTTCAGCGCCGCCAGCGTGCCGGCCACCTGCACGGCCCGCCGCGCGGTGTCCGCGGCCACCGGGGCGCTGAGCTCGGCGTGCGAGGCGAAACCCCACGCGCCGCCGGCGATCACCCGCACCGCCAGGCCGAGTTCGCGGTCGACGACAGCGGTTTCGACATGGCCGTCGCGCAGCGCGATGGTCTCGGTGGTGATGCGGTGAACCCGCAGGTCGGCGTGGCCGGCGCCGGCCGCGGTGGCCGCACTCAGCGCGGCGTCGGCCAGCTCCTGGCGGGGCAGCCGCAGGAAATCGTCGTCAATGCCGCGGTCGGGTGTCACCGTTCCACCGTAGCGAGCAGCTTTAATACCTTCATGGCCCCTACGCCGCGACGCTCCACCGCGCTGGGCTATGCGCTGCTCGCGCCCAGCCTGTTCGGCGTGGTCGCGTTCCTGCTGCTGCCGATCTTCGTGGTGCTGTGGCTGAGCCTGCACCGCTGGGACCTGCTGGGCCCGATCACGTATGTCGGGCTGGACAATTGGCGTTCGGTACTGACCGATTCGACGTTCGGCAACTCGCTGCTGGTGACGCTGGCGTTCGTGGCGATCGTGGTGCCGGCACAGACGGTGCTCGGACTGGCGGCGGCGGCGATGCTGGCGCGGGAGTTGCCGGGCAGCGGGGTGTTCCGCACCCTGTACGTGCTGCCGTGGATCTGCGCCCCGCTGGCGATCGCGGTGTTGTGGCGCTGGATCCTGGCGCCCACCGACGGCGCCGTCGCCACCGTGCTGGGGCATCGCATCGAGTGGCTCACCGATCCGGGCCTGGCGCTGCCGGTGGTCGCCGCCGTGATCGTGTGGACCAACGTCGGCTACGTCGCGCTGTTCTTCCTGGCCGGCATTCTCGCGGTCCCGGCCGACATCCTCGCCGCCGCGCTCACCGACGGGGCGACCTCCTGGCAGCGGTTCCGGCGTATCACGCTGCCGATGCTGCGGCCGACGACGTTCTTCGTGCTAGTCACTGGGATCGTCAGTGCCGCACAGGTTTTCGACACCGTGTACGCGCTGACCGGAGGCGGGCCGGCGGGCCGCACCGATCTGGTGGCGCACCGGATCTACGCCGAGGCGTTCGGGGCGGCGGCGGTCGGGCGGGCCGCGGTGATGGCGGTGGTGCTGTTCGTCGTGCTGGTCGGCGTGACCGTCGTGCAGCACGTGTACTTCCGGCGGCGGATCAGCTATGACCTCGTCTAGGGCGGCCGCGGTGTACGCCGGGCTGGGGCTCGGGGCGGTGATCACGCTGGCCCCGTTCGCGCTCGGCCTGCTGACGTCGTTCACCTCCGCGCGCCAGTTCGCGACGGGCACCCCGCTGTCGTGGCCGCGTCCGCCCACATCTGCCAACTACGCCGATCTCGCCGGAGCCGGCTTCGGTCGCGCGTTGGCCGTGACGGGGCTGATGACCGCGGTGATCGTGGTTGGGCAACTGAGCTTTTCGGTGCTGGCCGCCTACGCCTTCGCGCGGCTGCGCTTTCCCGGCCGCGACGCGTTGTTCTGGGTGTACATCGCGACGCTGATGGTGCCGGCCACCGTGACGGTGGTGCCGCTCTATGTGATGATGGCCCACGTCGGTCTGCGGAACACGTTCTGGGCGTTGGTACTGCCGTTCGTGTTCGGCTCGCCGTACGCGATCTTCCTACTGCGCGAGTATTTCCGTGCGATCCCCGACGACCTGGTCAACGCGGCCCGGCTGGACGGCGCCAACACGCTGGACGTGATCGTGCATGTGGTCGTGCCGTCGAGCCGTCCGGTGCTGGTGACGCTGCTGCTGATCACCGTTGTCTCGCAATGGAACAACTTCCTGTGGCCGCTGGTGATCACCAGCGGTGCCAGGTGGCGGGTGCTGACGGTGGCCACAGCCGCGCTGCAATCCCGCTACAACGCCCAGTGGACGCTGGTGATGGCGGCGACCACCGTTGCCATCGCCCCGCTGATCGTGCTGTTCGCCGTGTTCCAGCGCCACATCGTGCGCTCGATCGTCGTCACGGGACTCAAATGAGGCGTCGGCGCATCGAGATTGCCGTCAGGGCTGTGATATCTGCCGATCCACGACCCAGGATGCAATCTCGATGGCCGCCCGGATGACACGGCCCCGGTTTTCCACGCTGGTCGCCGTGGCGCTGACGCTGATCGCCGCGCTGTTGGCGGCGAGCGCGGTGCTGCTGGACGTCTCCGCGTCGCCGCACGGCGGCAAAACCGTGGTGACGGTGCGACTATGGGACGAGCAGGTCGCCGCGGCCTACCGGCAGTCGTTCGCGGGGTTCACCCGTGAACATCCCGACATCGAGGTGCGAACCGATGTGGTGGCGTATTCGACGTATTTCGACACGCTGCGCACCGACGTGGCCGGCGGCGGCGCCGACGACATCTTCTGGCTGTCCAGCGCGTACCTGGCCGAGTACGCGGCCGGCGGACGGTTGACGCGCATCGACGGGCCGGCGTCGCAGTGGGAGCCGGCAGTGGTCGAGCAGTTCACCCGCGACGGTGTGCTGTGGGGTGTGCCGCAACTGACCGACGCCGGTATCGCGGTCTACTACAACGCGGACCTACTCGCCGATGCCGGCGTCGACCCCGCCGTGTTGCAGGCACAGCGCTGGAGTCCGGACGACACCGACACGCTGCGGCCACTGCTGGCCCGGCTCACCGTCGACGCCGCTGGACACGCCGCGGGCACGCCAGGTTTCGACGCCCGCAGGGTCCGGCAGTGGGGATACAACGCGGCCAACGACCCGCAGGGCATCTACCTGAACTACATCGGGTCGGCCGGCGGGGTGTTCCAAACCGGCGATCGGTTCGCGTTCGACAACCCCGGCGCCGTCGCGGCTTTCCGCTACCTGGTCGACCTGATCAACCACGACGGCGTCGCACCCCCCGCGTCGGACACCAACGACAACGGCGACTTCTCCCGCAACCAGTTCCTGGCCGGCAGGATGGCGCTGTTCCAGTCCGGCACCTACAACTTGGCGACGGTAGCCGGGCAGGCCCGCTTCCGCTGGGGCCTGGCGATGCTGCCGTCAGGCCCGGCGGGCCGGGTCAGCGTCACCAACGGTATTGCCGCGGCGGGGAATGCGGCGTCGGAGCACCCGGACGCCGTGCGTGAGGTGTTGGCGTGGATGGGCAGCGCGCAGGGCAACGAATACCTGGGGCGGCGCGGCAGCGCGATCCCCGCGGTGCTGGCGGCGCAGCGGGTGTACTTCGACTACTGGGCGCGGCGGGGCGTCGACGTCGCGCCGTTCTTCGCGGTGCTCGACGGCCCGCACATCGCCGCACCCGGCGGCGCGGGCTTTGCCGCGGGATATCAAGCTCTCACACCGTATTTCGACGAGATGTTCCTCGGCCGGGCCGATGTCGCGGCAACCCTGCACCGAGCGCAGGTGGCGGCCAACGCCGCCGCACATCGCTAGCGGGCGGCCCGGCCGCAGCGTCAAGCCCCCAGGGCCAACTCGGCCGCCAGCGCGGCCAGGCACACCACCAATGCGATCGAGAACACCAACCAGTCGGCCGGTTTGGGCCGTGACGGGGCCGCCGAGATCTGGCCGGTGCCACCGCGCGCCGTGATCGCGTCGCCCATCTCGTCCGCCCGTCGAAGCGTCACGGTGATGCCCGTGGCGAGCAGGTCGATCAACTCCAATGCCCGGTATCTGCGGCGAGCGCGCCGGGTCCGCGGTATCTGCTTGGGCCGCAACCGGCGGGCGGCGTAGAGGACCCTGAACTCGTCGATCAGCATCGGAAAGGCGCGCAGCGCCAGCGCCAATGCCACCGCCCACTCGTCGACCGGAACCCGCAGCAGCCGCAGCGGGCGACCCAATGTGGCGACCGCAGGGGCGACTTCGGCGACGTTGGTGGTCCACGACACCATCGCACCCAGACCCAGCAACACGATCGACAACGCGGTGATGCGGACGAAGTTCAACACACCGCCAAGGCCGAGCGAGACGGTACCCACCTGAATCACCGGGCTGCCGCCGGCCAGCGCCGCGGTGACGCCGCCGAACGCGATCAGAATCCACAGCCAGTGCGGCACCGAGGGCAGCACACCGCGCGGGATATGCGCCAGCCGCGCAGCCACCAGCACCAGCACAGCCACCAGCCCGATCGCGAACCATCCCGGATAAAACGTCAACAGCACCGAAACAGCCAGGACTACAAGCAGTTTGGTGCCGGCCCACAGGTCGTGAACGACTGAGCTGCCGGGCACCGGACGCAGCAACACGACCGGGCGGGACCGGTGACGGGTGGGCGGGGTCGCGCTCACGACACACCTCCGGCTGTCGTCGACGCCGGTTCCAGCCTGCCGCCGCGCAGATTCAGGGTGCGCGGACAAAGGTTCTCGAGCCCGGTGAAGTCGTGCGAGATGACTACCACCGTCAGACCCCGATCCCGACGAAGATCCTCCAACAGCCGCAGCAGGCCCCGCTGGCTGTCGGCGTCCAGTCCGGCCAGCGGTTCGTCGAGGATCAACGCACGCGGCGAGCGCGCCAACAACCCGGCCAGCACGAGCCGGCGCATCTGGCCGCCGCTGAGCTGGTCGACGGGTCGCGTCGCCAGCGCCGGGTCCAGCCCGACGACGGCCAGCGCGGTTGCCACCCGGGCGGTGTCGTCGTGCGAAAACCCCGCTGCCGACGCCACTTCAAGGTCCACCCGGCTGCGCATCAACTGCAGTCGCGCGGCCTGGAACGACAGCGCCACGGCACCGACCTGCTCGTGAGTCGGCCGGCCGTCGAGCAGACAGCTGCCGGTGGTCGGAATGGTCAGCCCGGCCATGATCCACGCCAGCGTCGACTTGCCCGACCCGTTGCCGCCGTGGATCAGCACCCCGTCGCCCTGATGCACCGCGAAGCTGATATCGCGCAGCGCCGTTTTCTCCCACGGGGTGCCGCTGTCGTATTCGTGGCCCACGCCGACGAGTTCGAGCACCGGGGTGCCTTCGAGATGATCGCTCACAGCGCACGCCGGTGGTGCCGCCGTCGTCTCGACCATGGCGGTGTTGTCCGGTGAATCGCTGAGATTGATGGTGCGATCGGCCGTCGCGGCTTCGTTGTGGTAGTGGGTGATGTGCACCAGCGCCGTGCGGTGTCGCGTGGTCAGGCCGGACATGATGCCCAGCAGCGCCTCCCGGCCCTGCTGGTCGACCATGCTGGTGACCTCGTCGGCGATCAGCAGCGCCGGCTCCCGGGCCAGCGCCGCCGCCAGCGCGAGCCGCTGCAGCTCACCGCCGGACAGGCTGCCGGTGTCGCGTTCGGCGAGCCCGTCGAGCCCGACCTCGCCCAACAGGCGTTCGACGTCGGTGGCCGTCCCGGGCGGCAGGCCCCACACCACGTCGTCGGCAACCCGGCTGCCCAGCACCTGGCTTTCCGGATGCTGCATGACGACTGCGGTGCCGCCGAGGGCCCCCAGACCCACCGCGCCGGGGCGCTCGACGATGCCCGACGTCGGCTCGCGCCCGGCCAGGATCAGCATCAGGGTGGTCTTGCCCGAGCCGTTGGAGCCGGTGATCGCCACGTGTTCACCGGGATGGACGTCGAGGCTGACGCTGCGCAGCGCATCCTGGTGGGTGCGCGGGTAGCGGAACCGCACTTGCTCCAACCGCACCGGAACGGGGCCGATCGGTCCACCTCCGGTCGGCGCGTCCAGTTTGTGCACGTCCGGGATGCCGCGCATCCGCTCCAGCACTCGCGAGAGCGCCCACCAGCCGATCAACGACACGATCATGATCGAGACGACGAAGTTACCCAGGATCAGCCACGGCCAGTAGTGCAGCGCGGTGACGAAGAACCGCTTGAGGTCTGCGGCGGCTTCCGGCAGGCCGGCCCGGGCCATGATGGTCGCGATCCCGCTGACGTTGGCGGTCATCGCGGCGAAGATCAAGTGACGCAACCGCGTCAGCACCGCCAAGGCGGCGACGGCCGCGCCGCCGAAGATCGCGCCGGCCACAAAAGATGCGACGACCACCGTCGGTGTGCCTCGACCCCGGCGTTTGACGATCCCGGTCAAACCCCCGATGTAGGCGCTGTTGACGACGGTGAGGAAGCCGCCGGTGCCGGCGATCAGAAAGGCGATCACCCCGGCGGCGACGGCCGCCGCGATCAACACGCGCGGGCGGTAGCGGCAGGCCAGCAGACCCATCGGCACCGTGCCCAGCAGCGCGAGGGCACCGGCGAACGGGACGATGATCGCGATGATCGCGGTGGCCGCGCACAGCGCCGCCATCACCGACGCCTGGGCGAGCTCGCCGGGCTGCAGGGACCGGGCGCGACGAGGCGTGGTCGCCGGAGAGGTCGCGCTCATCTCTACGATTCTGCCAGTTTTCACGGTGTGGTCCCGCACACACACCGCACGACCCGCGCGGCGAGTGGTCTATATAGCCAAGCTATGCAACCATGGTGCGATGGCGCCTTCGACGTCGGCAAAGCCTGCCGCCACCGCCCAGGACGGTTCCGGACTGGGCGCCGACCTGCTCGCCGTCGTCGCACGGCTCAACCGGTACGCCACCCAGCGCGTCCAGATGCCGTTGCCGTCGGCGCAGGCCCGGCTGCTCGCGACGATCGAATCGCAGCGCGCGGCGCGAATCTGCGACCTGGCCGCGGTGGACCACTGCTCACAGCCCACGATGACCACCCAGGTCCGCCGGCTCGAAAACGCCGGCCTAGTCACCCGGACGGCGGATCCCGGCGACGCGCGGGCGGTCCGGATCCGCATCACACCGGCGGGCCTGCACACCCTGAACAGGGTGCGGATCGATCGTGCCGCCGCCATCGAGCCGCACCTGGCGC
>NZ_JAVKSH010000055.1:0-12578 GCF_039583805.1 Mycobacterium sp. | reverse complement strand
GCGGCGATCACGATGATCGAGATGCTCGCGATGTCGGACATGTCCCTGATGGTCAAGGCCGGGGTGCAGTGGGGGCTGTTCGGCGGCGCGGTCGAGAACCTGGGCACCGAACGACACCACCGGGCCTACCTGCACCAGATCATCAGCCTGGACCTTCTCGGCTGCTTCGCGATGACCGAGACGGGCCACGGCAGCGACGTCCAGTCGCTGGAGACGACCGCGACCTACGACCCCGAAACCCAAGAGTTCGTCGTCGACTCACCCACCCCGACGTCGCGCAAGGATTACATCGGCGGTGCCGCCGAAAGCGCCACCGTAGCAGCTGTTTTCGCACAGCTGATCACCCCGGTCGACGGCAGGCCGGTCAACCACGGCGTGCACTGCGTCCTGGTGCCGATCCGCGACGCCGACGGCGACGACCTCCCCGGCGTCACCACGTCGGACTGCGAGTACAAGGGCGGCCTGCCCGGCGTCGACAACGGCCGGATCATGTTCGACCACGTCCGCGTCCCCCGGGTGAACCTGTTGAACAAGTACGGCGACGTCGCGCCCGACGGCACCTACAGCTCGCCGATCGACAACTCCAACCGCCGGTTCTTCACCATGATCGGCACCCTGATCCGCGGCCGGGTCACGGTGGGCGGCAGCGCGGCCACCGCCGCCCATGTCGCGCTGGACATCGCCACCCGATATGCGTTGCAGCGCAGGCAGTTCAGTGGGCCAGACGACCAGCACGAAGTGCTCATCATGGACTACCTGGCGCATCAGCGGCGGCTGTTCCCGCTGATCGCGCGTTCCTACGCGCTGCGGTTCGCGCAGAACCAGCTGGTGTCCAAGTGCCACGACCTGCAAACGTGCGACGTCGTCGACGCCGAGGAACAGCGCGAGCTGGAAGCTCGCGCCGCGGGCCTGAAAGCGGCCAACACCTGGCACGCCATCAGGGCCATCCAGGAGGCCCGGGAGGCGTGCGGCGGCGCGGGCTACATGGCCGAGAACCGGCTGATCGCGCTGCGCGCGGACACCGACGTGTTCACCACGTTCGAAGGCGACAACCTGGTGCTGACCCAACTGGTGGCCAAGGAACTGCTGACCGCCTACGCCGACGACATCAAGAGCATGAGCCCGGTCGAGTGGGTGCGCTTCGCCGCCGGCGCCGTCGGCGACCGGGTGGTCAAACGCACTGCGGCGGAAGCGATCATGCAGCGGATCGTGGATGCGCGGCAGGACAACGAAGAAGAGGGCAGCCTGTTCAACCGCGGCACTCAGGTCAAGATGTTCGAGGACCGCGAAGAGTACCTGCTGTCCTCGGTCGCGCGCCGGCTGCAGGCGAAGGCGAACGAGATGCCGGCGTTCGACGCGTTCAACTCGGTGCAGGACCACGTGCTGCACGCCGCGACCGCGCACATCGACCGGGTGGTGCTGGAGGCGTTCGTCGCCGGGATCGACTCGTGCGAGGACCGCAAGGCCCGCGAGCTGCTGGACTATGTGTGCGACCTGTACGCGCTGTCGGTGATCGAGGACGACAAGGCGTGGTACCTGGAGCACCGGTACCTGTCGACCGAGCGGGCCAAGGCCGTCACCCGCGGTATCAACGACCGGTGCCGGGTGCTGCGGCCGCACGCCCAGACGCTCGTCGACGGCTTCGGCATCCCCGAGCCGCTGCGCTACGCCGAGATGCTGCACCCGGAGAACCTGCCCGGGTAGGTTCGTGGGCGTCGAGATTGCGCCCGGGGTCGTGGTGCGGGCGCCGATCGCAGCCCCCAAAGCAATCTCGACAACCCCGCGCAATCTCGACAACCCCGCGCAATCTCGACAACCCCGTGCAATCTCGACAACCCAGCGCAATCTCGACGAGTCACGTGTGGTGATCTCCTAGGCTGGCGTGGTTGACAAACGAGAATAAGGAGAAGCAGATGGCGTGGTTCCTCGCGCTGCAAGGACCGCCCAACAGGATCGGCCAGTCGCTGACCTACGAACTTCACGAGTCGGCGAACATCGAGCAGATCACCCAGGAGATGAGCTCCTCGGCGACCATCGACCGCGCCGTGGCCGTTCCGGCTGTGTTCGGCAACCAGCGCCGGGTGACGCTGTTCATCCGGCCGGCCGCCTGGGGCGCATGGGCGTTCTACGAACTGTCCGAGCAGGAGCGACGCCAGATGGCCAACGCGGTGGCGCAAGTGGCCAAACAACAGCAGCAGAAGGCGAAAAAGCCGCCGGGCCCGTCGGTGCTCCCCCGGCTGGACTCGAACCAGCAACCCTTCGGTTAACAGCCGAACGCTCTGCCAATTGAGCTACAGGGGACTACTCGATCCGCATGCCGATTCGCATGCACACTGGCGCGGATCGCGGCATGACTCTAGCGTACTGATGACCGCTCCGGGGATCGTGCCCGCCGCTCGCGCGCCCCGGCCATGCGGCAGGATGGAAGCGTCGCACAACCGTGGGGAGGGACCGCGTTGATCCGGTATGCCGTCGTGCTGGGGCTGGGCTACGTGCTGGGAGCCAAAGCCGGGCGACGCCGCTACGAGCAGATCGTCGACACCTATCGCGCCCTGACCAGCAGTCCTGCCATCAGAACGTTGATCGAGGCGGGGCGCCGCAGGATCGCCGACCGGGTCTCCCCCGACGCCCGGGCGGTCACGCTGACCGAGATCGACGACGTGACCACCGTCGTGGAGCAGCGCAGCGACGTCAAGCGGTGAGGTCGTCGCCGCTGGCCTGCTGCAGCAGGCTGCGCCGATAGGCCTCCATCGCGACCAGGTCGCCGAACAGGGCGTGGTACTCGTCGCTCTGCTCCACCGGTGACATCCGCTGCAGCTTGGACTTGACCTCGGCGATCTGCCGTCCCACCCAGACCTCCTGCAGCCGGGCCAGCACCCCGGCGATGTAGCGGGGCAGCCTGTCGTCGTCGACCCGGATAGCCTCCACACCGAGCTCGCCGATCAGACCGCCGGCGGCCGGCGAGGCAGCCTGCTGGCGCACCGCGTCGATCCACTGCGCCCCGCCGATGCCGGCCGCGGTGCCGCCGGCCGCGGCGACAGCTGCCCGGACGGCCGCGTAGCCGGGATGGGTGAAGCTCTCGACGGGCAGCGCGTCGAACACCGGCCCGGCCAGCGCCGGATACTGCAACGCGGACTTGAGCGCCTCGCGCTGCGGCCACAGCG
Source organism: Mycobacterium sp. (assembly GCF_039583805.1). Taxonomy (GTDB): domain Bacteria; phylum Actinomycetota; class Actinomycetes; order Mycobacteriales; family Mycobacteriaceae; genus Mycobacterium. Next base: position 9,414 of record NZ_JAVKSH010000055.1, on the reverse strand, counting down.
TCGGGTCGCGCGGGTCGGGCCGCAGCGCCGCCGGCTCGGCCGCCTCGGTGCCGACGGGTGCCGCGGCGGCGCGCCGGGGTCCGCCCCGGCCTCGGTTCTTGGCCTCCCCGCGCACCCGGCCGACGACCTGTGCCACGTCCGCCCAGCCGACCCATCCGGAGAGCTGGCGGGCGTATTCGTCGCGCAGCGTGGGGTCTTTGATCTCGGCGACCATCGGCACGCAGCGGCGCAACGCGGCCACCCGGCCCTCGGCGCTGTCCAGGTCCACCTCAGCCAGCGCGGTGCGAACGGCAAACTCGAACAACGGGGTTCGCCGCGCGACCAGGTCGCGCAGGGCGGCGTCGCCGTGCGCCAGCCGAAGGTCGCAGGGATCCATGCCGTCGGCGGCGACCGCGACGAACGACTGGCCGGCCAGGTGCTGCTCGCCGGCGAACGCCTTGATCGCCGCCGCCCGGCCCGCTTCGTCGCCGTCGAACACGTAGATCAGCTCGCCGCGAAAGAAGTTGTCGTCCATCATCAGTCGGCGCAGCATCGCCAAATGCTCGTCGCCGAACGCGGTGCCGCAGGACGCGACCGCCGTCGTCACCCCGGCCACGTGCATCGCCATCACGTCGGTGTAGCCCTCGACGACGACAGCCTGGTGTCCCCTGGCGATGTCGCGCTTGGCCAGGTCGATGCCGAACAACACCGACGACTTCTTGTACAGCAGCGTCTCGGGCGTGTTGACGTACTTGGCTTCCATCGGGTCGTCGTCGAAGATCCGCCGGGCGCCGAACCCGATCACCTCGCCGGCCGCCGTGCGGATCGGCCACAGCAGCCGCCGGTGGAACCGATCCATCGGGCCGCGGCGGCCCTGCCGGGAAAGCCCCGCGGATTCCAACTCTTTGAATTCGAAACCCTTGCGCTGCAGGTGTTTTGTCAGCGAATCCCACCCCGACGGGGCGAAGCCGCAGCCGAAGTGCCGCGCCGTGTCGGCGTCGAAGTTGCGCTCGGTGAGATACCGGCGGGCCGGTGCGGCCTCGTCGGAGTCCAGCGCCGCCGCGTAGAACTGCTGCGCGGCGGTGGTGGCGGCGAGCAGCCTGCTGCGGGTGCCCCGGTCGCGCTGCACGCTGGTCGCGGCGCCGGTGTAGCTGATGGTGAAGCCGATCCGGTCGGCCAGCAGCTCGACGGCTTCGACGAAACTGACGTGCTCGATCTTCTGGACGAACGCGTACACGTCGCCGCCCTCGCCGCAGCCGAAGCAGTGGAAGTGACCGTGGTTGGGCCGCACGTGAAACGACGGGGACTTCTCGTCGTGGAACGGGCACAGGCCCTTCATCGAATCCGCGCCGGCGCGGCGCAGCTGCACGTAGTCGCCGACGACCTCGTCGATGCGGACACGTTCGCGGATGGCGGCGATATCGCGATCGGAGATACGGCCCGCCATCGGCTCAGTGTAGAGCGCGGCGGCGACCATCCGCGTCGATGCGCTCCAGCCGGCTCTCGGTGTAGGACGCGATCTGGTCGACGACGACCCGCAGCCGCGCGCCGTCGCCGGCCGCGGCGCCGAACGCCGGGGCGAGCAACGGGTCCAGTGTCCGCGGCGCTCCGGCCAGCAACCACTGCGCCACCCGGTGGATGCGTTCGCGTTGCCGGGCCTGGATGTCGTGGTGCCGCGGATCGGACATGATGAACTGCAGCGCAAGGATTTTCAGTACCGCGACCTCGGCGCGGACCAGGTCGGGCACCTGCAGGTCGGCCGCATACCGGGTCAGCGGCCCGGGACCGGCGGCCGCGCGGGTGGCCGCGATCGCCGCCGACGCGAACCGGCCGACCAACTCGCTGGTCAACCGCTTGAGCGCAACCGACGCCGCCAGCGTCGCGTCGTACTTGCCGACGGCGGCGACCACCGGCAGTCCCGACAGTCGCTGCGCCGCGGCCAGCAGATCCTCCGCGCCGATTCGGCCGAACCCGCCCGCGCCGAGTTCGGCCAGCGCCGCGGCGTCGTCGTCGTCGGCGAGCACCCGCAGGTCGATCCGCCCGGAGATGACGCCGTCCTCGACGTCGTGCACCGAGTAGGCCACGTCGTCGGCCCAGTCCATCACCTGCGCCTCCAAGCAGGCGCGGTCCGCGGGCGCACCGTCCCGCACCCAGGCGGCGGCGTCGGCGTCGGCGTCGTAGAAACCGAACTTGCGCCGCCCGTCGTCGCGCGGCCACGGATATTTCGTGACCGCATCCAACGCAGCCCGGGTCAGGTTCAGCCCGGCGCTGCGCCCCTGCACGTCAAGGACTTTGGGCTCCAAGCCGGTCAAGATCCGGAAGTTCTGCGCATTGCCTTCGAAGCCGCCGCAGACCGCCGCCACCTCGTCGAGGGCCTGTTCTCCGTTGTGGCCGTAGGGCGGGTGCCCGATGTCGTGGGCCAGGCCGGCCAGGTCGACGAGGTCGGGGTCGCAGCCCAGTCCGATCGCCATTCCGCGCCCGATCTGGGCCACCTCCAGCGAATGGGTCAGCCGGGTGCGCGGGGTGTCGCTCTCCCGGGGCCCGACGACCTGCGTCTTGTCGGCCAGGCGGCGCAGCGCGGCGCTGTGCAGGACGCGGGCGCGGTCGCGGGCGAAGTCGGAGCGGTGCTGGCTTTCGGTGCCCGGCAGACCCGCGGTCTTGGGCTCCTCGACCGCCAGCCGTTGCCGGTCGAAGGCGCGGTAGGGACCCTGCTGGCTCATCGAGCCACAGTCTGCCAGGCGCGCCCGATCCGCATTAGATTGTCCGTCATGCGCACCGCTCGCCTGCTCGCCGGGCTGCTGGCGACCCTGACGTTCGGGCTGCTGCTGGCGCCGGCCGTCGCCGCCGTGCCGCCGATGCGGTTGGTCGACTACGTCACCGACGACGCGGGGGCGTTGAACGGCGCCGGTCGCAGCGCGGTCGACTCCGCGGTGGACGCGCTCTACGCCGACCGCCACATCCGGCTGTGGGTGGTCTACGTCGACAGCTTCTCCGGCCAGGGCCCGTTCGACTGGGCGCAGAGCACCCGCCGCGCCAGCGACCTCGACGGCTTCGATGCGATGCTCGCCGTAGCCACCGGCGACCGCGCGTACGCGTTCGTGGTGCCGTCCCGGGTGATCACCGTCAACGCGGTTCAGGTCGACGACCTGCGGCACAACCGGATCGAGCCGGCGCTGCACCGCGCCGACTGGAGCGGCGCAGCGGTGGCGGCGGCCAACGGACTCAACCGCGCCCCCGGGTCGGTGTCGTCGGGCGGTGCGACGCTGCTGGTCGCGCCGGCCGTGATCGCGGTGGCCCTGCTGTCGTTGGTCCTGGTCATGCGCTACCGTCGCCGCCGCCGCCGGGCGGCGCAGCTGGCGGCGGCGCGACGGGTCGACCCCACCGACCCGGATGCGCTGGCGGGTGTGCCGTTGCACGCGCTCGACGAGCTGTCGCGATCGAAGGTGGTCGACGTCGACAACGCCGTGCGCACCAGCGCCAACGAGCTCGCCCTGGCGGTCGAGGAGTTCGGCGCGCAGCGGACCGAACCGTTCAGCCGGGCTGTTGATAACGCCAAAGCAGCTCTGGCGCAAGCGTTTACCGTGCGCCAGCAACTCGACGACGCGATCCCGGAGACCCCCGCGCAGCGGCGGGAGCTGCTGACCAGGGTCGTCGTGGGGGCGGCGCGGGCCGACCGCGAGCTCGAAGCGCAGCGCGAGGCGTTCGAACAGCTGCGGGATCTGGTGCTGCACGCGCCGTCCCGGGTGGAGGGGCTGACCCGGCAGTTCGTCGAGCTGACGGCCCGCGTCGACCCGGGTGAGCAGCGGCTGGCCGAGCTGGACCGGGAATTCGACGCGGCCGCGCTGGCCTCGGTGTCGGGCAACGTCGCCGCCGCCCGGCAGCGACTGGCCTTCGCCGAGGAGAACATCAGCCGGGCACGCGACCTGGCGGCCCACCCGGTCGCCGGGCAACTGACCGGGTTGGTCGACGCGGTGCGCGCCGCCGAGTCGGCACTGGGCCAGGCCCGCGCGCTGCTCGACGCCGTCGACACCGCCGCCGGGGACATCCGCCACGCCGTCGAGATGCTGCCGTCGACGATCGCCGACGCCCGGGCCGGCGTCGAGCACGCCGGCGAGTACCTGCGGAAAGCGCAGCGCACCACGACGGCGCACGCCCGCGAGCTGTCCGCTGCCCGCGACGCCGCCACGAAGGCGGTCGCCGCCGCGCGTTCGCGCGGCTCCGCCGATCCGCTGGGCGCCTTCGCCCGGCTGACCAAGGCCGACGCCGAGCTGCACCGGCTGCTCGCCACCGTCGCCGAGGAGCAGGCGACCGCCGAGCGGCTCGACCGCACACTCGAGCAGGCGTTGTTCACCGCGCAGTCGCGGGTGCGCGCGGTGTCGGAGTTCGTCGACACCCGGCGCGGCAGCATCGGGTCCGAGGCCCGCACCCGGCTCGCCGAGGCCAGCCGGCACATCGATGCCGCGCAGGAAACCCGGTCGACGGACGTCAGCTCGGCGATCAACCACGCCAACGCCGCGGCGACCCTGGCCGCGCAGGCCCAGTCGCTGGCCGACGGCGACGTCCGCTCCGCGCAGCGCGCCTACACCGCCCGCTACGGCGGCGGCAACAACACGGGCGCGATGATGGGCGGGATCATCATCGGCGACCTGCTGCGGGCAGCGATGCGCGGCAGCTCCGGCGGCGGCCCCGGCGGCGGCTGGAGCCCGACGTCCTACGGCGGGTCGTCCGGGTCGTCCGGCGGCGACTTCATGGGCGGCGGCGGACGGTTCTGACGGCCGGCGCTACCCGTCGAGGGGATGGTAGAAGCGCAGCCGGCGGAAGCGTGCGAAGCCGCGGTCGGCGCTGAGCCACGTCGCGTTGTTCTCCAGGGCGTACGCGGCCAGATAGGCGTCGGCGACGTCGTTGCCGCGCGCATCGATGTCGGCCGCGAGCCGGCGAAATAATGTCCAGTGCCGCTCGCCGGGGACAAGCCGCACCGCCGCGGGCGCAGCCAGCAAGCTCTCGACCGCCCGCCACGCATCGGCGGTGCTCGTGGGTTCGGTGAAGACCCGGCGGTTGGTCGTCACCCGGACGAAGCCGGCGAGCGCGACGTCCGGCAGCCCGAGTGGTTGATCGTCGTTGGCCAGCCGCTCGAGCAGCCGCCGGTAGTCGTCATGCCCGGCAAGGTCCTCGCGGTGGGCGTAGACGAGGACGTTGACGTCAACGCAGAGCATCGATGGGGGCAGCGTCGTCGATCGCCTCGGCGACGCTGGCGTTGGAGGAGATGTCGACACCGGGTCGAAGCCCTCCGCGCCCCGTCGGGTGCACGGTGTAGCGAGCCTGCGCCGGGTGGTCGACCGGGACCAGGCCCCTGCGCACCGCGTCTTCGAGAACCGCGGCCACCGTGCGGCCGGAGCGAGCGGCTCTGGCCTTGACCTCGCGGTACAGCTCGTCGTCGATGCGGATGGTGGTGCGCACGTCGGTCATTTTAGCATCAGCATTCAGCATCAAGACGCTCGGCTCAGATCCGATTCCGCAAGGAGGCGGAGCAGTTGGTCTTCGGGTGGGCGGATGATCGCGTAGGGTGCGCGGGCAAGACGCGCATCGAGGTGGTCATCATCGATGGTTTGGCCACGCGGTACCAGAATCTTGGCACCCTTGCCGGTGTGAACGACCTTTTCGGGTGTGACGTGAATCGGTTCGGCGCGCAGCGCCCGGCAGCACGCCACCCTCCGATGGCCTCCAGTGCCGAGTATCTGGTTGACAAATTGCGCCTCTGGCGGCTCACCGAATCAGCGCCCCTCAAGCACCACGAAAGTCACCGTCGCGCGAGCGGCCACCCGAGAGCGGGCGACAATACGCCGGAAGCGAATATGCGGATTGACCGGTACTACCCGAAGCACGTTGGCGTACAGTGCAATTGGCACGCCTGTCCGTCCGGTCCGGGTTTCTACCCGATCTTCTGGATGTCGTGTCGAAGGACGAACTCGTGCACGCCGGGCACGGTGAAGGCCAACATGCCGCGCTCGGGGGCGTAGACCAGGCCCTTCTGGATCAGTTCGTTTCGGGCGACCGACAGGCCACTGGCACGCGATTTGTTCATTCGAGATGCCAGGGCGGACACTGTCGCCGACCCGTCGCCCGCCAGGTCGGCCATCGCGCGCAGCAGGTCGCGCTGAGCCGGGGTGGCGCGCTCCCACCTGGAGTGGTAGAGACCATCGTCGACCTCCCGGCGCGCGTCGTGCAATCCCACCTCAACGTCGTCAGCACTGATCGGAGAACCGATCACGTTGTCCCACAAATGTTTACCGATCGCCTGCAAAAATCCCTAGCATTCGGCGTAGCCGTGACTCTGGATGCCGCCCCGTCGCGGTGCGCATCCCCCGCACCAACGCCTGCGACAACGCGACAGGCAGCGATTCACCCGCGCCCGCCTCCACCTTCGCGGTAACCCAATCCCGTTCCCCGGCCCGACGGAGTAGCTCGTTGAGCAATACCGTCTTGCCGACACCGCGCAATCCGTTGAGAACCCAGCCGCGATCACCCTCCCCCCGCTGTTTCGAACGCCGCATCACCACCTCGAATGCGGCCAGGAGAGCATCCCGTCCGGCAAGTGCTGATGGGCGCCGCCCCGCACCAGGCCGATAAGGGTCGCGCGAAGCGTTCAGGGCGGCCGATCCGAATTGGTCGTGCGGATGCGTCGGTGACCGGCAACGCGGGGATGATCGTGTTCACCGAGCGGACGCTGGCGCTTTTGCCCGCGCAGCGGGCCGCCGCGCTGTGCGAAGGCACGGTCACCATCGACCTGGACACCACCGACGTCGAGGTGTACGGCCGCAAAAAGGACGGCGTCGAATACAACCACCAGGACCAGCGGGTGGGCCGCCCGCATGTGGCGTCGTGGGCCGAGACCGAGACCGTGCTGGCCACTGCCCTGGGCAGCGGGGTCGACGACCCCCGCGCCACCGCCGACGAGCTGTTGGCGCGGGCCCTGACCCGGATCAACGGAAACTATTGCCGCGCAACGTCACCGCCACCAATGTCCACGCCCAGCAAGGCCCGAACCCCACAAACCCACACTGACACGCGACCCCGGCGCCACCCGGGGCAAACACGCACGCCCGCGCACCGTAGGCGATCATCCGCCCACCCGAAGACCAACTGCCCCGCTTGCTCGCGGAATCGGGTCAGCGTCGGGTTCGCACGGTCAGCGGAGCTCGCCGGTCCGGCTTGCCGTAGCGACGACGGCCGGCGCCGGTCTCAGCAGCCCCGCAGCCTCTGGGCGAGATAGTCGACGACGGCGTCGAACCCGATCCGGTCCTGGGTCATGGCGTCGCGTTCGCGCACGGTGACAGCGTGATCGTCGAGGGAGTCGAAATCCACTGTCACGCAGAACGGCGTGCCGATCTCGTCCTGGCGGCGGTAGCGCCGGCCGATCGCGCCGGCGTCGTCGAACTCGACGTTCCAGCACTGGCGCAGCTCGGCGGCCAGGTCGCGGGCCTTGGGGCTCAGGTCGGCGTGCCGGGACAGCGGCAGCACCGCCGCTTTGACCGGTGCCAGCCGCGGGTCCAATTTCACGACGGTGCGTTTGTCCATGCCGCCCTTGGCATTCGGAGCTTCGTCCTCGACGTAGGCGTCGACCAGAAACGCCATGAACGAGCGGGTCAGCCCGGCTGCCGGCTCGATCACATACGGCACGTAGCGGGTGTCGGTGGCCTGGTCGTAGAACGACAGGTCGACGCCGGAATGTTCTGCGTGTGTGGACAAGTCGAAGTTGGTGCGGTTGGCGACGCCTTCCAGCTCGCCCCACGGGTTGCCGGCGAAGCCGAACCTGTACTCGATGTCGACGGTGCGGTCGGAGTAGTGCGACAGCTTGTCCTTGGGGTGCTCGAACAACCGCAGGTTCTCGGGGTCGATACCCAGGTCGACGTACCACGCCAGCCGGGTGTCGATCCAATACTGATGCCACTGCGGCGCACTGGCCGGCTCGACGAAGAACTCCATCTCCATCTGCTCGAACTCGCGGGTGCGGAAGATGAAGTTGCCCGGGGTGATCTCGTTGCGAAAACTCTTGCCGGTCTGGGCGATACCGAACGGCGGCTTGCGGCGCGCGGTGGTGACGACGTTGGCGAAGTTGACGAAGATGCCCTGCGCGGTCTCCGGGCGCAGGTAGTGCAGACCCTCCTCGGTCTCGATGGGCCCGAGGTGGGTCTTGAGCATCATGTTGAATTCGCGCGGCTCGGTCCAGCGGCCGGGCTCGCCGGTCTCGGGGTCGCGGATGTCGGCCAGCCCGTTGGGCGGCGGATGGCCGTGCTTGGCCTCGTAGGCCTCGATGAGGTGGTCGGCGCGGTAGCGCTTGTGCGTGATCAGCGACTCGACGAGCGGGTCGTGGAACACCTCGACGTGGCCCGACGCCACCCACACCTCGCGCGGCAGGATGATCGAGGAGTCCAGGCCGACGACATCGTCTCGGGCCGTCACGACCGATTTCCACCACTGCCGTTTGATGTTCTCCTTGAGCTCCACCCCCAGCGGCCCGTAGTCCCACGCCGACTTCACTCCGCCGTAGATCTCCCCGCAGGGGTAGACGAAGCCGCGCCGTTTGGCCAGGTTGACGACGGTGTCGAGAACGGACGCCACGGGGTGAGCACTCCTGTCGGTGGACGCAGGGAACGGTCTGGCCCGCATGGGCCTTCGTCATCGTAGCGATGCGGCCCGCCATCTTTGACATGCGTTGTCATGCATGTGAAAGTGGGAGCACCCGACCACGGTTCCCACTTAGGTGCTGACACGACATGACGACGTCCCCGTTGGCCCCCGACGGCCACGGACACCGCGCGGTGTTCCCCCCGCCGCCGCCGCGGGAGATCCTCGACGCCGCCGGTGAGCTGCTACGCGCGCTGGCCGCGCCGGTGCGGATCGCCATCGTGCTGCAACTGCGCGAATCGGCGCGCTGCGTGCACGAGCTGGTCGACGCGCTGGGTGTGCCGCAACCGCTGGTCAGCCAGCACCTGAAGATCCTCAAGGCCGCCGGCGTCGTCACCGGCGAGCGGTCGGGCCGCGAGGTGCTCTACCGGCTGGCCGACCACCACCTGGCGCACATCGTGATCGACGCCGTGGCCCACGCCGGCGAGGAGACCCGGTGAGCGGCCCGCGCTCCACCCGGCAACGGGCCGCGATCTCAGCACTGCTGGAGACCGTCGACGAGTTCCGCTCGGCCCAGGAGCTGCACGACGAACTGCGCCGCCGCGGCGAGAACATCGGCCTGACCACCGTCTACCGGACGCTGCAGTCGCTGTCGGCGGCGGGCCTGCTCGACACGCTGCGCACCGACACCGGGGAATCGGTCTACCGGCGCTGCTCGGAAGACCACCACCACCACCTGGTGTGCCGCAACTGCGGCACCACCGTCGAGGTGGGCGGCCGCCAAGTCGAGACCTGGGCCGCCAAAGTCGC
>NZ_JAVKSH010000054.1:16086-23433 GCF_039583805.1 Mycobacterium sp. | reverse complement strand
GGGTCGACGCTGTGCAGCCCGGCCGCACCGAATGTGAAGCCGTTGCGACCACCCCTTGAACCAAGGCCGGATTTTTTTTCCAAGGGCTTCACGTTCGGTGACCTGACCCCCGGTGCACGGCACCCCGACGAACTGACGAGCGAGACCGCTAGTCGTCGAGCAGGTCCGGGGTCACCGCCGATTCGGTGTCGGGAATCCCTTCCTGCTTGGCCTTGCGGTCGGCCATCGACAGCAGCCGCCGAATACGGCCGGCCACAGCATCTTTCGTCATCGGCGGGTCGGCAAACCGGCCCAGCTCCTCCAGCGACGCCTGCCGGTGCTCGACGCGCAGCTTGCCGGCCTCGGCCAGATGGCCCGGCACGGAATCGCCGAGTATGTGCAGCGCGCGCTCCACCCGGGCGGCGGCCGCCACCGCCGCGCGCGCCGAGCGCCGCAGGTTGGCGTCGTCGAAATTGGCCAGCCGATTGGCCGTCGCCCGCACCTCCCGGCGCATGCGCCGCTCCTCCCACACCAGCCGGGTGTCCTGCGCGCCCATTCGCGTCAGCAGCGCGCCGATCGCCTCGCCGTCGCGCACCACCACCCGATCGGCGCCGCGGACCTCGCGGGCCTTGGCGCTGATCCCGAGTCGGCGTGCCGCCCCCACCAGGGCCAACGCCGCCTCCGGTCCGGGGCAGCCGACCTCCAGTGCCGACGAGCGTCCGGGCTCGGTCAGCGATCCGTGCGCCAAAAACGCGCCGCGCCAGGCGGCTTCGGCATCGGCGATGCCGCCGCCGACCACCTGGGCCGGCAGGCCTCGCACCGGGCGTCCCCGCAGATCAAGCAGGCCGGTCTGCCGGGCAAGCGCCTCACCCTCCTTGGCCACCCGCAGCACATAACGAGTCTGCCTGCGAATCCCGCTGGCGGACAACACATGCACGACGGCGTTGTAGCCGTACAGATCGAAGATGTCCTTACGCAACCGGCGCGCGACGCTGCCCAGGTCGAGCTCGGCCTCGACGACCACCCGGCCCGCCACGATGTGCAGACCGCCGGCGAACCGCAGCAACGACGTCACCTCGGCCCGCCGCGCGCTGACGGAATTCACCACTACGCGGCTCAACTCGTCTTTGACTTCGGCCGTCATCGCCACGCGTCGTCACCTCTCGGTCCGCCCCCGTCGGTCTGTCGCGGTTCGCCCTCGACCGGCAGTGCGTCAGTGGTCGCCCCCGAGGGTGCACTCGGGCCGGTGTCGCGAACGCCGACCCCGTCCAGCGCCGCGGCCAGCTTGCCCGGGTCATGTAAAGGTGTACCAGGCCGGGAGACGTCGGCGAACCGCACCTGTGCCTGCAACAGTGTCGCCGTGCGGCGCAGCTGCTCACGCTCGCGCTCAGCGGGCACCCGCTCGGCGTCGATGATGATGTCGTCGACGGTGAAGTCGGGCGCGTGCTGAGCCAGCACGTGCAGGTGACGTTCCACCGAGAAGCCGGCCGTCTCCCCCGGCTCAGCCACCATGTTCAGCACCAGTGCCCGCCGGGCCGTCGTCGCCCGCAACGCCGCAGCCAGCCCCGGCACCAGCACATGCGGGATGACGCTGGTGAACCACGACCCGGGCCCCAGCACCACCAGGTCGGCGGACATGATCGCGTCGACCGCCTGCCGCGTCGCCGGTGGGTTGCCGGGCTGCAACCGCACCCGGCGGACCTTTCCGGGCGTGGTGGCGATCGCCACCTGGCCGCGGATGACCCGGAACATCCGCGGGTCGGCCTCCAGGCCGGAGACGTCGGCCTCGATCTGCAGCGCAACCGGGCACATCGGCAGCACCCGTCCCCGCACCCCGAGGATGCGGCCGAGCTCGTCGAGCGCGGCGACCGGGTCGGCCAGCAGCTCGTTGAGCCCGGCCAACAGCAGATTGCCGATCGGGTGCCCGGCCAGCGCACCGCTGCCGCCGAACCGGTGCTGCAGGATGGTCGCCCACAGCCGCCCGTGCGGACTGTCGGATGCCAACGCCGCCAAAGCCATTCGCAGATCGCCGGGTGGCACCACATCGAGTTCGGTGCGCAGCCGCCCCGAGGAGCCGCCGTCGTCGGCAACGGTGACGACGGCTGTCACATGCGGGGTCAGCCGTCGGGCCGCCGACAGGGTCGCGTACAGGCCGTGTCCGCCGCCCAGCGCGACGATGTTCGGGCTTGCGCCGGGACCGGGCGTCATTCGCGGCCCAGATCCCGGTGCAGCACCCGTACCGACAGCGCCGGGTCGGGCTCCAGCAGCTGCGCGAGCGCCTCGGCGATGGCCACGCTGCGATGCTTGCCGCCGGTGCACCCGACGGCCACGGTCATGTAGCGCTTCCCTTCCCGGCGGTAGCCGTCGACGACCAAAGACAACAACCGATGGTAGGTCTGCAGGAACTCGCCCGCGCCGGTCTGGCCCAGGACGTAGTCGCGGACGGCGGGATGCTGGCCGGTGTGCGGGCGCAAATCGTCGACCCAGTGCGGGTTGGGCAGGAACCGCACGTCCATCACCATGTCGGCGTCCATCGGCAGGCCGTATTTGAAGCCGAAGGACTCGACGGTGACGCTGGTGTGCGCGACGACCTCACTGCCGAACGCTCGCTCGATGCTTTCCCGCAAGCCCCGCACCGACAGGGTCGAGGTGTCGATGATCAGATCGGCCGTCGCGCGGACCGGAGCCAGCATCTCGCGCTCGGCGGCGATACCCTCGGCCAGCGTCTGGTCGCCCTGCAGCGGATGACTGCGGCGGTTCTGTTCGTAGCGCCGCACCAGCATGTCGTCGGACGCCTCCATGAACACCACTCTCGGGGTGATGTTGCGGGTGGCCAGGTCGGTGCGCACCCAGTCCAGGTCCCCGGTGAAGCCGCGTGAGCGCACGTCCATCACCACCGCCAGTTGGGTGATCCGCGACCCGGCGGCCAGCCCGAAATCCACCATCCGGGTGATCAGCTGAGGCGGCAGATTGTCGGCGACGTACCAGCCGAGATCCTCCAGCACCTTGGCCGCGGTGCCGCGCCCGGCGCCGGACAGGCCGGTGACCAGCACGACATCGATGCCGGATTGCGTTGCGGCGTAGCCACTGTCGGGCTCGCTGGTTGCTCCCGAACCGTCGCCTCTCATCGCGACACCCGCTCGCCGGCACGGTCGTCGCCGTGCAGCGCATCCAGCACCGCGGTCGCCGTCGCGACACCGATACCCGGGACGGCGGTGATCTCCGCGATGCTGGCCTCCTTGATGCGGGCCAGCGACCCGAAATGGCTGACCAGCGCCTTGCGGCGGTGCTCCCCCAGCCCGGGCACCGAGTCCAGCGCCGATGTCGTCATCCGCCTGGACCGCTTGTTGCGGTGGTAGGTGATGGCGAAGCGGTGGGCCTCGTCGCGGACCCGCTGCAGCAGGAACAGCCCCTCGCTGTTGCGCGGCAGAATGATCGGGTCGGGCTCGGCCGGCACCCACACCTCCTCCAGCCGTTTGGCCAGCCCGATCACCGCGACGTCGGTGACGCCGAGTTCGTCGAGCACCGCCGCGGCCGCGTTGACCTGCGAAGCGCCACCGTCGACGACGTAGAGGTTCGGCGGGTAGGCAAACCTGCGCGATTTCCCCTCGGGCGCGACGTCGTCGACGTCCCGGACGTGTCGCAGGAATCGGCGCCGGGTCACCTCGGCGATCGAGGCGACGTCGTCGGAGCGGCCCCCGCCGGCGGCGTCCCGGATCGCGAAGTGGCGGTAGTCCGATTTGCGCGGCAGGCCGTCCTCGAACACCACCAGCGATCCGACCACGTCGGTACCCTGAACGTGGCTGATGTCGACGCACTCGATGCGCAGCGGCGCCTGCGCCAGCCCCAAGGATTCCTGAATATTCTGCAGCGCAGCCGATCTGGCGTTGAAGTCGCCGGCCCGCTTCAGCTTGTGTTGCTGCAACGACTCTTTCGCGTTGCGTTGGACGGTTTCGGCCAGCGCGCGCTTGTCGCCGCGGCGCGGCACCCGCAGCGTGACCTGGGAGCCGCGCAGCCCGGAAAGCCAGCGGGCCAGCTCGTCGGCATTGGGCGGCAAGCAGGGCACCAGCACTTCGCGGGGTACCGGGTTGGTGGATTCGTCGGCCGCGCCGTCCAGTTCTGCCTGGTCGCCGTAGAACTGGGTGAGCAGCTGCTCTACCAGCTGGGCTTCGCCGGAATCACCTGGATCACCGGGCTTTTCGACGATCCAGCCGCGCTGGCCGCGAACCCGCCCGCCGCGCACGTGGAACACCTGGACCGCGGCTTCCAGCTCGTCGTCGGCGAACGCGACGACGTCGGCGTCGGTGCCGTCGCCGAACACCACGGCCTGCTTTTCCATCGCGCGCTTCAGCGCGCCCACGTCGTCTCGCAGCCGCGCGGCCCGCTCGAAATCGAGGCGCTCGGCCGCCGCGTTCATCTGCTGTTCCAGGCCGCGGGCGTACCGGTCGGTCTTGCCCGACAGGAAGTCGCAGAAGTCGTCCACGATGCGGCGATGCTGCTCGGCGCTGACCCGCCCGATGCACGGCGCCGAGCATTTGCCGATGTATCCCAGCAGGCAGGGCCGGCCGATCTGCTGCTGACGCTTGAACACCCCGGCCGAGCAGGTGCGCGCCGGGAAGACCCGGGTGAGCAGGTCGAGGGTTTCGCGGATTGCCCAGGCATGCGAGTACGGGCCGAAATACCGCACCCCCTTGCGCCGCGGACCGCGGTAGACCATCAGCCGGGGAAACTCTTCGTTGAGGGTGACGGCCAGCACCGGATAGGACTTGTCGTCGCGGTAACGGACGTTGAACCGTGGGTCGAACTCCTTGATCCAGTTGTACTCCAGCTGCAGCGCCTCGACCTCGGTGGTGACCACCGTCCACTCCACCTTGGCCGCGGTGGTCACCATCTGCCGGGTCCGCGGATGCAGGCCGGCGACGTCGGCGAAATACGACGTGAGCCGGCCGCGCAGGCTCTTGGCCTTGCCGACATAGATCACGCGTCCATGCTGATCGCGGAATCGGTAGACGCCCGGTTCGACCGGGATCGAACCGGGCGCAGGCCGATACGTCGCGGGATCGGGCACGTACCCAGGCTAGTAGCCGTCGGGGCGGCTTCCGACAAGGCAGTGCCCCGTCGGCATCAGGGGCGGGCTCGTCGCCGCGACCGTAAGCTCCGGACCAGAGCGGACCGGTGACAACTCGCTGGCCTGCCCGCACGGCCCGGGGTGTGTCGTAGGTCCGCCCGTCGGCGACCGTCAATCGAATGTGGTCGGGCGGGCCACTCAGATCGACGAACCGGGTGAGGCCCGTGTCAGCGTCGCTGACCCACGCGACATCTCCGAGCACCTCCGTGACGGTTTCGACCCAGGTGAACTCCGCCGCGCCGCAAGGTGGGGCCTGGTCCGCCGAACTGGACGTCTCGAGCGACCCTCACTCAACCACCTGGTCGTAGGCATCAACGCGCCACGTTCCGTCAACCAAGCTGAGTTGATTCCAACAAGCGGTCCGCTGGCGAACTCGAACAAGGGAGGGATCCAGCTGTTCGAGCAAGGTCTGATTGAACGCGTCGTGGGAAACCAGGACGATTGGGCCAGGGGCAAGTTCGTCGACAAGTTCGAAGAATGCCTTCTTAGCGCGCTCGGCTACCGCCGAACGCGGCTCGACTCCCGGTGACGAATCGACGCTGCCGTATTGCTCTTCGACTTCGGCGCGAGGGTGGCCGGTCATGGGTCCGTAGTCGCGATCGTTCAGTCGGAGATCGACACTGGCCGGGACACCTGCGGCCGCAGCGATCGCCTCAGCCGTCGACACCGCTCGCTGCAGCGGGCTGGACACGACTGCCGTGGGACCTTTGGCGGCCAGCACATGCGCCAGCCGCGCCACCTCGGCAAGGCCGACTTCGTCCAGTGGCGGATCGCTCAGCCCACGCAGTCGCCCCTCGGCGTTGAAAGCGGTGCGGCCGTGGCGAGCAAGGTAAACGCGCGTCATCTTTGCTCCGGTCATTTCTCCTCCGTCCAGAGATGTTGGTAGTGGCGGCGGCGTGTAGCCGCCGGACCGAGCCGCTTGCGGCTGCGTCGGCTCGGCTCAAGTTCTCGGGTATTCGGCGAGCGGGTAATGCACGCCGGGCCCTTGGCGTGCATTACCCGAAATTCGTGGGGTAGCTCACTTATGGGCACTGCCGACCTCCAACCACTGCGCACATTCTTCGCCCAACGCGGCGGAAGCCTTGCGGTCGAAACGCTCGATCTGTGTGGGGGTCAGCTCCGTGCGGAAATCGCGCTTCGGCCCTTTGTCAAAGAATGCCTTGGCGCTGGACATGTGTTCTCCTCCGAAGGGCGCCATCTTCTCCGCCCGTCCGCTCATGTACTCGAAAGAGCAGTGTTCGAGGACCGCGTCCATCCGCAATGACGCGGGGTCTATGGACAAGAACTTGGCGATCCGCGCGACTTCACCGGCAAGATCGTCCCTGAGGTCCTTGTAGTGCACCAGCAGGATGTTGGGCTCGTCCTTGAGCCGCCACCACGACGCCATGATGTCGAGCAGATCGCAGCACTGGTACCCGTCGGTGTCCAGCCACAGGTCGAAGAACTCCCGCATCTCCTGCGGAATCACCAGCGGTGCGGGGTCACCGGACCACTCGACGTGAATGCGGTTGATCTCCTCCAGGGTCGCCGGGGAGAAGTTGTGTAGATAGTTGTGGAAGCTGATCCCCAGGTCTTTCCCGTTGCGCCCAACGAACACATAGCGCGCCTCCGGTGCGATCGGCAGTGCATCGGCGGGTACATGCGACTTCATGACCCGGCCCGTGCCGGCCTCGCGCTGCGCCTTGAGCGTCGCGAGCATTTCGGCGTGTTTGCCCCAGCTGGAGTCCAGCCACGGGGAGGTGTCCGAGAGCCCGGCGTCGTGCTCTTCACCGTTGCTCAAAATCTGCTGCAGGATCCGCTGGGTCCAGGTGGTGCCGGCCTTGAACGGGTCGGCGACGACGATATCGCCTTCCACAAAACCGCCCTGGTCCAAAAAGTCCTGCCACACCGTCGAATTGGACAGATAGTCTCGCAGAACCCTGGTCGGTGCGAGCAATTCTTTTGTCATGGAAGTCCGCCTTTCTTGTCGTCATCGCCTGCGGGGTCTCTGCTGAGACGCGCATGACTTTCAATCGCAGGCCTCACCCCGACCACTTCTACGTCATGCCTGCTGGTATGACGCCCACCTTTTCGAGATAACCGATCACCTCCTCGGCCAGCGGATCGGCACTCTTGGCCGCACCGTTGGGCCTACGTGCGGGCTTGAGTGGGGCCTCATAGGGGTCGTCGATCCCGGTGAAGCCTTTGATCTGGCCGGCCCGAACCTTCTTGTACAACCCTTTACCTTCTTGTACAACCCT
>NZ_JAVKSH010000054.1:0-15986 GCF_039583805.1 Mycobacterium sp. | reverse complement strand
ACCTTCTTGTACAACCCTTTACCTTCTTGTACAACCCTGTCGGATCGCTTGTACAACCCTGTCGGATCGCGCTGTTCACATACCTCGATCGGGGTGTCGACGAAAATCTCGATGACGTCGTTTTCGTCGAGAGTCGCGCGGACTTCGGTCGCGATCACGGCGATACGGGCTGATGAACGCGGTCAAGGTGATAATTCCGGCTTCGCAGGGCAGTTTCGCAACGGCGCCGATCCTGCGAATATTCTCCTCCCGGTCGTCGGCCGAAAAGCCCGAGCCGAAGCGCGCGGCAAATTCTTTGCCATGCAGTTTCTCGAGGATATCCGGACCGGCGTTGAGCCCGTAGCGCACATTATCGCCGTCGAGCATGTAGCTTCGTGCAGTGCGTTCGTACAACTTGCGGTCCACCAGATTTGCCACTGTGCTCTTGCCGCTGGCACTCAGCCCGGTGAGCCAGGTTACGGAACCCCGATGGCCGTTCAGCTTTTCCCGTTCACTGCGACTCACACTGTACTCGTGCCAGGTAATGTCATTGGCCATTGCAGCGAGTCCTTTCTCGGAACAGTTAAGCCGACAAGCGGGCTGATGCAGCATTCATTTGAAGCCGATGACGAAGGTCTCGTTTCTCAACGAAGGCTTGTTGTAGCTAAACGATGTGCTGCGCCGGCCAAGGCGAGCCGAGTTGCGATAAATGCAATCACCGGCCGCCACATCCCACTCCATTGTCGGGCCCATGCGCGGGTAGATGTCAGCGACACCCTCGGCCACCAGGCAGAACTTGAGCGAGCTTCCTGCATAGATCCGCTCCTTGACGGGGAGGTCTTTCAGGTAGTTTTCCAGTTCGGCAGACGGGTGCGAAGCACTCTCAACGACAACTAGCCCCTTGGCGAGATCCGGAACCTCTGAATAAATCCGCACGGGAGCATGTTCGCCGTCCCGTTTCCAGCTCCCCTGTCCTTTTCCTGCGTAGTACAGCAAGTCTTTGGCCGGCGTATATATCACACCCAGCATGGGTTCCAGTTCGTCCACGAGCGCGATATTAACGGTAAACTCATCGCTGCCTTTGACGAATTCTTTGGTGCCATCCAGAGGGTCCACCACCCAGAAACGCCGCCAATGCTTCCTTGTGTCGTAATCGGCCGACTGGATTTCCTCGGAAATGATCGGAATATTCGGATTCAGCTTCTTCAGGTGTTCGGTGATGTACCGATTGGACGCCAAATCTGCATCTGTGACCGGCGAGGTGTCGTCGCCGTGGTCACCTTTTTCTCTCACGTGCGGGTGCTGGCGATGCTTGAGTATAAGTTTTCCGGCCTCAACCGCGATGGCAATCACCTCGTCGAGGGATGGTATCGCGGAGTCGGCGGCTTCTCGTTGACTCATTAGATTTACGATCCTTTCTTTTCGTTGCTACCAGCCGGGGCGCATCTCGGGAATGATCAGCTGTCCTGGCCGGCCGACGCGACGACGCCTTGATCCGCGTCCGCCGCGGCGGTACCCAGCAGCGCCGGGCGTCGTGGACGCACGTAGCGCGCCCACGCCACGAACGCCGCGCCGACATAACTCAGCGTGAAGATCCACAGGGCCGGGGTGGCGGTGCCGGCCAACTCATAGGATTGCCGCAGCACCACGTTGATCCCCATCCCGCCGAGCGCACCGAATGCGCCCGCAAACCCGATCAGCGACGATGACCGGACCCGGGCCCAATCTCGGCGATCGCTCTCCGGGAGGCCCAACCCGCGACTACGTTCCTCGAAGACCAGGGGAATGAGCTGGTAAACAGGCCCTTTGCCAGCTCCGCAGAAGATGAACAGCGCAATGAAACCGATGATGTAACCGACCATCGTCAGCCCGGTCGCGGGCGCACCGGAACCGTGCGTGAGGTCGTTGTGCGTGCTGATGACAGTCAACCAACCGCCGGCCGCGATAGCGCCGATGAAGACGGTCATTGCGACGCGGCCGCCACCAAAGCGGTCGCTGAGCTTGCCGCCGGCGATCCGCGCCAAGGACCCCAACAAAGGCCCGATGAACGCGACCTCGGCAGCATGCAGGGATGCCTGCCCAGGACTTTCCCCAGCCGCTATGAAGTTGTGGTTCAGCAGTTGCCCGAAGGCGAACGCGAAACCCAGAAATGAGCCGGACGCGCACAAGTAGAGGAAACAGAGGATCCAGGTGTCGGACACCGGAAGAATCGCTCGCAAGTTGTTCAACGACAGTCCGGAGCGGTGCGCCACGAAGTTGTCCATGAAGAGCGCCGCACCGGCGCCGCCGACGGCCAGAAGGCAAAGATAGATCGCGCACACCCAGTAGGGCGCCATATGGCCTGCCACGGCCAGGACCACCAGCCCCACCATTTGGATGGCCGCCGACCCAATATTGGCCATGCCGCCGGTCAGGCCCAGCACCGCACCCTTGAGCCGTTGAGGATACAGACCGTCGACCTTGGCCAGCGATGCCGAGTAATTGCCGCCGCCCAACCCGGTCAAGGCCGCGCACGCGAGATACGGCCACAGCGGCAGGCCCGGATGCGCCAGCAACCAGATAGCTCCGGCAGTGGGGATCACAAGCACAAACGACGAAAGCGTCGTCCAGGTGCGCCCCCCGAACCAATTGGCGGCCATGGAATAAGGGATACGCACCACAGCGCCGACCAACGAGGCGGCCGCGGCTATGAGGAGCTTGTCTCCGGTCGAGAACCCGTAGACGGAGACCGGCATAAAAAGCACCATCACCGACCACAAATACCAGACCGAAAATGTGACGTGCACATTGACGACGAGCCAGACCAGATTTCGACGAGCGATGACATGGTTGCCGGCATCCCAGGTCGCTTCGTCCTGGGGGTTCCATTCGGAGATGCGCGAACGCACCATCGCCATTACACCTTCCTTGAGAACTACCTGAGGGGCGAACAGCTCATCACTCTGTGCCGACAGCACCCTGGGAAACGTGCCGACAGCACCCTGCGAAACCCTGCGAACGGACCCGCTGATGATCGTGCCAACCCCAGCAGCGCCGGACCTCTGGCTCACTTGTCACATGCGTACCCGGGAACACCGCAGACAAAACGGACAGGAGTCAACTACCTTTGCGCACAAGCGGTTAGCGCTGCCCGCGCCGAGCAACGAGCCCGGCTTCAGAACCCGCCCCGGGGACGCGCTGAGCGGCTCAGCGCCCGCGCCGGCGGACGCTGCTCTGCCCACTGGGCTGACGCCCAGCGCCGGCCACGCGGCGCCCGGACAGCGCACTCCTGCGTACCACGTGCGGGCGTCGGCGCGGCTCTTCCTCGAATTTCGCAACAGCGCGAGGCCATGCCGGCTCCGAGGCCGAAACACGCTTCGGGCGAAGAGAGGTCGAACGGCCATTTAGTCTCCTCTGCGTCGCCCTCGGCTCCGATCGCGGCTGCCGAGCACTATCTGTTTCGCAGGAACCATTGGCCGTCGCGATAAGACGTGCAGTTAAGGCGGGTCCCACCGCCCGTGAGCTTTGACACTACGCGTGCGCGCCCACTCAAAATCAGTCTCAACTGATTACTCGACCGTAGCGTCTCCACGTCGTTC
The DNA here is from genome assembly GCF_039583805.1 of Mycobacterium sp. Lineage (GTDB taxonomy): Bacteria > Actinomycetota > Actinomycetes > Mycobacteriales > Mycobacteriaceae > Mycobacterium. Next base: position 12,429 of record NZ_JAVKSH010000054.1, on the reverse strand, counting down.
GGCCAAGAGATCCCCGGCGATACACAGGAGATGTCCAGCCTGACCTATCGGGATGCTCACCGACACGGCCGACGCGGCACCGGACTAGCCGAAATCCCTTGTCGCACCGTCGCCCGGAGGCGACGCCGCCCTCACCGCCCGGGTTGGTACCGGGAAAGCAGGGACCGCACGGTGTCCATGGCCGCCACGGCGCGTTCCTTGTCGACGGCCTGGATCGCCATCACCGGGATGTACTCGTCGTCAGGCAGATCGATGCGCGCCCAGCGGGCGCCGGCCGGGAACGACACGCCGACCACGCTCGACCACGGCACCAGCCGCTCGCCCAGCAGGTTACGCACCCCCAGGCCGGCGGCGCCGACACGCAGCCGCGGCCGGGCGAACAGCAGCACAAACCCGGCGATCAGCAGACCCAGTGTGGCAATGGCTACCTGGTCGGCGGTCTGGAAGATCACTCCGGTGGACTTGATCTTCAGCAGCAGGCCCACCACGATGTGCGCGGCCGCGATCACGAACGCCACGATGTAGGCGAAAACGGGGGTCAGGCGCGGACGCACCTCCACATCCCAATCAGCTGGTGCGGTCACGGTCTGGCGCGCAGATCGCGCAGGGTCAGGGCGGTGCTCAAAGCCGCGGCGGTGGCCTGGGCGCCCTTGTCCTCCGTCGACGCCGGCAGCCCGGCCCGATCGAGTGCCTGCTCCTCGGTGTTGGTGGTCAGCACCCCGTTGGCCACCGGGGTCGAGGAGTCCAACGACACCCGCGTCAACCCCTGGGTCACCGCCTCGCACACGTAGTCGAAATGCGGTGTGGCACCGCGGATCACCACACCCAGCGCGACGACGGCGTCGTGGTCGCGGGCCAGCGCCTGGGCCACCACCGGAACCTCGATCGCGCCGAGCACCCGCACCACCGTGGGATTGCTGACGCCCCACTGCGCAGCCACCTTGACGGCGCCCGCCAGCAGCGCGTCGCAGATGGTGCCATGCCAGGTGCTGGCCACGATCGCCAGCTTGACTCCGGACGCGTCGAGCGTCGGCATGTCCGGCACGCCGGCGCCACCGGCCATCAGCGCCACTCCTGCGCATCGCTGCGTTCTGCATTGTCGTCGGCGGTCACAGAGCTCCCCCGAATTCACCTGGAAGAATGAATGATTCGGGGTAATCGTCCAGCCCGGTGAGGTCGTGTCCCATCCGGTCGCGCTTGGTCATCAGATACCGGATGTTCTCCGCGTTGGCGCGCACCGGCAGCGGCACCCGTTCGACGATGTGCAAGCCGTAGCCGTCCAGCCCGACCCGCTTGGCGGGGTTGTTGGTCAGCAGCCGCATCGAGCGAACCCCGAGATCGACCAGAATCTGAGCACCGATGCCGTAATCGCGTGCATCAGCGGGAAAGCCGAGCGTGAGGTTGGCGTCGACGGTGTCGGCGCCAGCGTCCTGCAGCTGATAGGCCTGCAGCTTGTGCATCAGGCCGATACCGCGGCCCTCGTGACCCCGCATGTAGAGCACCACGCCGCGGCCCTCGTGTGCGACCATCGCCATCGCGGCGTCCAACTGCGGGCCGCAGTCACAACGCCGGGAGCCGAACACGTCGCCGGTCAGACACTCCGAGTGCACCCGGACCAGCACGTCGTGGCCGTCGTAGTTGGGGCCGGCGATCTCGCCGCGCACCAGTGCGACATGCTCGACGTCTTCGTAGATGCTGGCGTAGCCGACCGCGCGGAACTCCCCGTGCCGGGTCGGGATGCGGGCCTCGGCAACCCGCTCGACGTGCTTCTCGTGCTTGCGTCGGTACTCGATCAGGTCGGCGATCGCGATCAGCGCCAGGCCGTGTTCGTCGGCGAAGACCCGCAGCTCGTCGGTCTGCGCCATCGCGCCCTCGTCCTTCTGGCTGACGATCTCGCAGATCGCGCCCGCCGGCTGCAGCCCCGCCATCCGAGCCAGGTCGACCGCGGCCTCGGTGTGGCCGGCACGGCGCAACACGCCGCCGTCCTTGGCGCGCAACGGGACGACGTGGCCCGGCCGGGTGAAATCGTCTGCGACACTTGCCGGGTCGGCCAACAACCGCATGGTCGTTGCCCGATCAGATGCTGAAATTCCCGTTCCCACACCGTTTTTCGCATCGACAGTGACGGTGTAGGCGGTGCCGTGCTTGTCCTGGTTCAACGCGTACATCGGCAGCAGGCCCAGCCGGTCGCAAATCGCCCCGTCCAATGGGACGCACAGATACCCGGAGGTGTAGCGCACCATGAACGCGACCAACTCCGGGGTGGCGTTTTCAGCGGCGAAGACCAGGTCGCCCTCGTTCTCCCGGTTCTCGTCGTCGATGACGACGACGGCCTTGCCGGCCGCGATGTCGGCAACAGCCCGCTCGACGGTGTCCAGCCTGGTCATCTCTGCCACCTAGTCAGCTCTGGGATCGGGGCGGGCCCCGACGTTGCTCTCAGTATGAACCACGGGGCGCTAGCGGTCGTTGCGGCGGCGTGCCCGGCGGATGCGGCGGCGCGCTACGTGCCGCGCACGTCGCTCAACCTCCCCCGGTAAGGGTGTCCGGGCACAAGTGGTGTCGGGCGGCATCGACGACAGGCGGCCCCCACGTGTCTGCAAACGCCCCGAAGTGCGTCGCGATGATCTCCTCCGGCGGAATCCCGCGGTGGAGGTCGTCGCAGACCCAGCGGCCGGCCTGCAGTACCCCGGTCGGGGGCCTCACCGGTACGCCGCTCGGCTCTACCTCGACAACATAGGCGCGCTCGGCGGGATTGAGACGGTCGTTACCGTCAGTGTGCGCGGTCGGTGCCAGCAGACCCAGCAGACATGCTGCCGGCGCCAGCCCCGCTGCCGCCACTCGTTTCATCGGTCGCCCGGACATGGCAGGTCAATCAGTCACACCGCGAAGATTTGCGACCATGAGCCGCTCGACGTGCTTCGCAATGACATCTACTTCGAGGTTCACCAAGCCACCCACCGCGGCGCGGCCGAGCGTCGTCAGCGCGAGGGTGGTCGGGATCAGCGACACCTCGAACCAGTCGGCGCCGAGCCCGGACACGGTCAGCGAAATGCCGTCGACGGTGATCGACCCCTTCTCCACGACGTAGCGGGCCAGAGCGGCGGGCAGCCCGATGCGCAGCACCTCCCAGTGCTCGGCTGGGCTGCGCGCCAGGATCTGCCCGGTGCCGTCCACGTGACCCTGCACGATGTGCCCGCCCAGCCGGCTGTTCAGCGCCGCGGCCCGCTCCAGGTTCACCGGGCTGCCGGCGCCCACCCGGGCCAGGCTGGAGCGGTCGAGGGTCTCGCCCATCACGTCGGCGGTGAACTGCCCATCCGGTAGCACCTCGACCACCGTCAGGCACACGCCGTTGACGGCGATCGAGTCGCCGTGGCCGGCGTCGACGGTGACCAGTGGGCCGCGGACGGTCAGGCGCGCGGAATCGCCCAGGTCCTCCCTGGCAACCACCGCGCCCAACTCCTCCACGATTCCGGTGAACACCACCCCAGGCTACGTTGCGGCGCGACGCACCGGCCTACCTCACGGTTCGAAGAGCGGTCACCGGCACCCTCTACGATGCACACATGCAGACCCGCCGCCGGCTACCGGCCCTTCTCGCCGCCCTCAGCATCGCCACCGCCCTGCTCGGCGGCTGCTCGTCGTCGCCGAAGCAGAACAGCGGCCCGCTGCCGGACGCGGCGAACCTGGTCCAGCAATCCAGCGTCGCCACCAAGAAGGTCACCAGCGCGCACCTGGTGTTCTCGGTGGAAGGCACGATCCCGTCGCTGCCGGTCAAGACAATCACCGGCGACCTCACCACCGTCCCCGGCATCGCCGCCAAGGGTGACGCCAAGATCACCTTCTCCGGCCCCGAGGTCGACGTGCCGTTCGTGGTCTACGATTCCGTCCTCTACGCGGCCCTGACCCCGAACAAGTGGGCCAACCTGGGGCCGGCCGCAGATGTCTACGACCTGGGGACACTGCTCGATCCGACCAAAGGGCTGGCCAACCTGCTGGCCAATCTCAGCGGGGCCACGGCGCAGGGCCGCGACACCATCAACGGGCAGGACACCGTCCGCCTGGCCGGAAAGGTCAGCGCCGACGCGGTGAATGCGCTCGCGCCGCAACTGAAGGCCACCGAGCCCCGACCGGTCACGGTCTGGATTCAGGAGGACGGCGAGCATCAGCTGGTACAGGCCAAGCTGGAGCAGAGCGCCGGCAATTTCCTACAGATGACCCTGTCGAACTGGAACGAACCGGTGCAGGTCAGCAAACCGAATGTGAGTTGAGACGATGCAACCTGGACGCACAGTAGCGATCGGCGCCGGCAGCCTGGCCGTGCTGCTCGGGGCGCTGGACACCTACGTCGTGGTGACCGTCATGCGCGACATCATCATCACCGTCGGCATCCCCATCAACCAGCTGCAGCGCATCACCCCGATCGTCACCTGCTACCTGCTGGGCTACATCGCGGCGATGCCGCTTTTGGGCCGGGCGTCCGACAGGTTCGGCCGCAAGCTGCTGCTGCAGGTCAGCCTGGCGGCGTTCGCGGTCGGCTCGGTAGTCACCGCGCTGTCCGCGGATCTGACGACGCTGGTGGTGGGCCGCACCATCCAGGGCGTGGCCAGCGGCGCGCTGCTGCCGGTCACCCTGGCCCTGGGCGCCGACCTGTGGGCCGCGCGCAACCGCGCCGCGGTGCTGGGCGGCATCGGCTCCGCCCAGGAACTGGGCAGCGTGCTGGGCCCGCTGTACGGGATCCTCGTCGTCTGGCTGACCGGCCGCTGGCAGGACGTCTTCTGGATCAACGTGCCGCTGGCACTGGCCGCGATGGTGATGATCCACTTCAGCCTGCCGTCGCGGACCGTCGGCGCCGGGACGGAGAGAATCGACCTGGTCGGCGGGATTCTGCTGGCGATCACGCTGGGTCTGGTGGTGCTCGGGCTGTACAACCCGGACCCGAACGGCCAGACGGCGCTGCCCAGCTACGGCCCGCCGCTGGTGATCGGCGCGATCGTCGCCGCCGCGGCGTTCGCGCTCTGGGAGCGCTTCGCCCGCACCCGGTTGATCGATCCCGCCGGCGTGCGCTTCCGGCCGTTTCTGGCCGCGCTGGGCGCATCCGTGGCGGCCGGCGCGGCGTTGATGGTGACGCTGGTCGACGTGGAGCTGTTCGGCCAGGGCGTGTTGATCATGAACCAGGACCAGGCGGCGCTGCTGCTGCTGCGTTTCCTGGCCGCGCTGCCGATCGGGGCGCTGGCGGGCGGCTGGATCGCCACGAAGGTCGGCGACCGTGCGATGACGTTCGTCGGCCTGCTCATCGCGGCCGGCGGGTACTGGCTGATCTCCAAGTGGCAGGTCGACCTGCCGGCGCAGCATCACCACCTGCTCGGCCTGTCGCTGCCCGCGATGGACACCGACCTGGCGCTCGCCGGCCTCGGCCTGGGCCTGGTCATCGGGCCGCTGACGTCGGCCAGCCTGCGGGTGGTGCCGTCCGCGCAGCACGGCATCGCCTCGGCGCTGGTGGTGGTCGCGCGGATGACAGGCATGATGGTGGGTTTGGCGGCGCTGAGCGCATGGGGTTTTTACCGGCTGAACCAGATCGTGCAGTCGTTGTCGGCGTCGGTGCCCGACGACGCCAGCCTGCCCGCCCGGCTCGCGGCCCAGGCGCACCTCTACCAGACGGCGTACACGATGATGTACGGCGAGATCTTCACCATCACCGCGATCATCTGCGTGGCGGGGGCGCTGCTGGGGCTGCTGCTGAGCAGCCGCGCCGTCCACGCCGAGGAGCCGCCGGTGCCCGAGCGGGAAGCTGTCGCGCCCGCGGTGTGAGCGCCTGTGCGGCGAGCGTGCACGGTTGCACGGCTTGCGCGGCGTGTCTACGCACAAACACGCACGGTCGCGGCGGAAAAGCTACCGCGGTACCAGGCTGAGCAACAGGTCCGGGCCGATCCGCTCGATCGCGTCGAACCGCCAGCGCAGCGCCCGCGCGATGCTGGACACCCCGACGTCGTCGACCGCGGTCGCCGGCCCGCCCAGCAGGATCGGCGCGACGTAGGCGAGGATCCGGTCGATGGTCCCGGCCCGCAGGAACGCGCTGGCCAGCGTCGGCCCGCCCTCCAGCAGCACGTCGGTGCGATCCGACAGCGCCCCCAGCACCTCGCGCGGATCGTGGGTGCGGATCACCATCGTCCGCGAATCGTCGTTGAGAACTTTTGCCTCGGAGGGTATTTCGCGTTTGCCGACGACGACGCGCAGCGGCTGGCGATCGGCCAGCCGGCCGTCGGCGAGCCGGGCCGTCAACGACGGGTCGTCAGCGAGCACGGTGCCGGTGCCCACCACGATGGCGTCGGCAGCCGTGCGGCGGCGGTGCAGGTCCGCGCGGGCAGCCTCGCTGCTGATCCACTGGCTGGACCCGTCGGCGGCGGCGCTGCGCCCGTCGACGCTGGTGGCGTACTTCCAGGTGACGTGCGGCAGCCCGGTGCGCTGCTTGTGCAGCCACTCCCGCAGCGTCCCGGCGGCCACCAGGTCCGCGTGCACGTCGGCGACGACGTGCACACCGGCCGCGGCCAGCCGGGCCGCGCCCCCGGCGGCGACGGGGGTCGGGTCGGCGACGGCGTAGACCACCGTCGCGACGCCGGCCTGCAGCAGCGCGTCCACGCACGGCGGGGTTCTGCCGTGGTGGTTGCACGGTTCCAGGGTGACCACCGCGGTGCCGCCGGCAGCCAAACCGCCGGCCCGGCGCAGCGCCACCACCTCGGCGTGTGCGCTGCCGGCCGGCCCGGTGCCGCCGACCCCGACAACCTGGCCGTCGCGGTCCACGATCACCGCGCCGACCGGCGGATTGGGATAGGTGGCGCCCTTGACCAGCTCGGCGTGCTCGACGGCGAGCTGCATGACGGCGTCGTAGTCGATGGCCGCCGGGCCCGTCATCGGCGCAGATGCGGCGACGCGGCCTGTGCCCGCCGCCGCAGCGCTTCGACCGCGGCGTCGGGGTCGTCGGCGTGGTAGACGGCCGATCCGGCCACGAAGCAGTCGACACCGGCCTCGGCGGCCGCTTCGATGGTGTCGGCGTTGATGCCGCCGTCGATCTCGACCAGGATGGTCAGCTCGCCCGAATCGACCATCTTGCGGAGCGTGCGCACTTTGCCCAGCACCTCGCGGATGAAGTCCTGGCCGCCGAAACCCGGCTCGACCGACATGACCAGCAGGGTGTCGAAGTCGCTGAGGATGTCGAGGTAAGGCTCCAGCGGCGTGCCGGGTTTGACGCCGAGCCCGGCCCTGGCGCCGGCGGCCCGGATGTCGCGGGCGACGGCGACCGGGTTGTCGGTGGCCTCGGCGTGGAAGGTGACGTTGTAGGCGCCTGCTTCGGCGTACGGCGGAGCCCAGCGGCCCGGGTCTTCGATCATCAGATGGCAGTCCATCGGGATGTCGGTGACCCTGAGCAGGCTCTGCACCACCGGCAGCCCGATGGTCAGGTTCGGCACGAAATGCCCGTCCATCACGTCGACGTGCAGCCAGTCCGCGTCGGGCACGGCGGCCGCCTCGTCGGCCAGCCGGGCGAAGTCGGCGGCCAGGATCGACGGCGCGATCAGGGGCCGATCGGTCTGGACTGACTCGGTCTGGACTGACACGGGCATCAGCCTACTTTGAGCAGCGCCGCGGCAAACATCGCGTCGGTGCCGTGCCGGTGCGGCCACAGCTGCACGTAAGGGCCATCCCCCAGATCCGTGACCGGCTCGAACAGCGGCCGCGCGTCCAACGCCCGCACCGGGTGGCGGCGCAGTGCGTCGGCGACGACGCCGGCCGTTTCGGCCAGGTGCGGGGAACAGGTCGCGTACAGCACCACCCCGCCGGGCCGAGTCAGCGCGATGGCGGCGGTCAGCAGCTCGCGCTGCAGCCGGGTCAGCGCCGGGATGTCGGCGGGCTGGCGCCGCCAGCGCGCCTCGGGCCGGCGCCGCAGCGCGCCCAGCCCGGTGCACGGCACGTCGACCAGCACCCGGTCGAAACCCGGGTCCAGGCCCCCGACAAGGTCCCTGTCGCGTCCGTCGGCGCGCAGCACGTCGACCGGAAGCCCGCGGGTGTTCTGCGCGACCAGCTCGGCGCGGTGCGCTGCCGGCTCGACCGCGGTGACCCGCGCACCGCGGTCGACGCCGAGCGCGGCCAGCAGCGCGGTCTTGCCGCCCGGCCCGGCGCACAGGTCCAGCCAGCGCCCGGTGTCGCCGTCCACCGGCGCCAGCGTGAGCGCGCGGGCCACCAGCTGGCTGCCCTCGTCCTGCACCAGCGCGTGGCCGTCGCGCACCGCCGGCAACTCCGCCGGATCGCCGCCGGGCAGGTACACCGCGTAGGGCGAATGCCGGCCCACCGTGCCGCCCACCGACCCGGCCAGCTGGTCGGCGCTGAGCACCCCGGGTCGCGCAGCCAGGTGCACCTGCGGGCGCTGGTCGTCGCCGGCCAGCACCGCGTCGAGTTCGCCGGCGGCGGGGCCCAGCGCGTCGACGAACGCCTGCGCCACCCAGCGTGGGTGGGCGTGCACGAAGGCGGAGTGCCCCACTGGGTCGGCCGCCGCATCGGGGGCCAGCTCGTCGGTCCAGGACCGCTCGTCGCGTGAGCTGATGGTGCGCAGCACACCGTTGACGAAACCCGCACGCGCCGTGTCGAATTCGATTCCCGCCTGGTCGACGGTGGTGGACACCGCGGCGTACGCGTCGACCCGGGTGCGCAGCAGTTGATAGGTCCCCATCCGCAGCAGGTCCAGCAGCACCGAGTCGATGGCGGCCGGCGACCGACCGGCGGCCGCCTCGATGATCGCGTCCAGCAGCCCGCGGGTGCGACACGTGCCGTAGGTCAGCTCGGTGGCGAACGCGGCGTCGCGGCCGGTGATCCCGCGCTCGCGCAGCAGCGCCGGCAGCGCCAGGTTGGGGTAGGCGTCGCGCTCGGTGACCGCGCGCAGCGCGTCGAACGCGGCCCGGCGCGCCGGATCGAGCGGGCGTCGCTGCGGTTGTCGTTGCGTCCGTTGCGTTTTCGAGGGCCGACCTGGTCGGGTCATGATGCGTGCACCGCGGCGTCGAGCCGGGCGCCGCGGGCCCAGTCACCGGCGTTCATGAACTTCTTTCCCGGCGGCTGGATTTCACCCAGCCGCACCGGATCCGAGCCGGTACCGACCCACACGCTGTCTCGGTCGACGTGAATGTCGCCGGGCGACAGGGATTGCGGGCCATCGGAATCCACCGACACCGGGCCGAGTTTGACGCGCAGCCCACCGATGGTCGTCCACGCACCGGGCTTGGGCGTGACGGCGCGGATGCGCCGCTCGACCGCGTGGGCCGGCTGCTCCCAGCGCACCCTCGCGTCCTCGACGGTGACCTTGGGGGCGTAGCTCGCCCCGTCGGATGGCTGCGGCACCGGCGTCAGCGCTGCGTCGGCGATGCCGTCCACCGTGGCCGCCAGCAGCGCAGCACCCGACACCCCCAGCCGGTCGAGCAGATCCCCGGCGGTGTCGGCGGGCCGGATCGTTTCGGTGACCACACCGTAGACCGGTCCGGAGTCCAGGCTCGGCTCGATCTGGAACGTCGTCGCACCGGTGACGGTGTCGCCGGCCGCGATCGCCGCCTGCACCGGGGCCGCGCCGCGCCAGGCGGGCAGCAGCGAGAAATGCAGGTTGACCCAGCCGTACCGCGGCACCGCCAGCAGCTCCTCGCCCAGCAGCGCGCCGTAGGCCACCACCGGGCAGCAGTCCGGCGCCAACGCCGACAGTTCCGCGACGAACTCCGCGGTGTTGGGCCGCGGCGGCCGCAGCACCGGGATGCCGTGGTCGAGCGCCAGCCGGGCCACCGGCGAGGGCTGCGGGTGACCCCGCCGGCCGGACGCGGCGTCGGGCCGGGTCAGCACCGCGGCCACCTCGTGGCGGGGCGAGTCGATCAGCAGCCGCAGCGCGGGCAGCGCGGGCTCGGGGGTGCCGGCGAAGACGAGGCGCACCGGCCCAGTGTAGGGAGGGACGGCCGGGTACCCCGTCGACCAGGCGATCCGGCGGTTCCGCCGACAACGCAGCCGAATGGTCGCGCTGACCGACGGGTCCGATGTCAACGGCAGCCGAGGTCATCGCCTCGGTCAGAAAGCTGGAGTGATCACCCGTAACCCTGGAACACGTTGGAAATCAACGGTGTTGCCGCTGGCCAGACTCATTCCATGGGCCAGGGCGGTGGCTGCGATCCAAAGATCGTGGGCGCCGACGAGTTGCCCCTTGCTCGCCAGTTGAGCCCAGATGTCGGCGTGAACGCGTGCGACCTGCTCGGTGATCTCGATCGCCCGCATGCCGGCGAGCAGATGCTCGACGAATGCGCTGCGGCGAGCGCGCTGCGCGCCAGTCGCCCGGTGCACGCCATGCAGCAGTTCGCTGACGGTGATGACGCTGATCGCGCGGTCCTCGTCGCCGATCGCGCTTTCGACCTCGGGACTGGTGACACCGCGCTCGGGGTCGACGAGCATGTCGGTGTCGATCAGGACGGCCACGCGTCCTCGGGCGGCCCGACCGACTCACGCACGGCGTGGATGTCGCGGGCGAACGCGGAGTCAGGTGGCGGTGCGCTCGCGATCAGCGCCCGAAATCGGTCGGCCGAGATCAGTCGCGACTTCGGTGGGGAGATCACGGCGACGGCGGCCCCGCTACGCGTCACCTCGATTTCCTCACCGCCGGCCACTCGGTTGAGCAGCTCCGAGAAGTTGCGCGCCGCGTCCGTCGCGGTCATTCGGGTCACATCGCAAGGATATCAGATAAATATGATTTCTGGTCAACCAGCCGCAGCGTGGGCTCGGGGGTGCCGGCGACGACGCGGCGCACCTGCCCGGCGACCGGCCGGCTCGCGGCGTATCTCGGCCGGACGCCGCAGCGGGCTACAGCGCGTCGCTGTCGACATCGGCGGCGGGCTCTCCCCCGGCGGTGGTGAACGCCGTCAGCGCGCGGACCAGGCCGCGACGTTCCGGCGGGGGCATCTTCTTCACGATCCGGGCGATCTCGGTGCGCCGCCGCGCGGTGACCTGCTGAACGACTTTGCGGCCCCGTGCGGTGAGCTTCGCCAACAGCTCACGCCGTGAGGTCGGGTGCGGCAGGCGGTCGATCAGCCCCGCGCCGACGAGCCGGTCGACCATCCGGCCGGCCGCCGAGGGTTTCACACCCAGCAGACCGGCAAGCGTCGCGAGATTGATCGGCCCCCGATTGGACAAGATCACCAGAGTCCGGAACTGGGGGATGGTGATCGTGTCGTCGACCTGGGCGATGGAGTCGGCCGACACAGCCACCAACAGCCGCGACGCGGTCAGCAAGGCGTCGGTGATGGCGTCCAGTGACTCCGCGTTCGCCGTCGCGCCTTCTGTGACCATCGCGCCGCCTTCTGTCCTTCCACAGCCGATTTCCAGGAGTCTAGTAGCGATTTACTATAGCATCAAGCAATTTTACGCAATTATAACTATTACTAATGCGTACTGAAGCCGTGGTGCGCGAAACGCCCCGTCATCGGCGACGGCGGCCGACCGGCCACCACCCCCTGATTGCTTGGAGGATCCGATGAAAGTCGACACCGCAACCCGCGACGTGCATTCCGTCGCCGCCACACACCGCGCGGTGTGGGCGATGGGCGACTATGCCTTGATGGCCGAACAGGTGATGGCTCCACTCGGCCCAATTCTAGTTGCTGCCAGTGGGATTGGGCCGGATGATCGGGTGCTGGACGTCGCCGCCGGATCGGGAAACATCTCGATACCCGCCGCGCTGACCGGCGCCACCGTCGTGTCCAGCGACCTGACCCCGGAACTGCTGCAGCGCTCACGGCTGCGCGCCGCAGAACACGGTGTGACGCTGCAATGGCGGGAAGCCAACGCCGAAAACCTGCCGTTTGCCGACGGCGAGTTCGACACTGTGCTCTCGGCGATCGGTGTGATGTTTGCGCCGCATCATCAGTGCGCAGCAAACGAGCTGGTGCGGGTCTGCCGGCCCGGCGGAACGATCGGACTGATCAGCTGGACGCCGGACGGGTTCTTCGGCCGAATGCTGGCCGCCATCAGGCCCTATCGCCCCACGTTGGCAGCGGGTGTGCCCCCGGCGGCGCTGTGGGGACGCGCCGATTACATCACCGGCTTGCTTGGTGACCAGGTCACCGACATCACCACCCGGCAGCGCGTGTTGACGGTAGACCGATTCGACAACGCCCCTGCAGTCCACACCTACTTCAAAAACCATTACGGCCCGACGATCAACGCATACCGGCAGATCGGCGCCAATCCGGTGCTGGCCGCCACGCTCGACGCCCAGTTGATCGAACTGGCCGGGCAGCATCTGTCCGACGGCGTGATGGAGTGGGAGTACCTGCTGCTGACGGCACGGAAACGGTGAGTGAGCGCGCCGGACGGCGGTGACCCACTCTCCAGCGGCCGGCAGCGTCCGTTCGCCGCCGAACC
>NZ_JAVKSH010000053.1:0-23789 GCF_039583805.1 Mycobacterium sp. | reverse complement strand
GCCTGAACGGGCGGCGGGCCTGAACGGGCGGCGGGCCTGAACGGGCGGCGGGCCTGAACGGGCGGCGGGCCTGAACGGGCGGCGGGCCTGAACGCGCGGCGGGCCTGAACGCGCGGCGGGCCTGACCGCGCGGTGACCGGTACGGTCGAATCATGGGCCTGATGTATTCGAGCGTCGTCGACGCGCCCCGCGACGAGGTGTTCGACTGGCACCGCAGGCCGAGCGCGTTCCTGCGCCTCGCCCCGCCGTGGCAACCCATGCGCGTGGTCTCCGAAGCCGGCTCGCTGGCCGACGGCCGCGCCGTGCTCGCCATGCCCGGCGGCCTGCGCTGGGTCGCCGACCACCAGGCCGACGCCTACGATCCGCCGCACCGCTTCGTCGACCAGATCGGCAGCGACGGGCCGGCCTCGCTGCCCGCGCGGGTGGCGGTGCGCTGGCGCCACACCCACGACTTCGACGATCTCGGCGACGGACGGACCCGCGTCATCGACCGCGTCGACACCCCGGTTCCCGGGTTCGCGTTGCGCCCGATGTTCGTCTACCGGCACCGCCAGCTCGCCGACGACCTCGCCGCGCACCGGCGCGCGGCGCGCCACGGCCTGACCGCGCGGACGGTCGCGATCACCGGCGCGTCGGGCCTGGTCGGTTCGGCGCTGGCTGCCTTCCTGAGCACCGGGGGGCATCATGTCATCCGGCTGGTGCGCCACCCGACGACGAATCCCGATGAGCGGCAGTGGAATCCGGAACAACCCGCGCCGAGCCTGCTGGCCGGCGTCGACGCGGTGATCCACCTGGCCGGCGCCTCGATCGCCGGCCGTTTCACCGACGCGCACCGGCGCGCGATCCGCGACAGCCGCATCGAGCCGACACGGCGGCTTGCCGAGCTGATCGCCGGTGAGACCGAGCGGCCCGCCGTGCTGATCTCGGCGTCGGCGATCGGCGGCTACGGCTACGACCGCGGCGACGAGCTGCTCACCGAGGACAGCGACCGCGGCGAGGGGTTTCTCGCCGACGTGGTGTGCGACTGGGAGCAGGCGACCGCGCCGGCCGAGCAGGCCGGGGTGCGGGTGGTGCGGGTACGCACGGGCATCGTGCAATCCCCGCGCGGCGGCACGCTTGCGCTGCTGCGCCCACTCTTCCGCGCCGGGCTCGGCGGACGGATCGGCGACGGCCAGGCCTGGTTGTCCTGGATCGGCATCGACGACCTCGTCGACATCTACCACCGCGCGCTCTGGGACACCGCGCTGTCCGGTGCGGTGAACGCCGTTGCCCCCCAACCGGTTCGCAACGCAGAGTACACGAGCATCCTGGCCCACGTGCTGCGCCGGCCCGCGGTGCTGCCGGTGCCGACGCTGGGGCTGCGGCTGCTGCTGGGCGAGCAGGGCGCGCGGGAACTGGCCTGCGCCAGTCAACGGGTGAGCCCCGCCGTCCTGCAGCGGGCCGGGCACCACTTCCGCCAGCCCGACCTCGACCGGGCCCTGCGGCACCTGCTCGGCCGGGCCGCGGCATGATCGCGCCGCGACCCGAGGTACCCGCGCCGGGACAGGAATCGGTGTGGGACTACCCGCGGCCGCCGCGGCTGGAACCCTTCGCGGGTTCGATCACCGTGGAGCTGGGCGGCGACGTGATCGCCTCGGCGCGGCGCGCGTGGCGGGTGCTGGAAACCAGCCATCCGCCGACCTACTACCTGCCGCGGGAGGCGTTCGCCGACGCGGTGCTGCGCGAGGCTCCCGGCACCTCCTGGTGTGAATGGAAAGGTGCGGCAAGCTATTACGACCTGGTGACCAGCGCGAAGGTCGCGCCGAAGGCCGCCTGGACCTACCTGGACCCGACGCCGCCTTTCGCCGCCATCGCCGGGGCCGTCGCCGTCATGGCCGGGCAGGTCGACCGCTGCAAGGTCAACGGCGAACAGGTCGTGCCGCAACCGGGCGGCTTCTACGGCGGCTGGATCACCAGCTGGGTCGCCGGCCCCTTCAAGGGCGTGCCGGGATCGTCGACGTGGTGACGCCCGAGCCGGGCAGGCGATGACCGCACGGTACCCGCGCCTCGGCTGTACGGTACTGGACGGTTTCGTCGGCGCGGCTCTATGGTGGACGCCGTGACCCGCGACACCGTTCGTGCCGCCGACTGCCCGCCGTGGTCGCCGCGGGAAGTCGAACTGCTCGAGGTCACGCTGCGACTGCTGCAACAACACGGGTACGACAAGTTGACCGTCGACGAGGTGGCGGCCACCGCCCGGGCCAGCAAGGCCACCGTGTACCGGCGTTGGCCGTCGAAGGCGGAACTCGTGCTGGCAGCGTTCACCGAGGCCGTCAGCCAGGTCGCGGTACCGCCCGATACCGGCACACTGCGCGGCGATCTGCTGCGGCTGGGAGACCTGATCTGCCAGGAGGCGCGCGAGCACGCCGGCACCATCCGCGCGGTGCTGGTCGAGGTGTCACGCAACAGCGCACTGGCCGACGCCATGCAGCACCAATTCATCGACCAGCGGAAAGCGGTGATGCACCACGTCCTTGCGCAGGCCGTCGACCGCGGCGAGATCGACGCCGCCGCCGTCCGCGACGAACTGTGGGACTTGCTGCCCGGTTACATCATTTTCCGGTCCATCACCCCGCGCCGCCCGCCCACCCGGCGGACCGTGCAGATGCTCGTCGACGACGTCATCCTGCCCGGCCTGACCCGACCTACCGGTTGACGCACGGTTGGCACCGTTCGGGGGGCGGATGCGCGGCGACTGAGCCCACGCCCGGCCGGCCACGTACTGCGGCCGTCCGGACCCGGCCCGCCGTTCGTCGACTGCTGCTTCGGGACAACGCGGCGGTCAGCGCGGCGGCGTCAGCATTCTTTCGATGCGCCGCAACGCAATCGCACACACCGGCAGATACGCGCCCGCCCACCACGGCACGTCGATGCTCACCCGGGTGCGCTCCCCCATCGGCTGCACCCGGTGGCGGGTGGCCGCGACGCCGGCCACCGCCCACGCCCACAGCCGCCCTGCCGCGAACTCGGTGACGACGAACGGCAACGCCACCCCGAGCGGCGTGTAGACCGTGCCGGTGGCGTGCAGCGCCAACGCCGTGTGCGGCGGGTCGAGGGCGGCGCGCCGAATGGACGGGCCCCAGGCCGGCCACGCGTCGACGTCGACGAACACCTCCCACACCGCCGGCGCCGGCGCCGCGATCACCCGGTCGACGCCGAGCATGTCAGGGCGCCTCGCCGCCGCACGCACGCTGCTGGGCGACCACCGCGTCGAGATCGGCCAGCCGCTTCATGCCGGCGATCGCGCGCGACATCCGCCGGTTACCGGCCAGCTGATCGGCGTTGCGGGCCAGAAACGACCAATAACCCCCGGTGAACGGGCAGGCCTGCGCGCCGACACGCTCGGTGGGGCGGTAGCGGCACGCCCCGCAGTAGTCGCTCATGCGGTTGATGTAGGCGCCGCCGGCGGCGTACGGCTTGGTCGCGATCAGGCCGCCGTCGGCGTGCTGGGACATGCCGACGACGTTGCCGACCATCACCCAGTCGTAGCCGTCGACGAAACAGCGATGGAACCAGTCGGTGACCGCCAGCGGATCCCAACCTCGTTGCAGCGCATAGTTCGACAACACCATCAGCCGCGGGATGTGGTGCACCCAGCCGTGGTCGCGGACGCCCGCCAACGCCTCGCGCAGGCAGCGCGCGTCGACGCTGTCGGCGTCGAGGTCGGCGAACCAGGCCGGAACCGGGGTGTGCGCCGACAACGCGTTGCGGTGCCGGTAGCCGTCGCCGAAGTGCCAGTAGGTGTGCCAGATGTAGTCGCGCCACCCGATCAGCTGCCGCACGTAGCCTTCCACGCTCGGCAGCGGCGCCTGCCCGGCGCGGTAGGCGTCCTCGGCGGCGCGGCAGCACTCGAGCGGGTCCAGCAAGCCCAGGTTCATCGTCGGCGCCAGCAGGCTGTGCGCCATCCAGGGGTCGGCGGCCATCATCGCGTCTTCGTGAGAACCGAAATGCGGCAAGCGGTCCCGGATGAAAACCTGCAGCGCCGCCAGCGCCTCGGTGCGGGTGACGGCGAACTCGCGCGGCCCGTCGCGGCCGACGAACGACACGGTTCCGTCGCGCTCCCAGCGGTCCAGGTCCGCGCGGACCTGTTCGTCGATGTCGTCCTCGTCGGGAAACCAGGGTGCGGGCACCCCGAGCCGCTTGGCATTGCGCGGCGGCGGTTCGCGGTTGTCGGCGTCGAAGTTCCAGCGCCCACCCGCAGGTTGGTCACCGTCCATCAGGACGCCCAGGCGGCGGCGGGCGTCGCGGTAGAAGGTCTCCAGCTTCAGCTGGCGCTGCTGCTGCGCCCAGTGCTCGAACGTCGTTCGGCCGGTGGCGAATCCGCGCGCGGGCAGCACGCGCACCGACGGCAGCGAACGGACGAACTTCTCGGCGGCCCGCGACGTCGGCTGGCACACCGAGACCTCGGCGTGCACCCGCGCCAGCGCCTCGCGGTAGGTCCGGGTCCGCAGGAACACCGCCTGCTCGCCCAGTTCGGCGGCGCGGTGGCGCAGCGCGGAGAGCACCAGGTGCGCCTTGCGGCGATGGAACCGCCGCCGCTCGAACACGGCCCGCGACTCGACCAGCAGCACCGGCTGATCCGCTTCGTCGAGGAAATGCGGCCCGAGCTGGTCGGCGAAGCACCAGCGCATGCCGGCGCCCGTCATCGGCGATACCCGGTTGCCGTCGCGTCCATCCTGGCGCCGACGCTACTGCAACCGCCACCACGTGTAGCGACCGGCGCGCACCTTCAGTAGGTTAACGATTAATCCGGTGAAAGAAGTTGGGTGCCCAATTTCTGGCGGCGTCACCGAGCTCCGTGACCGGTCGTTGTCGTCGTCGAAGGGGTGCCACCAGGTGAGTGTGAGCCGTCCGCGGATGCCTGAGAGTCCGGACGGGGGTGCGGTGCGCGCGACGGAGTCTTTCCCGGGCCCGTGTCCGGCCGGCTCCGACGAGTTCGCGGGTTGGCGCACCCGGATGCGGCAGGCGGTGCTGGCCCGGGTCGCCGCGTTCGTCACCGCGCGGTGCCCCGACGAGCTGGACGCCGTCGGGGTCGACGTGGCCGGCGACATCCTGATCGACTTCGTCGGGGGCGGCAAGTGCCTGCGGTCGACGTTCATGTACCTGGGGTGGCTGTGCGGCGCCCCCACCAGCGACGCGGCCGGGTCGGCGGCCGCCAGCCTCGAGCTGCTGCACGCGTTCGCCCTGCTGCAGGACGACGTCATGGACGACTCCGCGTCGCGGCGCGGGCGTCCGGCCGCACACGTGCAGTTCGCCCGGTGGCACCGGCAGCGGGGCCTGTCCGGCTCGCCGCGCCGGTTCGGTGAATCGGCGGCCATCCTGCTCGCCGACCTGTGCCTGATCTGGGCCGAGCGGATGCTGCGCGAGAGCGGGCTGGACGGGTGGCGGCTGCGCCGCGCGTGGCCCCGCTACGACGCCATGCGGGCCGAGCTCGCGGTGGGCCAGTTCGCCGACCTGGCCAACGATCTGCGTGCCCTGCCGAGCATGGAGACGGTGCTCGACGTGGCGCGCCGCAAATCCGGCAACTACACAGTGCGCCGCCCCCTTGAGATCGGCGCCGCGATGGCCGGCTGCGACGACGACACGCTGGCAGGCCTCGGAGACTTCGGGGCGGCCCTGGGTGAAGCCTTCCAGCTGCGCGACGACGTGCTCGGCGTGTTCGGGTCGGCCGCGGTCACCGGCAAACCCAGCGGCGGCGACCTGATCGAACGCAAGGCCACCAGTGTGGTGGTCGCCGCGCACCACCTGGCCGACCCGCCGGCCCGTCGCAGGTTCGAGGACCTGATGAACAGCGACCGCCTCGACGGGCCCGCGATCGCCCAATGGCGGGCGTTGATCCTGGCCACCGGGGCCGTAGAGTGCATCGAGGAGATGATCGTCGACCGCGTCGAGGCGGCACGCAAGGTGCTCGACAGCATCAGCATCGACGACCCCGTGCGGGGTGCGCTGGCGGGAATGGTGACGGTGTGCACCGAGCGCGCCGCATGAGCATCGAGGGTTTGGGGTTGACAGGGTGACGCGTACCGTACGAGGCCCGAGCGACCACGTCGTGGTGGTCGGCGCCGGTCTGGCCGGGCTGTCCGCGGCGCTGCATCTGGCCGGCCGCGGCCGCGAGGTGACGGTCGTCGAGCGCGAAGCCTGGCCCGGCGGCCGGGCCGGCCGGCACGACGTCGACGGCTACCGGCTGGACACCGGGCCCACGGTGCTCACCATGCCCGACATCATCGACGAGGTGTTCGCCGCCGTCGGCGACACCCTGGCAGCCCGGGTCGACATGCTGCCGGTGGAGCCGGCGTACCGGGCCGCGTTCGCCGACGGCAGCGCGCTGGACGTCCACACCGACGCCGAGCGGATGGCCGCCGCGGTCGAGGAGTTCGCCGGGTCGGGGGACGCCGCCGGCTACCGGCGCCTGCGGGAGTGGCTGACCCGGTTGTACCGCATCGAGTTCGACGGGTTCATCGCCGCGAACTTCGACTCCCCGCTGTCGCTGCTGAACGTGCAGCTGGCCCGGCTGGCGGCGATCGGCGGGTTCCGCCGGTGGGACACCATGGTCACGCGCTGCATCCGCGACGTGCGGCTGCGGCGGGTCTTCACCTTCCAGTCGCTGTACGCCGGCGTCGCGCCGCAGCAGGCGTTGGCCGTCTACGCGGTGATCGCCTACATGGACACCGTGTCGGGCGTGTTCTTCCCCCGCGGCGGGGTGCGGGCGCTGCCCGACGGGCTGGCCGCCGCGGCGGCCGACGCCGGGGTGCGGTTCCGCTACGACAGCGCGGTCACCGCGCTGGACCGCAGCGGTGACCGGATCACCGCCGTGCGCACCGGCCAGGGCGAACGCATCGCCTGCGACGCCGTGGTGCTGACCACCGAGCTGCCCCAGACCTATCAGCTGCTGGGCCGCCGGCCGCGACGGGTGCTGGCGTGGCGGGCGGCGCCGTCGGCGGTGGTCGCGCACCTGGGGTGCGGCCGGGTGCCGGCGGAGACGGCGCATCACACGATCCTGTTCGGCGACGCCTGGGAGCAGACGTTCACCGACATCATCCGCGACGGCCGGCTGATGCGTGATCCGTCGCTGCTGGTCACCAGGCCGACGGCGACCGACCCGACGCTGGCGCCGGCGGGTCGCGACCTGCTCTACGTGCTGGCTCCGGCGCCCAACCTGGCCCGCGGGCGGGTCGACTGGGCGCGGGTCGGCGACGCCTACGCCGGCGCGATCCTCGACACCGTGTCGGACCGGCTGCTGCCCGGCCTGCGCGACGACGCCGCGCTGCTGCACGTGGTCAACCCCGCCGACTGGGCCCGTCAGGGGATGGTGGCCGGCACCCCGTTCGCGTTGGCGCACACCTTCGCCCAGACGGGGCCGTTCCGGCCGGCCAACACCGTGCGCGGGATCGGCAACGCGGTGCTGGCGGGATCGTCGACCGTACCGGGGGTGGGCGTGCCGACGGCGCTGATTTCGGGTCGTCTCGCCGCCGATCGCATCACCGGCAGCGTCGGCCGGTCACCGAGAACCCTTGACATGAAAGCTCACTTGCCGTGATCAACAACGAGTTGGAAGCTGCCGGGATCAGCGACCCCCGGCTGCGCGACGCCTACCGGGAGTGCCGCGACGTCAACGCCGCCCACGGGCGCACCTTCTTCCTGGCCACCCGGTTGCTGGCCCCCGACCAGCGCCCGCCGGTGCACGCGCTGTACGGCTTCGCCCGCCACGCCGACGACATCCTCGATGAGTTCAACCCCGACCTGGACACCGACATGCGTGCCGAGCGGCTGCGGGAGCTGGCCGAGCGGTTCTTCGCCGACGACGACGACCCGTCGGATCCGGTGCTCGTCGCGGCCCGGCACACCGCGCGCCGCTACGGCATCGACCGGCAGTTGTTCGACGACTTTTTGGCCTCCATGCGGATGGACCTCACCGTCACCGACTACCCGGACCGCGCCGCCCTCAACACATACATGCGCGGCTCGGCGGAAGCCATTGGGCTGCAAATACTTCCGATACTGGGCACCGTCGCAAACGCCGACGAGGCGGCACCGTACGCCGCCGCGCTGGGCCGCGCCTTCCAGCTCACCAACTTTCTGCGCGACGTCGACGAAGACCTGATGCGGCAACGGATCTACCTGCCCGCCGACGAGCTCGCGGCCCACGGGGTGGACCGCGACGTGCTGATGTGGTGCCACACGCACCGGCGCACCGACACCCGCGTGCGGGCGGCGCTGGCGGCTCAGCATGCGATCACCCGCGACGTGTACCGGTCGTCCGCCCCCGGCATCGCGCTGCTGGCGCCACGCTCACGCCCCTGCGTGGCAACCGCTTTGACGCTGTACCAGGAGATCCTGGGCCGCATCGAAGACAGCGGCTTCGCGGTGTTCGGCCACCGCGCGACCGTCGGCACCGCGCGGCGGCTGCGGGTCGCCGGCGCCGGGCTGATCCGGTCCTGGCGAGTTCGGTTGGCCCACAGCGCAGACCGCAGGCCCGGCGCGGCATGATCGACCGGTGGCAGTATCTGATCGTGCTCGGGCTGTGCCTGGTGATCACCGCGCCGCTGGAATTTCTCGGCCCCGGCGTCTACCGCCGGCCGCGCCGGCTCGGCCGGGCGGTGCTGCCGGTGGCTGCGGTGTTCGTGGTGTGGGACGAGCTGGCCGTTGCGGCCGGGGTGTGGACGTACAACCCGCGCTACGTCACCGGCGTCGACGTCGGGTTCGGGATGCCGATCGAAGAGGTGCTGTTCTTCGTCGTGATCCCGCTGTGCGGGCTGCTGACCTACAACGCGGTGACCGGCATACTGTCCCGGATGCAGCGCCGATGACCGGGCTGGGCTACACAGTGCCAGCGGTGGCCGCGGTGTGCGCGGTATGCGCGTTGGAGTTCGGGGTGCTGCGCACCGGGCTGTTCCGGCGGCCCGCATACTGGTTGTCGATGGCGATCGTGTTCGGCTTCCAGGTTCTCGTCGACGGCTGGCTGACGAAACTGCATGCCCCCATCGTCATCTACGACGAACCGCAGACCAGTGGTCTGCGGTTCCCGTTCGACATCCCGGTCGAGGACTTCCTGTTCGGTTTCGCGCTGGTGACCGCGGCGCTGTTGTTGTGGGAACGTCAACGTGAGCGTCGGTAGTGCCGGCCTGCCCCGCGGCGACGTTCCGGCCGCCTTCGACGCCGGCGCGGCAAGCTACGATCTGCTGGTCGGCGCCAGTCCCGGATACCATGCGCACCTGAGGCTTTCGGCCCGTCGCCTGCGGCTGCCCGGCCAGGGGCAGGGCCTGCGGCTGCTCGACGCCGGCTGCGGCACCGGTGCATCGACGGCCGCGCTGCTCGCCGCCGCGCCGCAGGCCGAGATCGTCGCCGTCGACGCGTCACGCGGCATGCTCGATGTGGCGCAGTCCAAGCCGTGGCCGCCGACGGTGCGGTTCGTACACTGCCGGATCGAGGAGCTGACCGAACGCGGCGTCACCGGACCGTTCGACGCAATCCTGGCCGCCTATCTGCTGCGCAACCTCGCCGACCCGGACAGCCAATTGCGGGCGTTCCGTGCGCTGCTGGCGCCCGGCGGCACCCTGGCTGTGCACGACTACTCGGTGCGCGACTCGCGGGCGGCGACGCGGGTGTGGCACGCGGTGTGCTGGGGCATCATCATTCCGGCCGGCTGGTGGAGCACCCGCGACACGACGCTGTACCGGCATTTGTGGCGCAGCGTTGTGACGTTCGACGGGGCCGCGCGGGTGCGCCGCCGGATGAGCGACGCCGGTTTCGCCGCCGTGCACAGCGACACGATGCCCGGCTGGGAACACAACATCGTGCACACGTTCCTCGGAGACGCGCCGCGATGACCGACCGGCACCGCCAGACCTACCCGGCACCGCGCGGACTGCCGCACGCCGACGCGCTGTCCGCGGCCCCCCGCGCGGTCGTCGTCGGCGCCGGCATCGCCGGCCTGACCGCCGCCACGGCGCTCGCCGAACGCGGTGTGGCCGTGCAGGTGATCGAACGCGAGCCCTATCTCGGCGGCCGTGTCGGCGGGTGGACCGAGCACCACGACGGCGCCGCCTTTGCGATGAACCGCGGCTTCCACGCCTTCTTCCGCCAGTACTACAACCTGCGTGCCCTGCTGCGCCGCGTCGACCCGCAGCTGCGGATGCTCACCCCGCTCGACGACTACCCGCTGATCGACGCCGCGGGCCGGCGGGACAGCTTCCGCGGCCTGCCCCGCACCCCGCCGTGGAATGCGCTGGCATTCGCATTGCGCAGCAAGACGTTTCGGCTTGGTGACCTGGCCCGGCTGGACCCGCGGGCCGCGGCGCCGCTGGCCGCGGTGTCGGTGCCCGACATCTATCGGCGGCTCGACCACGTCGACGCCGACACGTTCCTCAAGAGCATCAATTTCCCGCAGGCCGCCCGGCACCTCGCGTTCGAGGTGTTCTCCCGCAGCTTCTTCGCCGACCCGGCACTGCTGTCGGCGGCCGAACTGGTGACGATGTTTCACATCTACTTCCTCGGCTCCAGCGAGGGCTTGATCTTCGACGTTCCCGACGCGAACTTCGACGTCAGCCTCTGGGATCCGCTGCGGCGCTATCTCGACGAGCGCGGCGTGCGGTTCCGGCTCGGGTGCGCGGTGGCGCGCATCGACACCGACACCGGGACCGGCTTTCACGTGCACACCGACTCCGGTGACCGCCTGGCAGCCGACGCGGTCGTGCTGGCTACCGACACGGCCGGCCTGCAGCAGATCGTGGCGGCCTCGACCGGCCTGGGCGACGGGCCGTGGCGCACCGGGATCGCGGCGCTGCGCACCGCGCCGCCGTTCGAGGTGCATCGGCTGTGGCTGGACCGGCGCGTCGCCCCCGAACGGACCGCATTTTTGGGCACGGCCGGCCACAAGCCGTTGGACAATATCAGCGTGCTCGAACGCTACGAACGAGACGCCGCGACGTGGACCCGCCGGCACGGCGGCTCTGTCATCGAACTACACTGCTATGCAATGGAATCGGCATCTGTTGGTGCCGCCGCCACCCGGCGGCTGCACGAGCTGTACCCGGAGACCGCATCGGTGGGGGTGGTGCGTGAGCGCATCGTGCATCGCAGCGACTGCCCGCTGTTCGCGCCCGGCACCTACACCGGGCGACCGGCCGTCACCACGCCGGCGCCCGGGCTGGTGCTGGCCGGCGACGGGATCCGCGTCGACCTGCCGGTGGCGCTGATGGAGCGGGCGGCCACCACCGGCTGGTCTGCCGCGAACCACCTGCTGACCCGGTGGGGGCTGGCCGGTCACGAGCTGTGCACCGTGCCCAACCGCGGCCGGTCGGCGCTGCTGCGGCGGCTCGCCGCCCGAGCGGGGCGGCCCCGATGAGCCTCGGCGACCGCCTGCGCCGGCAGTGGCCGAAAGACTGGCCGCTGCAGGTGATCCCGCACTCCTCGTGGGCGGCGCAACGGCCGACCTATCAGGACGCCCAGCCCGCGATCATCGACGCCGCGCTGGACCGGTCACAGCGCAGACCCACCGGAAACTGGTACGTGCTCGCGGCCAGCCGCGACGTGCGCGCCGACCGGCCCTTCGGCGCCCGGGTCGCGGGTGTCGAGGTGGTCGCCTGGCGCGATCGGCAGCGCCGGTTGCAGGTCGGTCCGCGCGCCTGCCCGCACCTGGGCGCGGATCTGGCCACCGCGACCGTGCACGACGGCACGCTGATCTGCCGCTGGCACGGGCTCGCCCTGGACGCCGACACCTGCATATTCGGCTGGAAGACGTTGCCCGGCCACGACGACGGCGTGCTGGCGTGGGTGCGGCTCGACGCTGCGGGCGGTGAAACACCGCTGGACGAGCCGGTGGTCCCGGCCCGGCCGGCCGGCGACACGCTGGCCGCCGTCGCCCGGGTGGTCGGCGTCTGCGAACCGCGCGACATCATCGCCAACCGGCTCGACCCGTGGCACGGCGCCTGGTTCCATCCGTACTCGTTCACCCGTCTCGAGGTGCTCAGCGTGCCGAGCGAGCAGGACGACCGCTTCCTGGTGTCGGTCACCTTCCGGGTGGGGCGCTTCGGAGTGCCGGTGATCGCCGAGTTCACCAGCCCGCAGGCGCGCGCCATCGTGATGCGCATCGTCGACGGCGAGGGCACCGGCAGTGTGGTCGAAACCCACGCCACGCCACTGGGTCCCGGACCCGACGGCCGGCCGCGCACCGCGGTCGTCGAAGCGACCGTCGCGCACTCGCACCGCCCCGGGTTCGTCCGGGCAAGCCGGGCGGCTCCCCTCATCGCCCCGCTCATGCGCCACGCGGCCGCCCGGCTGTGGCGCGACGATCTGGCCTACGCCGAGCGTCGGTACCGGCTGCGCGCCGGCGGGTGACGTGAGCTCCAGTCCACCATGAAGGCAACGTATTCCGCGCTGGTGGCCGCCACCGTGGGCGCCCATTTCGGCTACCTGGCGTATCTGCCCAGCGGCGGATTTCTGGCGCTGCGGTGGCCGCGCACCCTGTGGCTGCACGTGCCGGCCGTCGCCTGGGGCGTCGGCGTGGTGGTGCTGCATCTGCCTTGTCCCCTCACGGCACTGGAGTCGTGGGCCCGCCGCCGGGCGGGGATCGGCCCGCTGCCCCCGTCCGGGTTCGTCGACCGCTACGTCGCCGGTGTCTGCTACCCGCCGGGCAGCACGGGATCCGCCCAGCTGCTCGCCTTCACCGCCGCCGCGATCTCCTGGATCCTGCTGGCGGCGAAGCGAACTCGCCGCTGACCGCTACCGGGCGGGGTTCTTGGTGACGGCGCCGAGCAGCCGCTGCTCGATGAGGTCCGCGCCGCGCCTGACGCCGCCGGTGGCGGCGAAACCGGCGGCCACCCGCCGCGCCCCGTCGGTCATCGTCGTCGCCGCGCTGACCGCGGCCCGCAGGCGCGCTGCGGTGAGCCGTTTCGCCGGCAGCCGGGTGCCGCACCGGGCGACCTGCACGCGGCGCGCTACTTCGGCCTGGTCGCGGGCGAACGGCACCACGCAGACCGGGACACCGCGATCGAGCGCCCTGACCGTCGCCCCCATCCCGCCGTGGGTGACGGCGCAACTCGCCCGGTCGAGCACCGCCGCGTGCGGAACGAACCGGCACACCGTCGCATTGGCGGGCCGCGGCAGACCGCGGGGCACTCCGGCCGGGAACGTCGCGACGACGTGGACGTGCTCGTCGGCCAGCGCCCGCAGCGCCACCCGGCCCAGGATCCCGTCCGGCTGCCCGATCGACGACGTCGTGACGAGCACGACGGGCCGGTCGACGGCGGCCAGCCACTCCGGCGCCGTCGCCGACGCCAGCTCGAACGGGCAGGCGCCGATGAAGAACACCGAGTCGGAGTCGGGACGCCGGTACTCCAACGGTTCGCCGCCGACAGCCAGCAGCAGCGGCGCCCGCCGCATCAACCCGTCGACCGACGCGACCGCGGGCACACCCAGGTCCGCGCGAATCGCGTTGACGTGCGGCACCACCGGCCGGTCGAACAGGTAACGCACGACCGGGCGGACCGCGGCGTCGCGGATCGCGCCGACGGCGCCCGGCAGCGGGCGCAGGCCCGGCCCGAACGGCGGCACACCCCGCGTCCGCAGGTAGGGGGTGAACGGCGAAAACACCAGCCACGCAATACCACTGGCTTCCGCTGCCGACATGGCTCCCCAGCAGTTCGCGTCCACGACGACGACGTCGGGCCGCAGCCGCCGGATCGCCCGCCCGACGTCGTCGACCTCGAGCACGGCACGGCGGCACAGCACGTCGATGGAGGTGCTCAGCACGTCCAGTGCGCCGCGCGCCGCCCGATCCTGACCGGCGATGGCCTCGATGCGCGGATCCACCGCCTCGGCCGGCAGCCCGGCCGCACGCATGGCCGCGACCTGGGCCGACATCGTGCGCAGGTGGACCTGGTGGCCGCGGCCGGACAGCTCGTGGCACAGCGCGGCGAGCGGGTACACATGACCCAGCGCCGGCGACCCGTACGCCAGAACGACCGCCACCTGACCTCGCTCTAGACCGCCCGCGCCCCGACGGCGCGCAGCGCCCGCAGATCGGGCGCACCGCAGCCGTGCAGGCAGATCCGCAGCTCGTCGATCAATCGCTGCAGCAACTCGGTTGCCGCCGAAGCGGATTCGATGGCCGCGGGAAGCAGTGGGCGGGCCAGCGCGACGACGTCGGCGCCCAACGCGATCGCCTTCGCGGCGTCCATGCCGGTGCGGATGCCCCCCGAGGCGACCAACGGGATGTCGGGCAGCGCGTCGCGCACCTCGACAACGGCCTGCGCGGTCGGGACCCCCCAGTCGGCCAGATCCGGGTACCGCAGCTCACCGTAGCCGACCAGCTGCTCGACCAGCGACCAGGATGTGCCGCCGGCGCCGGCGACGTCGATCGCCGCCACCGGCGGCTCGTCGGACAACCGCAGCAGCTCGGCCACCCCCGCGGCGCCGAAGCCGTGCCCGACCTCTTTCAGCAACACCGGGTAGCCCAGCGCGCCGGCCACGTCGCGCAGCCTGTCCAGTGAGCCGGAGAAGTCGGTGTCGCCGTTGCGCTGGATCGCCTCTTGCAACGGATTCGTGTGCACTGCAAGGGCATTGGCGCCGACACGCTGCAACGCCCTGACGATGTCCGGCACCGCGTCCTTGGTCAGCTGCGCCAAGCCGATGTTGCCGAACAACAACACGTCCGGTGCCACGTCGCGCACGGCGAAGCTGGCCGCGGCCCGGTCTCCGAGTGCGCCGTCGAGCATCACCCGCTGCGAGCCGAGCATCATCGCGATGCCCAGCCGCTGCGCGGCGGCGGCCAGGTTCCGGTTGATGACCCCCGACAGCTGCGCCCCGCCGGTCATCGCCCCGACCAGGACCGGCGCCCGCAGGCGGGCGCCCAGGAAGTCGGTGGACAGGTCGACGTCGTCGAGGCTGGTCTGCGTCAGCGCGTTGTAGGGCAGGCGGTAGCGCTCCAGCCCGGTCGTGACACCCCGGTAGCCGACGTCCTCGGTGAGGCACACGTCGATGTGGCGGCGTTTCCGGTTGGTCATCCCCTCAGGGTCACCGGCCACGGGGTCCCCGGCGGTTGAGCAGCCAGATGTGGGTGGACAGCACCGTGGCGAACGCGCACCACAGCGGGTAGAGGCCCAGCGGCGCGGCGCGCGCGCCACGGACAGCCACCGCCCGCCGGGTCAGGTCGGCGCTGCTGGCGGTCAACGCGGCCGCCGCCACCGCCGAGGTGCCCAGATAGTGCCGGTTGAAGAACAACCACGACCAGCCGGCGTTGAGCACCAGGTTGACGCCGAGCGCCGCCTGGTAGGCGCGACGCTCACGTCGGTCCCCCTCCTCGTCCAGGTCGTCGACGGTCGACGCCGACACCACCGCGATGTCGGTGTACAGCGCCGGCCACACCACGGGAAACACCTGCCCGGGCGGTTGGTAGGGCGGCTTGCGGAGCCGCGCATACCAATTCGACTGCACGGCGGGCCCGCTTGCCAGCGCGCCGACGCCCGAAGTGGCCGCGACGGCGGCGATGTTGGCGAGCAGGGTCCTCAGACGCATGCGATTCCTTCCTAGGGTGTGACGGTGGGTGTGTCGGTGGGTGTATCGGTGGAAGTCGTGACCGCGACGGCGACTTCGTTTCGGCGGCGCATCGGAATGGTCCAGGGCGGATCGTAGAACCACGCCACCGGTGCGCCGTCGGGCTCCAACCCGTTGTCACGCAGGACAGCCAGCAACTTCTCGGTGTTCGACGAGATCGCCCGGCGGCTGTAGCTGCCGGTGAACCGCAGCACCGCCACGGTCTCGGCCGGGACGGTCACCAGCGTGACCGTGGGGTCGTTCGGCTCCGGCAGGTTGTCCATCGTCTTGTCGGAGGGCATGAAAAACCTGATCACCCAGTCGCCGTCGGCGTCGGTCTGCTGGGCCACCGGCGCCGTCATCGCGATCTTCTCGCCGCGCCCCCGACCGGACTGCTGGGCCACCGGCGCCGTCATCGCGATCTTGGTGTCGGCGTGGTTGCCGCCGAAGATGTATCCGGCGAGGCGCCGAAACCCCCTGCTGCGGGCCGAATCTTCGCTTGTTCCCGACACGGTGGTCTGGGCCGCGACCCGCGGACCGTAGCGGCGGATCTCCACGCCGTCGAGCTCGTGCTCCACGACGTAGTGCGGCTCCTCGGTGCCGCCGCGGTACCCGACCACCGAACCTCCGGCCTCGACCACCTGGCCGATCGCACTCACCACCGAGCTCAACATGTCGTCCTCCTTCTTCTGTCGTGGTCTGTCCTCACGTGACAGCCACGTCGGCTCTGAAGGAACGCAATTCGTCCTGGAAGCGCCGCATGGCGCCAACCAGCCCGGCGAACACCCGGTGCGCGGCGACGAGGTCGGCGTCGGGCAGCTCCGCCATCGCGGCGCGGGTGTGCGCGGCCAGCGGGGTGAAGAACGCGATGGCGGTGTCGCGGCCGTGGTCGGCGTGGCGCAGGATGACCTTGCGGCGGTCGGCGGGGTCGGAGTCGCGTCGGATGTGCCCGGAGCCGATCAGCCGCTCGACCAGGTAAGTGATGGCCGCCGCAGAGACGCCCATCGTGTTGCGCAACTCGCCCGACGTCATCGGCGTTCCGGCGGTCTCGGCCACCATGATGTGCAGCAGCGCCCGAAAGTCGTTGGGGTGCACCTGATGCAGCGCGGCGAACAGCCGGCCGATCTGGTCGGACTCGGCGGTCAGCGCGCGCGCGTCGGCCGAGATCAGCGCTTCGAGCCGATCGCGCTCGCTGGCCCCCTGGTCCGAGTTCATCAGCTTTGCAGCATACCGCGAAATCCCCCGGATTGTTAACTTGATTAATCTTTAATCTGGTGAAATGATCACCGGCGTGGTGTGGGAGCGCCTCTCCGCTGCCGTGGCCGGGCGCCGTTCGTGGCTGATCGCCGTGGCGCTCGTCGTGCTGTCCGGTGCGCTGATGGCCGTCAGCGGATCCAACGGTGCCGCAAGCCAGTCGCCGTCGCTGGTGCCGGACTCGTCGGATTCGGCAAGAGCCGCCGCGGCGCTGCGCCAATTCCCCGGCGGCGACACGGCGTCGGCCATCCTGGTGGTCGTCCGCGCCGACGGCTCCGATCTGAGCTCGGCGGACCTGGCCGCGACCGAACAGGCGCGGGATCGCATGCAGGCCGTGCCCGGGGCGCTGCGGGACGATGCGTCACCGGTGCTCCCGTCGCGCGACGGCAAGGCGGCGATCGCCACCGTGTCGCTGCGGGCCGGACTGTCCGGTTTCGCGCTCGACGACGCCGTGAAAGCGCTGCGGACCGCGTCTGCCGACGGCCTGGCGCCCGGACTGGTCACGCATGTCACCGGCGGCCCGGCGTTCGGCGCCGACATCGCAAACGCCTTCTCCGGCGCCAACATCACGCTGCTGGTGGTGACGTCGCTGGTGGTCGCGCTGCTGCTGGTTGCCACCTACCGCTCGCCGGTGTTGTGGCTGCTGCCGCTGGCGGTGGTCGGGTTCGCCGACCGGGTCGCCTCGGTGGTGGGCACCCGGGTGGCCGGGTGGACCGGGCTGACGTTCGACGGCGCGACCGCCGGGATCACCAGCGTGCTGGTGTTCGGTGCGGGCACCAACTATGCGCTGCTGCTGATCTCGCGCTACCGCGACGAGCTGCGCACCGAGGCCGATCACCGCACCGCGTTGCGCCGGGCGGTGCGCGCCGCCGGCCCGGCGATTCTGGCCAGCAACGCCACCGTCGTGTTGGCGCTGATGACCCTGGTCCTGGCCGCCATCCCCAGCACCCGAAGCCTGGGCGCGTTCGGGGCCTGCGGGCTGGTTGTCGCGGCGGTCTTCGTCCTGCTGTTGCTGCCGTCGTTGCTGGCGGCGTGCGGACGCAGAGTGTTCTGGCCGTTCGTACCCCGCGTGGGTGACGCGCAGACCACCGCGGCCGGAGTGTGGCACCGCGTCGCCGACGCCGTCGCACGCCGCCCCGCTCCGGTCTGCGCCGTGGCGGTCGCCCTGCTAGCCGCTGCGGCCGTCTGTTTGCTGGGCGTGCGCATCGGGCTGTCGCAGACCGAGCAGTTCCGCGTCAAGGCCGACTCGGTCACCGGATTCGACACGCTGGCAGCACATTTCCCCGGCGGCGCGTCCGACCCGACCGTCGTGGTGGCGCCCACCGCGCAGGAACAGCAGGTGCAGCAGGCCATCACCGGCACGCCCGGCGTGGTGTCGGCCGCTCCCGCCGGCCAGTCGCCCTCCGGGCTGACCCAGTGGACCGTGGTGCTCGACGCCGCACCGTCGTCGGCCAAGGCGTTGAACAGTGTTGCCGCGCTGCGGAAGTCGGTTGACGCGGTGACACCGCGAGCCTTGGTGGGCGGCTCCGACGCGCAGGCGCTCGACGTCCGCGACGCCTCCGCGCACGACCGGATGCTGCTGATCCCCGCGATCCTGGCCGTCGTGCTGATGGTGCTCTACGCGCTGCTGCGGGCGGTGCTCGCGCCCCCGGTGCTGGTCGCCGCAACCGTGTTGAGCGCACTGGCCGCGCTGGGCCTGGGCGGCTGGGCCAGCATTCACCTGTTCGGATTTCCCGCTCTGGACAACAGCACACCGCTGTTCGCGTTCCTGTTCCTGGTCGCCCTCGGCGTGGACTACACGATCTTCCTGGTCACCCGGGCCCGCGAAGAGACACCCGGGCACGGAACCCGCGACGGAATGGTGCGCGCGGTGTCGGCCACCGGCGGCGTGATCACCAGTGCCGGAATCGTTTTAGCGGCGGTGTTCGCTGTGCTCGGGGTGCTGCCGCTGATCGTGCTGACGCAGCTGGGCGTCATCGTCGGGCTCGGGATCCTGCTGGACACCTTCGTCGTGCGCACCCTGGTAATTCCGGCGCTCTTCGCGCTGATCGGCGACCGGATCTGGTGGCCTAATTTGCCCGGCGCCTTGACCCCAGCCTTGCCGCCTACTTTGCCCCCACCAGCTGATAGCGCCGAAGCGCCTCCGTCCGCTCCTGAGCATGATCGACAACCGGCGCCGGATAGCCCGCAGGCCGCTGCCCGTTCTTCAGGTGGACGTCATCGACGCTAGCCAGCTCGCAAACCCAGCGCCGAACGTAATCGCCTGCGGGATCGAACTTCTCGCCCTGCGTCGTCGGGTTGAACACCCGGTAGTACGGCGCGGCGTCGGTGCCGCACCCCGCACACCACTGCCAGCCGTGCTGGTTGCTGGCGATGTCCCCGTCGACCAGCTGCTCGAGGAACCACCGGGCGCCCCACTGCCACGGCAGGTGCAGATCTTTGACGAGGAATGACGCGACGATCATCCGGACCCGGTTGTGCATGAAACCGGTCTGGCGAAGTTGGCGCATTCCCGCGTCGACGATGGGGAAGCCGGTCTCGCCGGCCTTCCATGCCTCGAACAGCCGTGTCGCCTCCGCGCCGCTGTCGGTCGCGATGGCGTCGAAGGCGCGGTTCCAGTTATGCCAGGCGCTGTCCGGCCAATGGTGCAGCACCGCGGCGTAGAAGTCGCGAAACGCCAACTCCCGCAGATACGCCCGGGCCCCGCCGTCGCCGCGGTCGAGGTCGGCCGCCATGGTGCGCGGATGGATGGTGCCGAACTTCAGGTGCGTCGACATGCGGCTGATGCCATTGCGGTCAGGGTAATTTCGGTCCTTGTCATAGCGGCTCAGCCCGTCGTCGACGAACCGCTGCCATTGCCGCGTCGCCGCCGCCTCGCCCGCCGGCAGGTCGAGTTCGGCTCCCGGGTCGGGGATGTCGACCGACTTCGCCGCTTTAGCCGGCAGCTCTGCCGGGTCAAGCCAGCGCGCCGACGTGCGGTCCGACCGTGCCGGCGCCCGCCAGCCGACTTCGCTCCAGCGCCGAAAGAACGGTGTGAACACCTTGTAGGGGGTGCCGTCGTCTTTGAGGACCCGCCCCGGTGACACCAGATACGGCGATCCCGTCGCCACCAGCGGCACCTCCCCCAGGGCCTGGCGCACCCTCTCGTCGCGGCGCCGGCCGAACGGCGCGAAATCCTCCGACACATTCACCGCCGAGGCGCCGATCTCGTTGGCGATCAACGGGATTCGTTCTTCGGGCTGGCCGCGGGTGACCAGCAGGCGGCCATCCAGGCCCTCGCGCAGCGTCCGCAGCGAGTCGCCCAGAAACTGCATGCGCCGTCGCGCCGGCGATGCCTCCAACCGCGGATCGAGCACGAAACACGCGAGCACCTCCTGCCCCTCGGCGGCCGCCAGCAGCGACGGCAGATCTCCCAGGCGCAGGTCGCGACGGAACCACAACACGGTCGGCATCACCCCAGTCTGCCTTGCGCACGGTTCAGCGACGCGTCCGATGCTCAGCCGCCCTGATCCGGATCGGCTGCCACGTCAGCCGGCTGCCGGCAGGTCGATACGGGTGGTCACCGCGACGATCTGCGGTGTCGCGGGGGCCGACGCGAAGCCGAACTGCACCGGCGGCTCCAGCCGTGCCAGACCGCCCAGGTCCGTCCCGTCGAACTGCCCGCTGATCGCGGTGACCAGCCGGGAACGCCGGACCCCGTAGTATTCCCGACGGCCGTTGCCCGCGGTGCCCGCCGTGTGCACACCCGGCAGGATCCGGGCCGCGACCGGCTCGATGGCGCGCAACCACCAGGGCGCGCCGGCCAGCCGGGCCGGCACCAGGCGCAGCAGCCGGTCGATCGGCGCCGGACCGCCGATCGTCGCCACGAACTCCAGCGTCGGGCTCGTCACGGCGAGCGTGTCGGCGCTGCGCTGCGCGGCCACCGGCGCCACCACCACGTCGTCGAAGTGGTAGCTCGACGCGACGAACTCGGCGACCTCGGCGGTGGGCGCCAGCAGCAGGCGCCGGTCGTCGGGAGTCTGCAGCATCACGTCGGTGAAACCGCCGAACGGGGAGCGTGACCAGGCGCCGACGACGACGCGCACGCCCACCCCGGTGCCGAATCCCGCGATGTGGCCGTCGAAGGTGAGGCGGGTGGCGCGCATCACGTACTTGTATCACGGCCGTGTATCACGGCGGCTGTCGCGGCGTAGCGTAGCGGCCATGGCACGCACCGATGACGACACCTGGGATCTGGCCTCCAGCGTCGGGGCCACCGCCACCATGGTCGCCGCAGGCCGGGCGCTGGCCAGCAACGACCCGCGCGGCCTGATCGACGACCCATTCGCGCGACCGCTCGTCGAAGCCGTCGGAATCGACTTCTTCACCAGGCAGGTCACCGGCGAACTGGACACCACCGGCATGGACGCACAGTCGATTGCCTTCGTACAGATGATGGTCGACGGGATAGCGTTGCGCACCAAGTACTTCGACACGTTCTTCCTTGACGCGGCCACCATCGGGATACGGCAGGCGGTGATCCTGGCCTGCGGCCTGGACGCCCGCGCCTACCGGCTGGCGTGGCCGGCCGGGATGGTGGTCTACGAGATCGACCAGCCTCAGGTGATCGAGTTCAAGACCACCACGCTGGCCGAGCTCGGCGCGCAGCCGACCGCCGAGCGGTGCGCCGTCGCCGTCGACCTGCGCGACGACTGGCCGGCCGCACTGCACGCCGCGGGCTTCGACGCCGGCGCACCGACGGCGTGGTCGGCCGAGGGGCTGCTGCAGTACCTGCCGCCGGACGCCCAGGACCGGTTGCTGGACGCCATCACCGGGCTCAGCGCGATGGGCAGCGCGGTCGCAGCCGACTACGACACCGGCGCAACAACGTCCGACCGAAACGAGGTCGCGGCCATCACCGCGACCTGGCAGCAGCGGGGTTTCGGGCTGGACATGCCGTCGCTGCAGTTCAGCGGTGAGCGCAACGACGTGGGCGAGTACCTGAGCGCCCGGGGCTGGCAGGTGACCCGCTCGCCGGTGGCCGAGGTGGCGACGCGGTATGGGCTGCAAGACTTTCGGGCCACAGGGCCGTTGGCGACGACGGTTTATGTAACCGGCACGCTCATGAGCGCGTAATCGAGCCCAGTCCAGCGGATTTCGGTCGAACCCCTGAGTCCGCGGCGTCAAAGGAACGACCTACCACCGAGGCCCGCACCTGGGGAATTCCGTGACGGCAGCCCTGGGGAATTACGTGACGGTCGACAAACGACCCGGCATGCGGGTTTTCGGATACGCCCACCTTATCTCTCAGCTTTTGCTATCGTGATTGCGGTCACCGCCGCTGCCTTTGCGGCTAGTCAGGAGTGGCTATGGATAATCCCGTGCTTCGTGGCACTCTCACCATCGCCGTCGCGGGCGCCAGTCTGATCGCTATCACCGCGATAGTGTCCCCGGCGCCG
Source organism: Mycobacterium sp. (assembly GCF_039583805.1). GTDB lineage: Bacteria > Actinomycetota > Actinomycetes > Mycobacteriales > Mycobacteriaceae > Mycobacterium. The sequence goes on along the minus strand of NZ_JAVKSH010000053.1, from coordinate 1,527 downwards.
AACATACAGGCGCGGACAGTCGCATTACGTAGCGTGGACAGCGCGGATTCGCCGCTCGGGGATGGCACGGCGCTGGTCATGGGTCCCAGCGGCTTCGCGACACCACCCCCGTCCTACGTAGCTACCGCCGACTCGCTGTTCCTGCAGCCGCACGACTTCACCGGGACGCCCGAAGCCACCTTCTTGCCCCAGGACCCCTTTCCGGTTTCCCCGCTCACCCTGACGACCGACACGACGTTGGCGCACGACCAACAGTTTCTCGACGCCGATATCCAGGACCAAATCGCGGGCGGACACGTCGACGCCGCCAACCCCGTAGTGGTTTTCGGCTGGTCTCAGAGTTCCACAGTCTCCTCGCTGACCATGTCGCAGCTCGCGAGCCAGGGAGTGCCCAGCGAGGACGTGCACTTCGTGCTGGTCGGTGATCCCAACGCGCCCAACGGCGGAGTTGCAGAACGCTTCGACGTGCCGGCCGGCACCAGCCCATCTCTCCCGGGCCTGGACATCACGTTCAACGGCGCGACGCCGGATGACCTCTACCCGACCGATATTTACACGATCGAATACGACGGTTACGCCGACTTCCCCCAATACCCGATCGACCCGATATCTGACCTCAACGATTTTTTCGGTTTGATCTTGGCGCACGGCCTATACCTGGGTTTGACACCCGAGCAGATCGCGTCGGCGCAGCCACTGCCGACGTCCGCGGCCGACACCCTGACCGACTACTACATAATCCCGAATCCACAGCTACCTCTGCTGGAACCACTGGAGTTGCTGCCGGTGGTCGGTCAGCCGCTCTATGACCTGCTGGAACCTGATACCCGGATCCTGGTGGACCTGGGCTACGGCAGCATCACCGAAGGCTGGTCGCAGGGATACGCCAATGTGCCCACCACGTTTGGGCTGTTCCCGACGAATCTGCCCCTGCCCGAGGTGATCGCCGCGCTGGGCAACGGTCTGCAGCGGGGAGTCATCGACGCCCTCAACCAACTGCTCAGCCCGGACAACTACAAGCTGACTGCGTTCCTGGACAACCCGGCACTGTCGACGCTGGTGAAGGTGGCGTCAGCGTCTGGGTTTGATGTCAACGGTTCCTCACAATATCTCCTGTCCAGTCTGGGCGCCTACCTCGGCTTCCCGACTTCGGATGCGACGCTGACCTCGTCGCCCATCGCGATCGTCGACGATCTCGCCGGCACCGTCTCGGGTGACTATGCAGCTCTGGGCCAGGTTGTCAGAACAGTCACCGCCGTCGTCTTCGACCTGCCGTTGTACGACGAAAGCATCATCACGGATCAGCTCGACACCGGTAACCTGCTCGGCGCGATCGGTGATCCAATCGCCGCCGACACGGCGCTGGTTCCGTTCGTGCTCACCTTCGGTGCACTCGCCCCCGTCGTCGAGGCAGCCCTGGGAACACTGGGCAACCTGGTGGATCTGTTCACCTAGCCCCGTTTTCCGCATAGTTTGGGGTTAAGGTTTGTGTCTGTGAATGTTGTTGTTTTGCTTTGTGTTTCGGGC